>DASTAE010000138.1:0-11844 GCA_035712985.1 Actinospica sp.
AGCATCGGCAGGTCGGTCGCCGAGTCGCTGTACGCGTAGCTCTCGCCGAGGTCGTAGCCCTCGGACTCGGCCAGCTCCTTGATCGCCGTCGCCTTGTTGTCCGCGTAGGCGTAGAAGGCGATCTCACCCGTATAGCGGCCCTCGTCCTCGACCATCCGAGTGGCGATCACCCGATCGGCCCCCACCATCTCGCCGATCGGCTCGACCACCTCGGCGCCGGAGGAGGACACGATGATCACGTCGCGGCCCGCCTGCTTGTGCTGGGCGATCAGATCGGCCGCCTCCTGGTAGATCAGCGGGTCGATCAGGTCGTGCAGGGTCTCGGCGACGATCTCGCGCACCTGCCCGACGTCCCAGCCGGTGCACATGTCGGACAGATACTGCCGCATGCGCTCCATCTGGTCGTGGTCCGCGCCGCCCGCCAGGTACACGAACTGGGCGTACGCGGTCTTCAGGACCGCCCGCCGGTTGATCAGGCCGCCCTGGTAGAAGGAGCGTCCGAAGGCCAGGGTCGAGGACTTCGCGATGATGGTCTTGTCGAGGTCGAAGAACGCCGCCGTGCGCATGAGGAGAGCATACGTGCTCGGCCGCCCGGCCGGGCCGCCGCGCACGGGCGCCGGAAACGGCCGCGCGAGCCCGGGCAGGTGGCGGAAGTTCGCCGTCGGCCCTCGAAAATGCGCAGGTCCAGGGCGCGTACTCCACCGTTCAGCGTAGCCCCGGGGGCGCCAGTTTGCCTTTAACGCGGTTCGGGTACACCATGGAAGTCACGGATCGTTCGCGACCGTGCAGCCTTGGCCCGGCTCCTCCCCCCCGAGCCGCGCCAGGGTGACGACCCCCGCTCTCCCCCCCGGCGGGGGTCGTCCTTTTCTCCCGGTCGACCCGGCACCACAGGCAAGATCCCCGGTGCGCGGCGGCCGTTCTTTTTTGCCCTTTTCCGCCCCTCAGCTTTCTCCGCCCGTCGTGGGAAGATCTCGCCCGCCGACGGGCTCGAAGCGCCCATCCATCCCGGGGCTTCGCGGACTCATCCACAGGCTGGGGACGGGCTTATCCACAGATTCCGCAGGTGGGCTGGCGTGCGGTGATCCCGGTGGCCGATGGTGATCTCGCGGACGCAGAACGCGTCCGGCCCCCCGCCGAGCAAGGGATCCGCCGCCATGTCACCCAGCCCGCCCCGCCTGACCTCAGCACCCTGCGTCGCCGTGTTCGGCGGCTGCGGCGGCGCCGGGGCGTCCACCCTCGCCGCGGGCCTGGCCCGCAGCGCCCTGCACAGCGGCCGCGCGGTCGTCCTGGTGGACGGCGACCCGCTCGGCGGCGGCCTGGAGACCATCCTGTCCGACGACCTGTCGGCGGGCCGGCACCGCTCCGAGGGCGCCGCGGACGGCTCCGGCCTCTCGCTGCTGACCTGCGCCCGCCCGGACGGCAGGCCGATCCCGCCCGAATCCATGGCGCACGCGCTCGGCAGCATGGCCCCGGAGGCCGAGCTGATGGTCGTCGACCTGCCCCGCTATCTGGGCGACTCGACCCGGCTCGCCGCCGCGTACGCCACGCACAGCCTGCTCGTGGCCCCGGTCGCCGAACGCGCCCTGGTCTCCGCGCGCCGCCTGCTCGACCAGCTCGGCTCCGACGGTCCAAGGCCCGGCCTCGTCGCCCGGCTGCCCTGCCGCGACCTGCTCAGCCCGCAACGCCTGGCCGAGTACCTGCGGCTGCCCCTGAGCGGCGTGCTGCGCGCGGGCCGCGACCGCTCCCATATCCACCGCGCCTCGCTGGACCGCTTCTGCGGCCGCTTCGTCGACTCGCTCTTCGGCCTGGTGACCGCATGAACCCGCACCTGGTCGACCCGCACGGCGGCCTGATCCGCGCCATGAAGGACCGCCTCGCCGCCGGAACCCTGACCCCCGAGCCCGCTGTCGTGGCCGCGGCGTTGACCGAGGAGGGCTGCCTCTTGGGCCCGAAGGGCATCGACGCCCTCTCCCAGGTCATCTGCGAGGAGTTCCTCGGCACCGACCCGATCGCCGCCTACCTCCGCGATCCCTCCGTCACCGACGTGCTCATCAACGGAGCCTCGGCCATGTGGCTGGAACGCGAGGGCAAGCTCGAGCGGGTGGCGAGCTGCTTCCCCGACGAGGAATCAGTGCGCGCCTATGCCCAGAGGCTCGCCATCCGCGCCGGCCGCCGGGTAGACGATGCCAGCCCCTTCGTCGACGCCCGGCTGCCCGACGGCACCCGCCTGCACGCGATCCTCCCGCCGCTGGCGGTCGAGGGGACGTCGATCAGCCTCCGCGTCCCCCGCCGCCAGAGCTACACGCTCGCCGAACTCCACTCCACGGGCACCCTGGCCGGCGAGGCGGTCGAACTCCTCACCGAACTGGTCCGCCGCCGCATCTCCTTCCTGATCACCGGCGGAGCGGGCACCGGCAAGACCACCCTGCTGTCCACGCTCCTCTCCCTGGCCGACCCGGCGGAGCGGCTGGTCCTCATCGAGGACTGCACCGAGCTCGCCCCCGACCACCCGCACGTCATCCGCCTGGAAGCCAGGCCCCCGAACCAGGAGGGCCGCGGCCGGATCACCGTCCGCGAGCTCGTCCGCCAATCCCTGCGCATGCGCCCCAGCCGGATCATCCTCGGCGAGGCCAGGGGCGGCGAGATCGTCGACCTCTTCTCGGCTCTGAACACCGGCCACGAGGGCGGCTGCGGCACCCTGCACGCCAACCGCCCCCAGGACGTCCCCGCCCGGATCGAGGCCCTCGGCATGCTCGCCGGAATCTCCCGGGAAGCCGTGCACAGCCAGGCCGCCGCAGCGGTCCGCGTCACCCTGCATCTCGTACGCGACCCGGACGGCCGCCGCAGGCTCGATTCCATCGCCGTACTCCGCCGCAAGACCGCCAACGGCCCCCTTCAGGCCGCGCTGGCCCTGAGCTTCGACCGCTCCGGCCGCACCCGCGAATGGCCGGGCCGCGAGCTCCTCGAAGCCGAATTCGGCCCGGCCCGCCCCGAAAAGCCGGACTACCCGCGGTTGGTGGCCGAGGAGTACCGCAACCGCGTGCCCTGGATCCCCCGCCCCCGCGCCGCCGCGGACGGAGAATCGCAATGACCCAGCAAGCCCTGGTCACAACGGCCCCGCCGCACCGCTGGCGGCTGCCGAACCTCCGCGCAGGGGAGTTCCGCAAGCCCAGCGCCAACGTCATCGTCACAACCGTCGTCCTGACCGCGGTCCTGTGCACCGTCGGCCTACGTTCCCTGATGCCCCTCTTCATCCTGCCCCCGGTAGTAGCCGTGCTCGCGTTCCGCCGTTCCCGGCAACGCCGCTGGTCCGAGCACGACGCCCAGCGGGAAGCCATCACCGCCCTCTGCACCGCCCTACGCGCCGAGCTAGAAGCAGGCCTCCAGCCGCGCACGGCCTTCACCTCGGCCGTCTGGTCACGCCCCGAGCTGGCCGACCTGGCCGAAGAAGCCTGCAGACCCGGCCACGCGGTAGAGCTGCCAACGCTCCTCACGACCCACGCGTCCAAACCCGGCCGCCGAGCACTCCGAGCCCTGGCAGCCTGCTGGTACGCCGCCGACCGCCACGGCATCGCCCTGGCCGACGCCGTCAGCGGCATCGAAGAAGGCCTACGCGCCGAAAGCGCAAGACTCCGCGCCACGGAAGTGGAACTAGCCGGAATCCGAGCCACCATCCTGCTGCTCTCGGCCCTCCCCATCTTCGGCTTCGCCCTGGGCCTAGCTCTAGACGCCAACCCCCTGAACATCGTCCTGCACAACACGATCGGCGAACTCAGCCTCGCGACAGGCGTAGGCCTGGACCTCCTCGGCCTCCTCTGGACCGACCGCCTAGTAGCCGGTCTCCGACCAGAAGACACCGCGGCATGACGACGTATATCGGAGCCCAGCATCGGCCTGGTCTAGCCCCTCCGGGCATGGGAGATCGCCGCATGACGACCTATATCGGAACCCTGCACTGGCCCGGTCTAGGCCTACGAGCGCTGGAGGTCGCGGCATGACGACCTTTGTCGGAACCTCGCATCGGCCCGGTCTAGCCCGACGGGCACTGGAGATCGCGGGATGACCACCTTTGTCGGAACCTCGCAATGGTCCGGTCTAGCCCTATCAGCACTGGAGATCGCCGCATGACGACCTATATCGGAACCTTGCATTGGCCCGATCTAGGCCTTCGAGCCCTGGAGATCGCGCTCGCAATGCTGCTCGCCTTCTGCGCCCTCGTGCTCCGAGGCAGCCGCTGGCCCACATTCCCCAGCCTCCCGAGTCCCGCCCGGGCGGCCCGCCCCTCCATCCCCCTAGCCGCCATCCGCCTCCAACGGCCCAACATCCCCGAGCTCGCCTGGGTCGTGCTCGGCGGCCTGCTCGCCGCCATGACCATCGGAGGAGCAGCCGCGTTCCCCGCAGGCGTGGCAGGAGCCATCGGCACCTACGTCTGGCTATCCCGCCAGCGTGCCAAGGCCGAGCTCCGCGAGAAGACCCGGCTGGCAGCGCAAGTTCCGCCGCTCGCCGACCTCTTCGCCGCCGGGCTGGCAGCGGGCCTGCAACCAGCCCACGCGGCCGTGACCGTCGCCAAAGCCTTCGGTGGCGCCAACCGAGATCGCAGCATGCTGACCGGAATCAACCTCGTGGCCTGCCGCTTCCACGACGCCGCCACAGCCGTACTCGCCGGAGCCGATCCCCAAGCCGCCTGGAGCGCCCTGGCTCTGGACGAGACGACGGCCCCGCTGGCCTCGGCCGTCATCCGAGCCGAGCGCACCGGCGCCCCCGCCGCGACCACCGTCGGGCGAGCAGCGAGACAACTGCGCGAGGCGGCAGCCGACGCGTTGTCCGCCGAGGTCCGCGCCGTCGGCGTCCGAGCGACCGCCCCGCTGACCCTGTGCTTCCTGCCCGCATTCATCTGCCTGGGAGTGGTTCCGACCGCTCTAGGGCTCCTGCCCCACCTCCGCGGCTAAGGCCGCCCGAAAGGAGAAAGCCATGACGATCCGCCGAATAAGAACCCTCCTCATCCAGGACGAACGAGGCACCACCACCGCCGAATACGCCATCGGCACGCTTGCGGCCTGCGCCTTCGCCGTCGTGCTCTACAAGCTGGTCACCGGCGGAGCCGTCTCGTCCGCCCTGTCCGCGCTTCTGCACCGCGCGCTGAGCCTCGCCGGATGAGCAGCCACCGCGATGAATCCGAATCCGGCTACGTCACCGCCGAGACGGCCCTGCTGCTCCCGATCATCTTCGGAATCGGCTACGCGCTTGCCCTCGTCGTCCTCCTTGCGGCAGGCCAGATCCGCTGCGCCGACGCGGCCTGGGAGGCGGCCCGAGCTCTGGCCCGAGGCGCCCCCGCCGCCCAACTGCCGGGGTTCGCCGCCCGCTACGCCCCATCCGGCGCCCAAGCGTCCTCCTGGTCCGATGGCGGCGCGATGACCGTGGAGGTGGCCCGCGACCAGCCCATCGTGAGCAGATTCCTGCCGTCAATCCGCATAACCGCGACCGCGACAGTCCCTTGCGAGCCACGCGTCGCTGCGTGCCAAGCCCCGGAGCCGCCATGACCACACCGAACTCGAGGCGCCGCAGCGAGCAGGGCTCCGCGACGATCTGGTCGCTGAGCATCCTCCTGCTCATCTCGGCTGCAACCGGCTGGGCGCTTCTCTGGCTCACGGCCGAGAGCGCCCGCCATTCCACCGATCGCGCGGCTGACTCCGCGGCCCTGGCAGCAGCGTCAGCCGCCCTGCACAACCTGGTGATGCAAGCCGACTCGAACCCCTGCGCCGCGGCAAAAACCGCAGCAATCCGCTCCAACGCCGACCTGGTCGGCTGCGGCTGCGAGCCCCTGGACTGCACGGTGACCGTGCGCCGCGTATTTCCTCTCCTGGGCCCCATCCAAGCGTCCAGCCGAGCAGGCCCGGTCGGCGAAGCGGGAGGCGACGACGAACCCTGACCAAGAGGCGACCACGAACCCTGACCGATCAGCTGAAGGGATCGGCCCGATAGAAGCGAGCACCGTCGGCATGTTCAGCACGCCGCCGCTCGTACTCGGGCACGAAGTCCGCGGGCGCGAAGTCTGCAGGTGCGAAGTCCGCGGGCGTGAGGCCCACGGGTGCGAAGGCCGTGGGCGCGAGGTCCGCAGCCGGGCGGTCCACGGGTGCGAAGGCCGCAGGCGTGAGGTCCGCAGGCGGGAAGTCCGCAGGTGCGAGGTCTGTCGGCAGGCCGTCGAAGCGGATGGTTGGTTCCGCGTCCGCCTCGGGTCCCGCGTCGTGGCCGATCGCGATGCCGCGGGTGCGCAGCGCTTTGATCGCGCGGAGTTCGATGCCGCGCTCCTTGGACCGTCTTATTCCGATCGACAACAACCACAGGGAGGCGAACAGGGCCCACGTACAGATGGCGCCGGTGAGGAAGATCTGCGCGGCGGTGGTCTTCACCATCACGCCGAGAAAAGTGAGCGAATCGGCATGGTTCGAGTCGGCCACGATCCCGCACGTCACCGCGACCACGCCGATCATCACGGCCACAGCCACGGCTATCATCCGGTGGCCCCTCGACCGCCGATGCGGCAACGCTCGACTCGGTTGCGCGCGGTGTCGGGGGTCCGTCGGTCGGCGGTCCGGGAGCGGTGGTCCTGGTCGCGTGTGGTCGGCGCGGTCTGTCCGACGGCCCGCCCGTCGCCGAAGCGGTGATCGTGGCGATTGTGGCGATGCCCGTCACCGGTGCCGTGGCGGCGCCCGTCCCCGGTGCTGTGGCGACGCCCGTCATCGCTGCCGTGGCGATGCCCGTCTCCGGCGCGTGCGGAGTCGGCCGTCTGTCCGATCGGGCGTCCCGTGTTGCAGCCCCCGGCTGTGGGTATCTCCGCGCTCGCGGTTGCGCTCGCCATCGTCACCAGGTGCTTTCTCTCGGTCTGACAACGACGGCTATGTACCCGCTAGCTCGGCTTGAGCAAAACCTCCAGCAGGCGGATGGCACCCGTCTTGTCTAAGGGTTCGTTGCCGTTGCCGCACTTCGGGGACTGGACGCAGGAGGGGCAGCCGGTGCGGCACTCGCAGGCGCGGATGGCCTCCAGGGTGGCGGTGAGCCACTCGCGGGCCTTGGCGTAGCCGCGTTCGGCGAAGCCGGCGCCGCCGGGGAGGCCGTCGTGCACGAAGACGGTGGCCAGGCCGGTGTCGGGATGCTCGGCGGCGGAGAGGCCGCCGAGGTCCCAGCGGTCGCAGTCGGCGAAGAGGGGGAGTAGGCCGATGGAGGCGTGCTCCGCGGCGTGGGCGGCTCCCGGGATGTCGGGGGAGGCCAGGAGGGCGTCTTCCAGGCCCGCGGGCGTCACCGTCCACCAGACCGCCCTGGTCGTCAGGGTGTGTTCCGGGAGGTCTAGGGGCTCCTCGCCCAGGACCTGGCCGGTGCGGGAGTCGCGTTTGAGGTAGCCGACCACCTGGCTGGTGACGGCCACTGTCCCGTAGGCGATACGGCAGTGCGGGTTCCAGTCCTCGGAGCGGTCCTCGCGCACGATCCTGACCTGCGCCACCTCCCTGGCGTAGGTGGCGTAGCCGGGGTCCTTGGGCTCGACCAGGGCTATGGCGTCGTCCAGGTCCAGGTCGCGTACGAGGTAGGCCTCGCCTTGGTGCAGGTAGACGGCGCCTGGGTGGACCGCGCCCGCCGCGGAGCCGCCGTCGGCCATGCCGAGGAGACGGCCTGTGTCGGCTTCGATGATGCGGATGGGCTCGCCGCCCATGCCGCGCAGGTCGCTGAGGTCGGCGGCGCGTTCGGGGCGGGTCCAGAACCAGCCGTCGGCGCGTTTGCGGAGCCAGCCGGAGGCGGTGAGCTCTGTGACGAGGGAGGGGGTGCCGGGGCCGAAGAGCTCCAGGTCCTTCTCGCGCAGGGGCAGTTCGGACGCCGCCGCGCAGAGGTGGCCCCAGAGGACGTAGGGGTTCTCCGGGTCGAAGACCGTGGCCTCGACGGGCTTGCCGAAGAGCGCTTCGGGGTGGTGGACGAGGTAGGTGTCCAGCGGGTCGTCGCGGGCGACCAGGACGGCGAGGGCCTCCTGGCCGCCGCGTCCGGCGCGGCCTGCCTGCTGCCAGAGGGAGGCCCTTGTGCCGGGGTAGCCGGAGAGCAGGACCGCGTCCAGGCCGGCGATGTCCACGCCCAGTTCCAGGGCGTTGGTGGCGGCCACGGCCGTCAGCCTGCCGGATTGGAGGGCCGCTTCCAGGGCGCGTCTGTCCTCGCGGAGGTAGCCGGCGCGGTAGGCGGCGATCTGGGTGCCGTCGCCGCCGCTGCGGGACAGGTCCTCGCGGGCCATGACCGAAACCAGTTCGGCGCCGCGTCGGGAGCGGACGAAGGCGACCGTGCGGACGCGTTCTCCGGCCAGGTCGGCCAGCAGGGTCGCGGTCTCGGCCACGGCCGTGCGGCGGGTCGGCGCGCCTCGCTCGCCCCTCGCGTCGGTCAGCGGCGGCTCCCAGAGGGCGAACAGGACCCTTCCGTGCGGCGACCCGTCCTCGGTCACCGGCGTCACCTGAAGGCCTGTCAGGCGGCTCGCTGTGGCCTCCGGATCGGCCGTGGTCGCCGACGCGAGGGCGAAGACGGGGTCCGCGCCGTAGTGCGCGCACAGCCGCCGCAGCCTTCTGATGACCGCGGCCACGTGGGCGCCGAAGACGCCGCGGTATCCGTGGCACTCGTCGATGACGACGTACGTCAGCCTTCGCAGGAAGGAGGACCAGCGACGGTGGTCGGGAAGTATCGAATAGTGGAGCATGTCGGGATTGCTCAGAATGAACGCGCCGTGTTCCCGAATCCAGCGGCGTTCCTCGCCGGAGGTGTCGCCGTCCAGGCAAACGGCGGGGGGCAGGGGCAGGTCGAGTGCGCGAAGCCTTCGCGCCTGATCTGCGGCCAAAGCTTTTGTCGGGGCCAGGTAAAGAACCGTTCCCGTGCGTTTTCCCGCGTTCGCGTCCGAAAGCAGCCTGCTGAGCGCGGGCAGCAGATAACCCGCCGACTTGCCCGAGGCCGTGCCCGTGGCCAGCACCGTGTGCCGTCCGGCATGCAGCAGTTCGGCCGCCTGCGCCTGGTGTGACCAGGGATTTTCCACCCCGCTCGCCCGCAGCCGCTCGACCAGCAGCGGGTCGGCCCACGCGGGCCACGGCGCGTGGCTCGCCTCCCGGGCCTCGATCCGCTCCACGTGCACCGCCGCCTCGGCGCGCGTGGGCCCGCCGAGAAACACAAGTCGGCGAAGGATCTCCTCAGCGGTCCGCGAACGTGGCATGGTAGTAAGAGGTTAGGCGCTCCTGGCCGTCGTGGTCCGCACCAAGCCACTCTTCGTGGTGAAGACCCCTGGCGGATTGACCCGAAGCTGGGCCATTCCGTCACCGGGCCTCCCCGGAGAGTGATTGAATGCAGGGTACCGATGGAACCGGGCCCGGCTCGCGCGCTCCGCGAGACGGTTGCGGACAACGCATAGAAGCATGTGCTGGAGGACCCGTGGATCTGTACCTGTCGACCCGGCACGAAGGTGATCGCACGATCATCGAAGTCGGCGGCGAAATCGACGTCTACACCGCCCCGAAGCTGCGCGAGCAGCTCGTGGACCTGGTGAACCAGGGGCGTTACCACCTGTGCGTGGACATGGAGGCGGTGGACTTCCTCGACTCCACCGGACTGGGAGTCCTGGTCGGCGGCCTCAAGCGGGTCCGCGCGCACGACGGCTCGCTCCGCCTGGTGTGCACCCAGGAGCGCATCCTGAAGATCTTCCGGATCACCGGGCTCACCAAGGTCTTCCCGATCCACCAGAGCGTCGAGGAAGCCATCGCGGCGACCGACTGACGCGCACGTGGAAGACCAGAACGCCGACTGTGCGGAGGAACAGATGACGGGTGTTCAGGCCGCCGAGCCCGCCGCGGCCGAGGGCAGCGACGAGCAGGCAGGCGTCTCGCTGCGCTTCGCCCCGCTGCCCGAGCACGTGCGCACCGCGCGGCTCGTGGCGGTGGCGCTGGCCCGCCGGGCCGGCGTGGAGGACGGGCTGCTCGACGAGGTGCGGCTCGCGGTCGGCGAGGCCTGCTCGCGCGCCGTGGGCCTGCACCGGTCCGGGGCGCCCGGCGAGCCGGTGCTGGTCCGCTTCGCCCCGCCCGGGGAACGCTTCCGGGTCGAGGTGACCGACCTGGTCACCGGCGGCCCGGTGCCGAAGCCGGACGAGGGCGAGGGCGACCCCGGCCTGTTCGAGGCCGGCGGCGCCGACGCGGACATGGGCCTCGCGGTGCTCCGCGGCCTCGTGGACGACCTCGAGGTGGAGACCGTGCCGACCGGCGGGGTCATCCGGATGGGCTGGCCCGTCCAGCACCCCGACTACAGCTGACCCCCCGAACCACAACAGAACACTCCCGCTCCACGGGTCCCAGGCGTGAACCGGCGCCGGCGGGGAACCACGTGGAGGATGAAGAACCCGGATATCCCCTCAGTCCGCCGTGCGCGGATCGGGGGGATATGCGTTTTTCCGGACGGATCGGCGACGGGCGGGAAATCCCCGGCACCCCCACGAGTGAAATTCGCGGCGGCCGAACACCCAGGCCGTGGGAATCCCCGCTCGTTGAGACGTGGATCACATCTCTTTACGTGATCATCTCCTTACTCGACGCTGGTCCAATCCATTGCTCGTGCGTAAACTCCGGATCCACTGAACGCTCCGCACTGTCCGCACTGTCAGGAGTCTCACCCACGTTCTCTTGACGGATGGCCGGGGCGACTACGTCAAGGAGGACGAGATGCCCCGGTCCCCAGAGTCATATCTGGCGGATACCAGCCCCAGCCTGACCGGCGGGAACATCACCCTGGTCATCGTGGTCGCGATCGTCGCGCTGGCCGCCCTCGGAGTGGCGGCCTATCTGATGCGCGAGGTCAGATCGGCCAGCGAGGGCACCGAGAAGATGAAGGAGATCGCCGCCGCCGTGCAGGAGGGCGCCACGGCGTACCTCGCCCGGCAGTTCCGCACGCTCTCGCTGTTCGCCGGCGTGGCCTTCCTGCTGCTGCTCGCGCTGCCCGCGGACAACTGGAACGAGCGGATCGGCCGGTCGATCTTCTTCCTGCTCGGCGCCGGCTTCTCGGCGGTGACCGGCACCGTCGGCATGCAGCTCGCGGTGCGCGCCAACGTGCGCGTGGCCGCGGCGGCGCGCGAGTCGGGCGCCAACCGGGCCACCCGGATCGCCTTCCGCACCGGCGGCGTCGTCGGCATGTTCACGGTGGGCCTGGGCCTGTTCGGCGCCGCGATCGTGGTGCTCGCCTACCAGGGCGAGGCCCCGAAGGTGCTCGAGGGCTTCGGCTTCGGCGCCGCGCTGCTGGCCATGTTCATGCGTGTCGGCGGCGGCATCTTCACCAAGGCCGCCGACGTCGGCGCCGACCTGGTCGGCAAGGTCGAGCAGGGCATCCCCGAGGACGACCCGCGCAACGCCGCGACCATCGCGGACAACGTCGGCGACAACGTCGGCGACTGCGCCGGTATGGCCGCGGACCTGTTCGAGTCCTACGCGGTGATGCTGGTGGCCGCGCTGATCCTGGGCTCGGCCGCGTTCGGCAACCAGGGCCTGGTCTTCCCGCTGTTGGTCCCGATGATCGGCGTGGTCACGGCCGTGATCGGCATCTTCGCCGTTTCCCCGCGGCCGAGCGACCGCTCCGGCATGGTGGCGATCAACCGCGGCTTCTTCATCTCGGCGGTCGCCTCGGTGGCCCTGGTCGCCATCGCGGCCTTCACCTACCTGCCGTCCAGCATGGCCAAGCTGACCAATGCCACGGCCGGCGGCTCCGGGAACCCGCAGGTCATCGCGCTGGTCTCGGTGGTCATCGGCATCGTGCTCGCGGTCGCGATCCAGCAGCTCACCGGCTACTTCACGGACA
>DASTAE010000139.1:0-35240 GCA_035712985.1 Actinospica sp.
GCCGACCAGGACGAGGATCACGGCCAGGCCGCGCTCGAAGGCCGCGGACCAGGGCCCGGCGCCCGAGCCGCGGCCCGAGGGGCCGGAGCCGGTCGAGCGGCCGCCGCCGGGCAGCGCGCCGAAGAAGACCAGGCCGACCGCCGCGATGCCCACGGCCGAGCCGATGCGCTGCGCGGTCTGCAGCACCCCGGCCGCGGTGCTCGCCTCGCGGACCGGGACCTCGGAGAGGGTGATCGTCTGGTTCGGCGCGATGACCAGCCCGCTGCCGATCCCGGCGAGCAGCAGCGGCGCCGCGGCGGCCCGGGCGACCCCGGGTCCGTGCACCGCGTGCGCCGCGATCAGCGTCCCGGCGAAGCCCGCGGCGACGGCGGCGAGCGCGCGGACCGCCAGGTCCCGGTCCGTCACCACGCCGACCAGTTCCGTGCCGTCGACGATCAGCACGGCGCCGACGCTCTCGTCCCGCATGATCCGCGCGACCTCCTGGATCGGCGCTTCGGACCGCGCCGTGATCGGGATCGGCGCCATGATCTTTCGGGCGGGCAGGTTCATGCTCGTGCTCCTCCTGGGGTCGCCGGGGCCGTTCAGGACCGGGTGGCCCGGGTGACCGTGTCGCGCACGGCCTGGGCGATGTGCCGCGCCGAGATCCCGGCCCGGTCGAGGTTGCGCTCCGGCGTGTCGGAGCCCGGCACCTGGTCCACGGCGAGCCGGCGGATCACGCACGGGACGTCCGTCAGCTCCGCCGCGACGGCCTCGCCGATGCCGCCCTCGGGCCGGTGGTCCTCGACCGTGACGATCAGCGGCGTCCCGCTCGCGCAGCGACGCAGGGCCTTGCCGTCGATCGGCTTGACCGAGTACAGGTCGAGGACCCGCACCGGCAGGCCCTCCTGCGCGAGTTCCTCGGCCGCGGCCAGGCATTCGTGCAGGGTCACGCCCGCGCCGACGAGGGTGGCCACGTCGTCCGCGCTCTCGCCCCACAGCTTGGAGCCGCCGATCGGGAAGGGCTCGTCCGGCTCGTACAGCACCGGGTAGGTCCCGCGCGTGATGCGCAGATAGCTGATACCGGTCAGCCCGTTCGTGGCGACGGCCAGCCGCGCGGCGCTGTTGGCGTCCGCGGGGTAGAGGACCGTCGAGCCGTGCAGGGCGCGCATCATCGCGAGGTCCTCCAGGCCCATCTGCGAGGGCCCGTCCGGTCCGATCTCCACGCCGCAGTGCGTGCCGGCCAGGTGCAGCGGCGGCCCGTCGATCGCGGCCATCCGCAGGAAGTCGTGCGCCCGGGTGAGGAACGCGGCGAAGGTCGCCGCGTGCACCCGCCAGCCGCGCACCGCGAAGCCGACCGCGGAGGCGATCAGCTGCTGCTCGGCGATGTACATCTGGAAGAAGCGCTCGGGGTACGCCTTCTGGAACTGCCCGGTGCCGGTCGAGTTCCCGACCTCGCCGTCCAGCACGACGACGTCCTGGTCCTCGCCGAGGGCGACCAGCGCCTTGCCGTACGCGGCGCGGGTGCCGACCTCCTCGCCCTTCACGAAGGCCGGGGCCCGCACCGGCAGCGGCGCGGGCGAGGGCTCGTGCGCGGGCGGGGTGCGCGGCACGCCGGTCCCGGTCGCCGTGCCGTCCGCGACGTCCGCGCCGACCGGCCCGGGACCGAGCGCGCGCAGATGCGTCGTCCCGCCGAGGTCCGCCACGGCCCGCTCGGCCAGGTCGGCGGGCAGCGGCTTGCCGTGCCAGTCCGGGGAGTCGGCCACCTCGGGGCAGCCGTAGCCCTTGACCGTGCGCGCGAGGATCACGGTCGGCCGGTCGGAGAGCGCGGCGGCGTCGTACGCGGCGTCGATCTCGCGCACGTCGTGCCCGTCCACCTCCAGCACCGAGCAGCCGAAGGCCCTGGCCCGCGCCGCGTAGGGCGCCAGGTCCCAGCCGAACTCGGTCTCGCCGGTCTGGCCGAGCCGGTTCACGTCGACGATCACGGTCAGCCGGTTCAGCTTGCGCTTCCCGGCCTTGTCCAGCGCCTCCCAGACCGAGCCCTCGGCCAGCTCGCCGTCGCCGCACAGCGTCCAGACGTGGAACGGCGCGTCGTGCATCGCCTGGCCGGCCAGGGCGATCCCGGTCGCGTAGGCGATGCCCTGGCCGAGCGAGCCGGTGGCCACCGGCACCCAGGGCAGCTTCGGCGTCGGGTGCCCCTCGAGCCGTCCGCCGCGCCGGTAGGTGCCGAGCAGTTCGGCCTCGTCGATCACGCCGGCGGCCCGGTACATCGCGTAGAGCAGGGGGGAGGCGTGGCCCTTGGACAGGATGAAGTAGTCGTTGTCGCGCCGCGCCGGATCGGACCAGTCGTAGCGCAGGTAGCGGGTGAGCAGCACGGACGCGAGCTCGGCGGCGGACATGCTGGACGTGGGGTGCCCGGAGCCCGCGGCCGTGGTCGCGCGGATGGAGTCGACGCGCAGCTGCCGGGCCAGGGCGAGCACGGATTCGGGTTCGGTGGTCGGGGTGATGGGCGAGTGCGTGGACGTGGTCATCGCGCGCGGGTTGCCCGTGATCCGGCGTCCAAACACCCCGATTCGGCTTGTTTATCCGTTGCGCGACCGGTCACCAGGGGCCGCGCCCGTCCGGATGAGTGATGAGTGTGAGGGATGTGATCTTCGATGCACACCGCGCGCGAGGAGCGGATGGCCGCGGCCTCGCTTCCTCAGGCCAACGTCGTGTCCGTCCTCTATGAGCAGCACGCGCAGCTGCGCGACCAGTTCGGCGTCGTGCCCGACCTGCACGGCGACTACCGCAGGGCCGCGTTCGACATGCTGCGCGAGATGCTCGCCCGGCACGAGGCGGCCGAGGAGGTCGTGCTGCGGCCGGTCACCGAGAAGCTGCTGCCTGCCGCGCTCATCCAGGCCCGCAACGAGGAGGAGAAGGCCGCCGCGCGCGAGCTGGCCGAGCTCGAGCGCATGGACGACCTCGACAGCCCCGAGTTCGCGCCGCGGCTGCGGCTGCTCGAGGAGCAGGTGGAGCTGCACTTCGCGCGCGAGGAGACCGAGGAGTTCCCGGCCGTCCTCGGCGAGCTGAGCGAGCACGAGCAGGAGGAGATGGGCCGCTGGCTGATGCGCGCGATGGCGC
The DNA here is from genome assembly GCA_035712985.1 of Actinospica sp. GTDB lineage: Bacteria > Actinomycetota > Actinomycetes > Streptomycetales > Catenulisporaceae > Actinospica. The sequence continues at coordinate 3,100 of DASTAE010000139.1, forward strand.
TCGTCCCGAGCCACCCGCATCCGACGCTCACCGGCTCGCCGGTCGGCCAGGCCGTGCTCGGCCCCTTCGCCGCGCTCTACGACTGGGCCCGCGACCTGCTGGCCCGATCCCGAGAAGAGCACTGATTCGAAAGGTGCGATCATGACACGCACTGCCTACGAGGCCGAGGTGGAGACCGGCGGCCCCGGCCGTCAGATCGGCCGGCTGCTCGCCACGCTCCTCGGCGTCGCCCTGCTGGTCGTCGGCGCTTTCCTGGACTGGACGCCGTCGCTCACCGGCGACAAGCTGAACATCAAGGCACTGGTGCAATCCGACTTCGCGGCCGAGTCCGACTTCGTCCGCACCGTCGGCGGAGTCAGCGTACTGATCGGGCTGGTCGCGCTGATCGGCCTGGTCGACCGGACCGGCTGGCTCACCCGGCTGGCCGGCGCCGCGGCCCTGGTCGTGTTCGTCCTGTTCGCGATCGAGGCGTACCGCGTGTTCGGCCACGACTTCAACACGGCCGTCGGCGACCTGCGCGCCGGAGCCTGGCTCCAGCTCGCGGGCGGCGTCGTGCTGCTGATCGGCGGCTACCTCGGCTCGCGGGTGGTGGCCGTCCCGGCCGCCGTCGAGACCGCGGGCGTCGATCCCTCCACCCTGGAAGGCAGGCGTTGACCCATGCGTCGCACCAGTTTCATCGGAGCCCTGGCGGCCGTCGCGATCGGGGCGGTGCTCGCCTTCGCGGTGCACGCCACCCCGAGCTGGCTCGACCTGCAGCAGGCCGGGATCATCGTCCTGCTCGGCGGCGTGGCCGACCTGCTCGTCAGGTTCCTGATCGCGGACAGCCCGCTGCTCAGCCCGCCCGCGGCCGAGGTCGCGGCCGTGGTCGAGCCGCTGGGCGACCCGGTGCTCAACGCCGCCGGATCCCCGGTGAGCCTGCCCCCGGACCTCGCCGCCTCCCCGGTGGTCACCACGACCGTCGAGGTGCCGGTCGACGGGCCCGAGCCGCCGGTCGAGCCCTGGCAGCACACGGACGTCCCGGCGGCGCACGACCGGGCCGTCTACGAGCGGGCGCTGCGCGCCGCCGCCGAGGGCGGCACGCTGGACACCCCGGAGTCCGCGGTCCCCATGACGACGATCACCGGGCGGCCGGTCCGCCCGCACTCCCGCAGCGCCCGCCGGGCCGCGAAGCGCGGCCGCTGGGGCGGCTGACCCCTTCCGGAACGGAGACGGACACATGGACGCGACCTGCCCCGCGGTGGTCTGCCTGAACGGGCCGAACGTCCTGGTGACCGGCCGCGGCCCGGCCGACATGTCCGAGTTCTGCGACGCGGTGGTCGAGCAGGTCACCCGGGGCGCGGGACGGCCGAGCGATGCCGGCGCTCGCTGAGGGTGTCGCCCAGGCGACCGGCGAGGGCTGGGCCCAGGTCGGCGAGTTCGGCCTGGCCCTGCTCCTGTCCGGCCTGATCGGCCTCGAGCGCGAGTGGCGGCAGAAGTCGGCAGGACTGCGCACCTACACCGTCGTCGGTATCGGCTCCGCCCTGTTCATGCTGATCAGCAAGTACGGGTTCGGCGACGTCGTGCATCAGGGCACGATCCAGCTCGACCCCTCCCGGATGGCCGCGCAGATCGTCTCCGGACTCGGCTTCATCGGGGCCGGCCTCATCTTCACGCACAAGGGGTCGGTCAAGGGCCTGACCAGCGCGGCCACCCTCTGGCTGACCGCCGCGGTCGGCGCGGCCTGCGCCGCGGGCCTGCCGATCCTCGCGACCCTGGCCACCGCCGGCTACCTCGGGCTCAGTTTCACCAAGCCCTTCACCCGCAGGATCGCCGAACACGTCAACGGCGAAGAGGACGAGAGCGACTGAGGGCTCTCGACGATCGGAAACGGAGATCGCGATGTCCGCAGTCATTCCCGACACCGGCTCGGCCGCCGCCACCCGCCGCCGGGCCGCCGTCGCCGAGCGGCTGGCCACGCTGGTGCGCCGCGGCACGCTGGACCTCGCGCCCCCGGGCGGCGGACGCACCCGGGGGCGCTGGGCGCGGCTGGCCGCGATCGCCGAGGAGGACCTCGCGCTGGCCCGCCTCGCCGAGGGGCACGCCGACGCGCTCGCGATCCTGCAGGAGATCGGCGGCCGGCCGTACCCCTGCCCGCTGCCCGACGACGAGTACTGGGGGGTGTGGGCCGCCGAGCCGCCGGGCAGCGGCCTGCGCGCCACCCTGAGCGGCGGGCGCTGGACGCTGGAGGGCCGCAAGGCGTTCTGCTCCGGGGCACGCTCGTGCACCCGCGCCCTGGTGACCGCGCGGGCCGACGGGCAACGCCGGCTGTTCGCCGTCGACTGCGCAGGTCCGGGCCTGCGTCCGCTGCCGGAGAGCTGGCCGGCCGACGCGATGGCCGCCTCGGACACCCTGGACATCGAGTTCGACGAGGTCCCGGCGGAACCGGTCGGCGCCCCGGGCGCGTACCTCGAGCGACCGGGATTCCAGCACGGCGGGATCGGCGTCGCGGCCTGCTGGTACGGCGGCGCCCGCGCCGTGGCGCGCACCCTGCACTCCGCGGCCCGGAGGTACGACGTCGGCCCGCACGCCCTGGCGCATCTCGGCGCCGTCTCCGCGGGCCTGCGCTCGATCGGCGCGCTGCTGGACGTGGCCGCGGCCGAGATCGACGCCGACCCGCGGGATACCGCCGGCCGCGCGGCCGTGCGCTCCAAGCAGGTCCGGGCCGCGACCGAACGGGTCTGCGGCGAGGTGATCGACCGGGTGGGACGCGCCCTCGGCGCGAGCCCGCTGGCCCACGACGCCGAGCACGCGCGCCGGGTGGCCGACCTGACGCTGTATCTGCGGCAGCACCACGCCGAGCGCGACCACGCGGCGCTCGGCGGCCGACTGGCGGAACTCGAGTGGGAGGAGATCACGCAGTGAATCAGGACACCGATACCGTCCTCGACCCCATCGCCGCGCCCGGCACCGCGGAGACCGCGTGGCAGGAGTGGGACGGACTGCGCTCGCTCCCCGCGCTGTCGCTCGCGGACATCGACTCCGCGGTGGTCCTCGCCGCGCATCCGGACGACCAGGTGCTCGGCTTCGGCGGCGGCCTCGCCCTGCTCGCCGCGCGCGGCGTCCGGCTGCGGATCGTCGTGGCCACCGACGGGGAGGCGTCGCATCCGCACAGCCGGACCCGCACCGCGGCCCGGCTGGCCGAGGTCCGCCGCGCCGAGGACGCGTCCGCGCTGGCCGCCCTCGGCGCCGCGCACGCCGAGGTGCTGCGCCTCGGACTGCCGGACAGCGGTCTCGACGACCGCGGGGGGCTGCTCGCCGCGCGCGTGGCGGAGGCGGTGCGCGGCTTCGAACTCTGCGTCGCTCCGTGGAGCGGAGACATGCACCCCGACCACGAGAGCGTGGGCCGGGCGGCCCGGCGGGCTTGTGCCGCGGGAGGCCTCGTGCTGTGGCAGTACCCCGTGTGGATGTGGCACTGGGCGGCCCCCGCCGACGAACGCGTGCCCTGGGAACGCGCCGCGCTGCTCGAACTGCCCGACTGGGCCTGGGTGCGCAAGCAGGAGGCGGTCGCCTGCCACCGCAGCCAGATCCTGCCGCTCGGTCCGGCCCCCGAGGACGCCCCGATCCTGCCGGCCGCCGAGCTCTCGCACTTCCGCCGTCGCCGCGAGCTGGTGCTGCGCTGAGCTCACCGGGTGCCGCGGCTCCATGACTCGAACACCGCCACCGCCGCGTCGCGCCACGGCGGGTCGGCGGGCTCGGCCGGCAGCGACCGGTCCCGCGCGGGCAGCCTGAGCTGCCGGTAGAAGTCCTCGTCGTCGAACCCGTATTCGGTGGAGTCGGCGACGTGAGCGGCGTGCACGACGCGGTCGATCCTGGCCCAGAGGCAGGCAGCGAGGCACATCGGGCACGGTTCCGCGCTGCTGTAGAGCACCGCGCCGGAGAGCCTCGGGCGTCCCAGGGTCCGCGCCGCCCTGCGCAGCGCCAGGATCTCCGCGTGCGCGGTCGGGTCGACGAGCGTGCCCACGTGGTTGGCGGACTCGCCGAGCACGTGCCCGTCCAGCGCGACGACCGCGCCGAACGGCAGGTCGCCGCTGTCGGGGTCGACGCCGGCGGCGAGTTCGATCGCCCGCTCGAGATGGCGGGTCTCCTCGGTCGTTTCTGACATCCGCGCGCGGTGCCCCCGATCCGGCGCCGCATGCGCGGATCGGCGCGACCCGCCCGGCGCATGTCCGGTCGGTCGCCGGGTAGCAGGCCCGGACCAGGCCGGACGGCCCCGAGACCAGGAGGTGCCGCGATGGAGCGGCCGAGCGTTCCCGAATCCTATTTCGCCGACATGTACCGCGCCGAGGCCGATCCCTGGCACCTCGCGGAACGCTGGTACGAGCAGCGCAAGTACGCCCTGACGGTCGCGTCGCTGCCGCGTCGGCGGTACCGGCGCGCCTTCGAGCCCGGCTGCTCCGTGGGCGTGCTGAGCGCGATGCTCGCGGCCCGCTGCGACCGGCTGGTGTCCTGGGACCGGCGTCCGGAGGCCGTGGCCTCGGCGGCCGAGCGGCTGCGGCCGTTCCCCGGCGCCGCGGCCGTGCACGGCGCGGTGCCCGAGCAGTGGCCGGACGGCGCCTTCGACCTGATCGTGTTCTCGGAGGTGCTGTACTACTTCGACGCCGAGGAGCGGTCCTGGCTGCTGCGCGCCGCGCTGCGCTCGCTGACCGAGGACGGCCATCTGGTCGCCGTGCACTGGCGGTATCACGTTCCCGAGCACGCCGAGGACACCGACCACGTGCACCGTGAGCTGCGCAAGACCCCGGAACTCGCAGTGCTGGCGCTGCACGCGGAGGACGACTTCCTGCTCGACGTCTTCGCCCGTGCCGACGACGGATCGGACGGGCAGGGCGCGCTGTCCGTGGCCGAGGCGGAGGGGCTCCACTCGACCTGACCGCGTCGTCGTGCCTGAAAACGATCTTTCGGCAAGTTGTTTATATCAATTGGGATCGGTCGTCCGCGCCGGAAGAAAGGGGCAGGCCGTAGGGGAGGAAACGACGATGAGCGCAGGGATCGGGGTCGCGGCGGGCGTCGCGGCGGGCTACCTGATGGGCCGCGCCAGGAAAATGCGCCTCGCGATGATGATCGCGCGCGCCGGGCTCGCCGGCCGGCTCGGCGACAGATCGGGCGAGCTGCTGCGGCGCGGAGCCGCGCAGTTCGGCGTGTCCGAGGCCGCGGAGGGGCTCAAGGGCGCGATCGGCGGGGACCTGATGGCGCTGGACGAGCGGATGACCGAGTTGCGCGAGCATTTCGGGCTGGGACCCGAGGACCTCAACATCGACCTCGGACCGCTCGGGACGCCGCTGCCCTGACGGAAATGCCGCCGCGATTCATTTTTCTCCGCAAAGCGGGCACGCGGGGCGCATGGCTACCGCGACACGAGAGACCGAACGCAAGTACGAGGCGGAGCCGGACGCGCCGCACCCGGATCTGAGCGATCTGCCGGACGTCGCCTCCCGGGCCGACACCGGCGAGGTGACCCTCGAGGCCACCTACTACGACACGGCCTCGCTCGACCTGCTGCGCGCCGGGATCACCCTGCGCAGGCGCACCGGAGGCGCGGACGCGGGCTGGCACCTGAAGCTGCCGAGCGGGAAGGACAGCCGTACCGAGCTGCGCCTGCCGCTCGGCGGGGACGGGCCGCCCGAGGAGTTCACCGGGCTGCTCACCGCCCGGCTGCTCGGCCGCGAGGTGAGCCCGGTGGCGACGATCACGACGGCCCGGAGCGTGACGACCCTCGCCGACACCCGCGGAGAGCCGCTCGCCGAGGTCGCCTTCGACCGGATCGCCGCGGCGCGCCCCGGCGGCAGCGCGTCGCCGACCCGGTGGGACGAGGTGGAGTTCGAGCTGGCCGAGGGGGCGCGGGACGGGGCCCGGCTGCTGAAGGCCGCCGACCGCAGCCTGCGCCGGGCCGGTCTGCGCCGCTCGCGCAGGCGCACCAAGCTGGAGGCGGTGCTCGCGGGCTCGCTGCCGGTGCCGGCCTCCCGTGAGGAGCTCTCGCCGAGGTCGAGCACGGCCGAGGTGCTGGCGGCGTATCTGGGCGATCAGTTCGAGGAGCTGCGCCTTCAGGACGCGCGGGTGCGCCGCGAGGAGCCGGAGGCCGTGCACGACATGCGCGTGGCCGCTCGCCGGATGCGGGCCGTGCTCCAGGAGTTCGGGCGGCTGTTCCAGCCGGTGCCGACCGAGATACTCATCAATGAACTGCGATGGCTCGGCCAGGAGCTCGGCAGGCCGCGTGACGAGGAGGTGCTCGGCGGACTGCTGCTCGCTCAACTCGGCACGGTCGAAGGCGCATCGGTGATGGGCCTGGTTCAGGCCCGGATCGCCGGGCACTACGCGACGAGCACCGCCGCGGCGACGACGGAGATGCACCGGGCCCTCGCCTCGGAGCGCTATCTCGACCTGATCGGCGCGCTCGAGGCGTTCGTCGCGTGCCCGCGGATCACCGTGGCGACGGACGGTCCGGCCGGGGAGGTGCTTCCCCCGCTGGTCGACAGGTCCCGGCGCCGGGTGGACCGCCGGATGCGCCGGGCCCGGCAGGCGCCCCGGGGCACCGCGCGCGACCAGGCGCTGCACGGCGCCCGCAAGGCCGCCAAGCGCGCCCGGTACGCCGCCGAGGCGGTCTCCCCGGTGATCGGGAAGAAGGCGCGCAGGACGGCCAAGTCCTTCAAGCGCGTCCAGAGCGCCCTCGGGGACCACCACGACGCCGTGATCGCCGCCGACGCGCTCCGCGACCTCGCGGTCCGCGCCCGCGGCGAGGGCGAGAGCACCTTCACGTACGGACTGCTGCACGAGCGGCAGGCCTGGCGCGCACGCCGCCTGGAGAAGCAGGCCCGACGCGCCTGGAAGCGGTCCCGCGCATCCAAGCGGACGGCCTGGATGCGCACCGACCACTAGGGAAAAAGGAGATTTCCATGACAGCCCAATCCGACTTCGACCCCTTCGACCCCTTCCGCGCCACCGACACGCCCATCGACGTGCGCGACCTGAACGCGGCCGACTTCGACCCCTTCTGGAACGGCCGCACCGGCGACACCCGCTGCCCGCTGTGCGCCGTCGGCGCGCCGTCCGAGCACGGCGTGGCCGCCTCCAACCGGCGCCCCTGGATCCGCTACTCCTGCGGCCACGTCATCGCGGGGCCGACGACCACGCAGTGACCTCAGCCGAGGCCGTGGAACGGCGAGAGCGCGATCTTGATCATGGCGCGGACCAGCTTGACCATCACCAGTACGGTGATGCGGACCAGATGCCAGAGCACGTAGCCGAGACCACGGCCCTGGTCGGCCGGGGTGTACTCCGGCCGGTCGGCCGCCGCCGGCGGCCCCTCCCGCCGCCTCGCCTTCGGCGCGGCGGGCTCGGGTGATCTCGGCGGCTTAGGCGGCTTGGGCGCTCTCGCGGGCCTGGGTGCCTCGGGCACCTTCGCCGGCCGCGCCCGCGTCGAGCCTGCGACGTCCTCGATCGTCAGGGGCGGCGACGCGCTCGGGGGCGTCGCCGGCCGTGCCTTGTACGACGGGCGACCCAGCTCTTCGGACACGCACGCAATGTACCCGCTCCCGGCGGCCGGCTGAACCCTCGTCAGCCCTCGTGCGGCTCCACCTCGACGAGCTTGGCGCCGGCCTCGCGCAGCGCGGTGGCGGTGCGCTGGTCCACGGGGCCGTCGGTGACGACGGTGTCCAGGGCCTCGGGCCCGCAGACGGTGGCCACGCCGGTGCCGGGGAACTTGGCGGAGTCGGCGAGCAGGACGACGCGGTCGCTGGCGGCGATCATGGCTCTCTTCACCGGGACCTCGACGACGGTGGTGTCCATCACCCGGCCGTCGGGGCGGATGCCGCTGGTGCCGAGGAAGAGGACGTCGGCGTGGATCTGGCGCAGGTTGTCCTCGGTCAGGAAGCCCACCAGGGAACGGTATTCGCGGCGCAGGACGCCGCCCAGCAGCACGAGCTGGATGCCGATGTCGTCGGCCAGCTCCTCGTAGACGGCCATGCTGCTGGTGACGACCGTCAGGTTGCGGCCGCGCAGCCGCCGCGCCAGGCGGTGGGCGGTGGTGCCGATGTCGAGCAGGACCGTCTCGCCGTCCTCGACGAGGGCCGCGGCGCGCTCGGCGACCGCGTCCTTCTCGCCGACCCGGACCGTGGCCACGTCGGTGAAGGGCTCGTCCCGGTCCGCCGTCGGCGCGGCGCCGCCGTACACCCGGGTCAGCAGGCCCTCCTCGTCCAGGCGGACCAGGTCGCGGCGCACCGTCGCCGGGCTCACGCCGAGCCGCTCGGCGAGCGCGACGATGGTGCTGGGGCCGTCGTCGCGCAGGGCGCGGAGGATGAGTTGGTGGCGGCGCTCGGGAAGCATGGTTGGACACTTCCTTTCAATGTTGAGCACGATCATACTCGAATGTGATCGACTTTTGCTAGGATTGCACGACTTCGGCATACCGCCGCCGCCATCGACCCGCGAAGGGAGGCCCGCGTGGAGCGCCCCGCCCACCAGGACCCCTCGCAGCCGCCGTTCGACGTCTTCCTCGCCGGCCTGCTGTTCTTCGACATCGTATTCACCGGCCTCGACGGGCCGCCGCGGCTCGGCGCCGAGGTGTGGACCGAGGGCATGGGCTCCGGGCCCGGCGGCATCGCGAACTTCGCGGTCGCCCTCAGCCGGCTGGGCCTGCGCACCTCGCTGGCCGCGGCCTTCGGCGACGACGCGTACGGCAAGTTCTGCTGGGAGGTGCTGGAGCGTCAGGAGGGCGTGGACCTCTCGCGCTCGCGCCGCTTCCCCGACTGGCACTCGCCGGTCACGGTCTCCCTCGCCTACGACCACGATCGCGCGATGGTGACGCACGGACACGAGCCGCCCCTTCCCGCCGACACCCTGATCGGCGATCCGCCCGCCAGCCGCGTCACGGTGGCGCACCTCGGCCCGGAACGACAGGGCTGGCTGGAGCGGGCGCACGCCCGCGGCACGCTGGTGTTCGCCGACGCGGGCTTCGAGGAGGCGCAGCACTCCGCGGACGCGATCCTGGCGCAGCTGCCGCTGTGCCACGCCTTCCTGCCCAACGCCGAGGAGGCGATGGCGTACACGAGGACCGACAGCCCGCGGGCCGCGCTGGCGAAGCTCGGGGAACAGGTGCCGGTCGCGGTGATCACCCGCGGCGGCGACGGGGTGCTGGCCGTGGACGCGACGACCGGGGAGACCGCGGACGTGCCCGGCCTGAAGGCCGAGGTGCTGGACGCGACCGGCGCGGGCGACGTGTTCGGCGCGGGCTTCGTGGCCGCCACGCTGGCCGGCTGGCCGCTCGCCGACCGGCTGCGCTTCGCGAACCTCGGCGCCGCGCTCTCGGTCCAGCAGTTCGGCGGCGCGCTGGCCGCCCCCGGCTGGGCCGGAGTGGCCCGCTGGTGGCGCGCGATCCGTGACGGCGGGCCCGAATACGCCGGGCTGCGCGCGGAGTACGGCTTCCTCGACGACGTGATCCCCTCCGACGTCGCGGCGGAGGTGCGCCACGCCTCGGCGACGCTCGACGCACTGCGCTGAGCGTCGCCGAGGCGCGGCGGCTGCCGCGGCCGCTGGTCCCGGCCTCAGCGCAGGGTCCAGGACCAGCGGTGCACGACGCCACCGGGAATCCGGTACCGCGGCAGCGTGTCGGGGCCGCAGGAGGCAGTGCCGAGACCTCGGTGCGCGGCGTCGACGTGCACGACGCAGCGGTCTGACAGCGGGACCAGTTCGTCGTGGTGCGCGGCGCGGGCCAGGTCGGCGGCTCGGTGCCGGGTCACGCTGATCTGCCGGGGCTCGTCGAGGTGAATGGTCAGCGCGGGCGTGTCCGGCGCGGAGAGCGTGATCCAGCGGACGGCGTTGCGGCCGCCGCTCTCCTGGGGCCGCAGGTACGGCGTGAACAGGGCGTCGATCGTCGAGCCGTGACGGGAGACGGGTGCCGTGTCGCGGTCCGGGTAGGTCTCCCAGGGCCCCTTGCCGAACCACTCGGCCTCGGCGTAGGGCACAGCGGTCTCGAAGACCGAGCCGACGCGGGCCACGTCGTCGAGCGCGTCCGGGAGAGCCGCCGACTCCTCGACGAGCACGCCGCCGTCGAGGAGGGGCGTGAGGATCTGCTCGTGCAGCACGGGCCCGACGGAGGTGGCGTATTCGGCGCGGATGATGGTCCGCGCGCCGTCGTCGGTGATGTCGAGGAGAGTGCGAGGTGGGGCTTCGAGGCCCCACTTCTGCCAGCGTTCCGCCATGCCCCCGAGCACGTCGTTGTCGGTCGGGGCGCGCCAGAGGGAGAGAGTGAGCGGCGCGGCGAGCAGCGGATGCAGGAGGCGCCCGTCGGCGTCGAGGGCGACGCGGGTGCTCGCGGGCGTCGCGTCGGCTCGGGTGAGGAGGTCTCGGGTTTCGGGGCGGAGTTGGATCGAGGGGGTGCAGATCTCCTCGCCGTCGCGGGTCACCCGGAGGGTCAGCCAGGTCTCGGCGTCCGGAGACTCGTCTGACGCGGCGTGGATTCGCTCGGTCTCGAAGACGTCCAAGGGGAGGAAGTCCTGGCGGTTGCGGACCAGGACTTCGCCGTCCTCGGTCAGTTCCAGGCGGACGGGGGCGGCCAGTTCGCGGTGCTCGTAGGCGGCGGGCTTCGGCGCGCGGTCCGGGAAGAAGATGCCGTCGGCGCAGAACACGCCGTCGTTGGGCACATCGCCGAAGTCGCCGCCGTAGGCCCAGCGGTGCCCGGCCGGGGCGACCGCGTCCGTCGAGGTGAGAGCGGAAGCGGGGCCCGCCGGGCGTCCGTCCGTCAGGCGCTGCAGGATTCCGTGGTCGCGGAACTCCCAGATGAACCCGCCCTGCAGGCCCGGCGTGGACTCGATCGCGGCCCAGTACTCGGCCAGGGTGCCGTTGCTGTTGCCCATCGCGTGCGAGTACTCGCACATGATCAGAGGCCTGGTCTGGGTGCCGGACTCGGCGTGCTCGACGATCGCGTCGATCGAGGAGTACATGGGGCACACGACGTCGCTCACCGCGTGCCCGGCGTCCGCCCAACCGAGCTTGACCGCGCCCTCGTAGTGCAGCGGACGGGTCGGGTCGTAGTGGCGGACCCAGCCGGCGGCCGCGTCGTGGTTGGCGCCGTAGTCGCTCTCGTTGCCCAGCGACCAGAGGATCACGCTCGGGTGGTTCTTGTCGCGCAGCACCATGCGCGAGACGCGTTCGGTGAACGCGGCGAGGTAGCGCGGGTCGTCGGCCAGCTCGTGCGCGTGGTCGTGCGTCTCGATGTCGGCCTCGTCGACGACGTAGAAGCCCAGTTCGTCGGTCAGGTCCAGGAACGCGGGATCGTTCGGGTAGTGCGAGGTGCGGATCGCGTTGAAGCCGAAGCGCCGAGCGGCCACGAGGTCGGCACGCATGGCGGCGGCGGACACGACGCGGCCGGTCAACGGGTCGAAGTCGTGCCGGTTCACGCCGCGGATCAGCACCCGCACGCCGTTGACGAGCAGGTCCCGGCCCACGATCTCGACCGAGCGGAAGCCGATCCGGCAGCGGGACTCGTCGGCGACCGTGCCGTCCGCGCGGTGCAGCCGGACGGTCAGCGCGTACAGCTCGGGAGTCTCGGCGGTCCAGCGGCGCAGCGACTCCGGCGGTATCAGGGAGGAGATACGCGCGAGGCCGAGCCAGTCGGAGACGCGTTCGTCGGCCTCGTTCGCCGCCGCGTACGCGGTGTCCGGCCCCAGCTCGCCGACGCCCTCCAGGTGGCCGGAGATGCGCCAGCCGGCGGGGAGCGAACCGCCGGCGGCGCGCACCCGCACATCGACCCGGAGCTCGCCCTCGGCGGTCGCTCGGGCCACGTGCACGTCGTCCAGATAGAGCAGGTCGGTGGCATACAAAGAGACCGAACGCGTGATCCCGGCGTGCCACCACTGGTCCTGGTCCTCGACGAACGAGGCGTCGGACCACTTGATCACCGTCAGCCGGATCACGGTCGGCTCGCCGGGGATCACCGCGTCGGTGATGTCGAACTCGCTCGCCAGGTGCGAGTCCTTGCCGAGCCCGATCTCCCGGCCGCCGACCTGCACCAGCAGCACGCTCTCGGCCGCGCCGACGTGCAGCACGATCCGCCGACCCGCCCACGCGGCGGGAATGGTCACGGAGCGCTCGTACACGCCGGTCGGGTTGGCGGACGGCGTCCGCGGCGGCGCGTCGGGCCAGGGCATCTGCACGTTCGTGTACTGCGGCAGGTCCGGGCCGACGCCGTGGATGTCCTCGAACTCCTGCACGGTCCAGCAGCCGGGCACGGACGCGAGCGTCCAGCGGTCGGCGAGCGGGGTGTCGGGGGAGGGCAGGAGCTGGAAGCGCCACTCGCCGTTCAACGAGAGCGAACCGTCGATGCGGGAGACCGCCGACATGGGCAAACGCCCGAGCCCGGTGAGCTCGGGCGCCTGCCACGGGCGCTGAATCGCCGTCATCGGGCGCGGACCAGACGGACCGTCAGGATCTGGAACGCGCGCAGGGACAGCGGGATCGAGCCGTCCTCCCCGAGTTCCAGCACCGTCCCGAGGGGACGCTCCAGCAGGTCCACGACCTCCGCCCGAGCCACCTCGAAGCCCGGCCGCAGCACGGCGTGGGCGCGGCCACCGAGGGACTCGTAGAGGCGCACGACCACGTCGCCGGACTCGTCGTCGGCCAGCTTCACCGCCTCCACGGCCGCCGCGGCGCCGTCCAGGGTGACCAACGGCGGGGTAGCGGATGCGGAGCCGGGCACGACCCGCAGCGGCAGGTTCAGCGCGTAGCCCTCGGCCACCGCGTCGGCCACCTCGGCGCCGGGCAGCAGCGCATAGGTGAACTTGTGCGCACCCTGATCGGCCAGAGGATCGGGGCAGCGCGGGGCGCGCAGCAGGCTGAGGCCGACCGTGGTCGTCGTGCCGCCGTCCGCGCGGGTGGCGCGGCCGGCGTCGTAGCCGTAGGTGGAGTCGGTCAGCAGCGCGACGCCGTAGCCGGTCTCGCCGACGTGCACCCAGCGGTGCGCGTAGATCTCGAATCGCGCCGCCTCCCAACTGGTGTTGACGTGCGTGGGCCGCTGCACGTGGCCGAACTGGATCTCGGCGCTCGTCCGCTCGGCGTGCACGTCGAGCGGGAAGACGGCCTTGAGGATCTTCTCCTGTTCCTTCCAGTCGACCTCGGTCTCGATGTCCACGCGACGGCTTCCCGCGCGCAGCCGCACCGTCTGGGTGATCTTCGAGGCGCCGAAGCTCCGCTCGATCCGGACCGCGCCGACCAGCGGCGAGGACTCGACGACGGTCACCGCGTCGGCGTGGGTCAGCTCCGTGAACCGGTGTTTGTAGTGCGCGTCGACGTCCCAGGCGTCCCACTCGTTGGGCAGGTCGTCGTGCAGCCGCAGCAGGTTGCCGCGCTCGCCGGGCGGCAGCGTCTCACGGCCCGTCAGCAGGTCGCGGACCGAGGTGAACAGGCCGTCCGCGTCGAGCTCGACCCGGACCAGGCCGTTGTCGAGGACCTCCGCGCCGGTCACGACCGGGGCGGGGACCTCGGCGGCCGGCCGGCCGACGCCCGACGCGGGGGCCTCGGCGTACGCGGGGCTGCCGTCGGCCAGCACGACCACCTCGGCGCGGTCGCGCGGGCTGGTGTTGAAGACCGCGACGTCGCCCGGGGAGGCTACGGTCAACGCGGACTGCGCGGCGGTGATGATGCCTTCGAGCTCGGCGATGGTCTCCGCGTAGACGGCCTCGGTCTCCCGGTGCACCCAGCCGATCGACGTGCCGGGCAGGATGTCGTGGAACTGGTGCAGCAGCACGGCCTTCCACAGCCGGTCCAGCTCCGCGTACGGGTACGGATGCCCGACCCGAACGGCCGCCGTCGCGGCCCACAGCTCGGCCTCGCGCAGCAGGTGCTCGCTGCGCCGGTTGCCCGCCTTGCCGCGCGCCTGCGTGGTGAAGGTGCCGCGGTGCAGCTCCAGGTACATCTCGCCGGACCAGACCGGCGCGTCCGGGTACTCGGCCTCGGCGGCGCGGAAGAACTCGTCCGGCGGCTCGATGACCACCTTCGGCGAGCCCTCCAGGTCGGCCAGCCGGCGCGCCTTCTCCAGCATCTCGCGCGTGGGGCCGCCACCGCCGTCGCCGTAGCCGAAGGGGGCCAGCGAGCGGGTGCCGCGGCCCTTCTCCGCGTAGTTGCGCACGGCGAGCGCCAGCTCCTCGCCGGTGAACGCGGCCACGTACGAGTCGACCGGCGGGAAGTGGGTGAACACCCGCGAGCCGTCGATGCCCTCCCACCAGAAGGTGTGGTGCGGCAGCCGGTTGGTCTGGTTCCACGACAGCTTCTGGGTCAGGAACCACTTCGCGCCGGCCAGCCGGGCCAGCTGCGGGAAAGCGGCCGTGTAGCCGAAGGAGTCCGGCAGCCACACCCCCTGCGTCTCGACCCCGAACTCGTCCAGGAAGTAGCGCTTGCCGTGGATCAGCTGCCGGGCCAGCGCCTCGCCGCCGGGCAGGTTGCCGTCCGGCTCGATCCACATGCTGCCGACCGGGATCCACTGGCCCGCCTTGATCGAGGCCGCGATCCGCTCGTGGATCTCCGGGTACTCGGCCTTGGCCCACGCGTAGTGCTGGGCCTGGGAGCAGGCGAAGAGGAACTCGGGGTAGTCGGCGGCCAGCGCGGTGACGTTCGCGAAGGTGCGCGAGGTCTTGCGCACCGTCTCGCGCACCGGCCAGAGCCAGGCGCTGTCGATGTGCGCGTGCCCGATCGCGGACACGGTGTGCGCGCTGGCGTGCGCGGGCTTGCTCAGCACACCGCTGAGCCTGGCGCGGGCGTCGCCGGCGGTCCCGGCGATGTCGGCCAGGTCGAGCGTGTCGAGCATCGACTCCAGGGCGCGCAGGATCTCGTGCCGGCGCGGCTCGCTCGTCGGCAGCTCGCGCATCAGCTCGCTGAGGACCTCGATGTCGAGCACGAGGTGCCATACGGTCTCGTCGAGCACGGCCAGCTCGGCGCGGGCGAAGCGGTAGATCGGCTCGTCCGGCGCTGTGGTGCGGTCGCTCATCGGCGTCGGCACGAAACCGTTGGCCAGGATGTCCGGATTGGCCGCGGCCTCGATCAGCAGGTCCACCCGCTCGCCGCCCGCGGCCGGGTCGGCGATCGGCACGTATTGGTTGCGCGGCGCGACGCCCTTGAGGGGGTGTCCGGCCGCGTCGTAGACCAGCGCCTCGGCCTGGCCGCCCGGCCAGTCGCCGACGAATCCGAGGTCGAACACGGCCTCCACCCGGCGCCCGGCCCATTCCGCGGGCACCTGCGCGGCGGCCCGGAACCAGGCCGTGGACCAGGGCTTCCCCCAGCGCTCGCCGACCTTGAAGGGCTCGTATGCGGCGCCCAGCGCCTCGGCCACCGGCACCGGCTCGTCCGGCACCCGCCACACCGCGAGCTCCAGCGGGACGCTCGCCGGGTAGACCGCGGGCCGGATCCGCTCGCCCAGCACCCGGTCCAGCCGGGCCTCGACGATCTTCCTGTCGTCATGCATGTCTCGGGAAACCCTTCAGCGCAGGTAGGCGAGGTCGGGGATGCGGCTCTGGTAGCCGTCGAACAGGCGCCGGGCCACGCTCACCGAGTCCACCAGCGGGTGGGTGGCCAGGGCGCGGACCGCGAGCGCGCGCGAACCCGCGGCGGCGGCCGCGATCACGTCCCGCTCGACCGCCTTGACCGCGCAGACCAGGCCGGCCGCGTGGCCGGCCAGCGGTTCGGCGGCGAGCGGGCGCGGGCCGTTCGCGTCCACGTGGCAGGGCACCTCGACGACGGCCTCGGGGTCGAGCACGCCGAGCGCGCCGCGGCCGCGCACGTTCAGGATCAGCGTGGTGCGCTCGTCCCGGGAGATCGCCCGCATCAGCGAGAGGGCCACCTGCTCGTAGCCGCCGGACTGCAGGTCGCAGGAGTCGCGCTCGCCGGCGTCCACGGCCTCGCGGTTCTCGGCCATGTACGTCACCTCGCGCTCCAGGCGGGTGCTGTCCCACGCGGCGAAGGCCGGGACCTCGGCCGAGGCGACCTTCTCGTAGAAGCCGCGCTGCTGGTCGAGCAGGAAGGCGCCGCGGGTGCGGTCCGCGGCGCGCGCGGAGGCCACGGTCTCCCGGTTGAAGTAGTAGTAGTGCAGGTACTCGTTCGGGATCGCGGCGAGCGAGCGCAGCCACTCGGCGCCGAAGAGCCGGCCCTCCTCGAAGGAGGTGAGCAGCGCCTCGTCCTCGAACAGCCGGGGCAGCACGTCGCGTCCGCCGACATAGAGCCCGCGCAGCCAGCCGAGGTGGTTCAGGCCCGCGTAGTCCAGGCGCGCCTCGTCCGGGTCCACCCCGAGCGCCATGGCCACCCGACGGCCGAGGCCGACGGGGGAGTCGCAGATGCCGATGACGCGGTCGCCGAGGTGCGCCGCCATCGCCTCGGTGACCATCCCGGCCGGGTTGGTGAAGTTGATGACCCACGCGTCCGGGGCGAGCTCGGCGATCCGGCGGGCCACCTCCGTCATCACCGGGATCGTGCGCAGGCCGTAGGAGATCCCGCCCGCGCCGACGGTCTCCTGGCCGAGGACGCCCTCGTCGAGGGCTATCCGCTCGTCGGCCGCCCGGCCCTCGAGGCCGCGCACCCGCACCGCGCTGAACACGAAGTCCGTCCCGGCGATCGCGGTGTCCAGGTCGGTCGTCACCGAGACCTCGGGGGCGTCCTTGTAGGCTGCGGCCTGCTCCTTCAGCACCCGGCTGATCGCGGCCAGCCGACCCGCGTCGAGGTCGTACAGGGTGACGTGGGTGACGCGGCCCTCGGCGTGGTCGTCGAGGAGCGCGCGGTAGACGAGCGGAACGCGGAAGCCGCCTCCGCCGAGGATGGTCAGTCTCATAGCGCCTCGTAGCTCTCAGTCGGGTGTGCACCATACTCTTCAAACTTCGTCACGATCACAAGTCTTTTTGAAGGACTCTTGTCAAACTCGTGCATCGTGGTGCACTCTCATGCCTAACTCCACGCCACCGGCGGGCGGCCACGCCCCCGGCGCGCAGACCCCGACGTAGTGAACGGCCCCGGAAGGTGGAACAACCGTGGACATCACCCGTAGACAGGCGATCCGGTCCGGCTTGCTCGGTGCCGCGGGACTCGCGGTCGGCGGCACCGTCGCCGCCTGCGGCGGCTCCTCGAGCAGCGGCGGCGGCTCGGCCGCCTCGATGACCCTGTGGTACTGGAGCGGCGGGCTGAGCCCCAACGTCGTCTCCGCGGCCACCGCGCACTTCAAGGGGCAGACCAAGCTCAGCTCCTCGGTGATCGGCGGCGACTTCAAGCAGAAGCTGCTCACCACGATGACCAGCCGCCGCTACGTGCCCGACATCACCGGCATCAAGGGCGAGGACATGCCCTCGCTGCTCCCGGACGCCGACCGCTTCGTGGACCTCAACACGCTCGGCGCCGCCAAGCTCAAGTCCCAGTACCTGAGCTGGAAGTGGGCGATGGGCGAGACGACGAGCGGCAAGCTGATCGGCTTCCCGATCGACATCGGCCCCACCGCGCTGTTCTACCGCGAGGACCTGTTCGGCCAGGCCGGGCTGCCGACCGACCCGGACACCGTGGCGGCCCAGATGAAGACCTGGGACGAGTACTTCGCTGCCGGGGTCGAGCTGCACAAGGCCATCCCGAAGACCTACCTGATCGACAACGCCGGGGACGTCTTCACCGTCGTGGTCGGCCAGTCCGGGCAGCGGTTCATCGACTCCGGCGGCAAGTTCATCGGCGACGGCGACCACATCAGGCAGGCCTGGCAGACGGCGGTCAAGCCGATCACCCTGGGCATCGACGCCAAGATCAACGACAACAGCTGGAACGGCAACATCAGCAACGGCACCATCGGCTCGGTGATCGGCGCCGCCTGGCACGCCCTGGACATCGAGCAGGCGGCCCCGAGCCTCAAGGGCAAGTGGCGGGTCGCGGCCAACGCGGGCGGCCCGGCCGACATCGGCGGGTCCTTCCTGGCGATCCCGACCACCTGCCCCGACCCGCAGCTGGCCTTCGACATCATCAGCTGGATCCTGAACCCGGCCAACCAGGCCGCCGGCTTCACCGACGAGGCGCTGTTCCCCTCGACCCCGGCGACCTACGAGATGTCCGCGCTGACCAGCGGCGACGCGTACTTCGGCGGACAGAAGACGATCGACGTCTTCGGCCCGGCGGCCAAGGCCATCCCGAACCAGTACACCGCGCCGGCCGACGCGGCGGTCTCCGCGCCGTACTACAACCAGCTGATCAACGTGGAGAACGGCGCCAACGCCGACTCCGCCTGGAACACCGCCGTCAGCCAGGCCAAGCAGATCTTCGCCCAGCAGGGGGCGAGCTGACGCATGGCTCTGTCCCGGCCCAGCGCCCCGCGCATGCGCATCGTGCGCGACACGCCGCCCCCGCGCGCCCCGAAGCGGTCCAGGCGCCCGGGGCGGTTGCGGCGCACGGCCTCGTTCTGGCCGCAGTACCTGGCGATCTCCCCGTTCTACCTGATCTTCCTGGTCTTCCTGCTCATCCCGATCGTCTTCTCGCTCTACCTGGCCTTCACCAGCTGGGACGGGCTCGGGGCGATCAAGCTCGTCGGCCTGCAGCAGTTCCGGTTCCTGGTCAAGGACCCGACCTTCTGGCTGGCCCTGCGCAACACCCTGATCATCTGGGTGCTGGCGACCGTGCCGATGCTGTTCATGTCCCTGGTGCTCGCCTCGCTGATCAACTCGACCAGGCGGTTCACCGCGTTCTACCGGATCGCGTTCTTCATCCCGTCGGTCACCTCGATCGTGGCGATCGCGCTGTTCTTCAGCGCGATCTTCAGCCAGAACTACGGCCTCGTCAATGTGCTGCTGCACGCGATGCACCTGCCGACCGTCAACTGGCTCAGCGACTCGTGGACCATCAAGATCGTCATCGCGACCCTGATGACCTGGCAATGGACCGGCTACAACGCGATCATGTACCTGGCCGGCATGCAGGCCATCCCGCCCGAGCTCTACGAGGCGGCGCGGGTGGACGGGGCCGGGCCGATCCGGATGTTCTTCTCCATCACCATCCCGCTGCTGCGCCCGATCATCCTGTTCACGGTGATCGTCTCCACGGTCACCGGGCTGCAGAGCTTCACCGAGCCGCAGGTGCTGTTCGGCTCGGCCGCCTCGGTCAACCCGAACTCGGGCGGCCCGGGGCAGGCCGGCCTGACGCTGATCCTGTACTTCTACCACCAGGCCTTCGACAACAACGACTTCGGCTACGCGGCGGCGATCGCCTGGGCCGCGTTCCTGGTGATCATCCTGTTCTCCGCCGTCAACTGGCGCCTCGTCTCGCGAAAGGACGGGTGATCGGCGATGCGGTCGTCCAAACGCGCCCGGGGAATCCTGGTGCACGCCGTTCTGCTGCTCGGCGTGCTGCTCTCGCTGTTCCCGTTCTACTGGACCGTGGTGCTCGCCACGAACAACACCTCGGACGTGTACCGCGATCCGCCGAAGCTGGTCTTCGGCTCCGAGCTGTTCGTCAACATCCGCAACATGCTGAGCAACATCGACTTCTTCGGGTCGATGTTCAACACCCTGATCGTCGCGCTGTGCACCACCGCGCTCGTGCTGTTCCTGGACTCGCTCGCCGCGTTCACCTTCGCGAAGTACGACTTCCCGGGCAAGAGGGCGCTGTTCGGCCTGCTGCTGCTCACCTTCATGCTGCCGATGCAGCTCGCGCTCATCCCCGAGTTCGAGATCATGGTGAAGCTCAACTGGGTCGGCGACCTGCGGGCCCTGATCATCCCGGCCGCGGCCAACGCGTTCGGCATCTTCTGGATGCGCCAGTACACGGCCGGGGCGGTGCCCAGTGAGCTGCTGGAAGCCGCCCGGCTCGACGGCTGCGGCTTCTTCCGGCAGTACTGGCACGTCTGCCTGCCGATCATCCGGCCCGGCCTCGCCTTCCTCGGCATCTACACCTTCGTCGGCGCCTGGAACGACTACATCTGGCCGCTGATCGTGCTGGTCAACCCGAACCGGATCACCCTGCAGGTGGCGCTCGCGCAGCTGAACACCGCGCACGGCGCCGACTACAGCATGATCATGGCCGGCGCGCTGCTCGCCCTGGTGCCGGTGGTGCTCGTGTTCGTCGTGTTCGCCCGACAGTTCATGGCCGGCGCGGTCAAGGGGGCGCTGCGTGGCTGAGTCCCCGCGCGAGGCGGCCTTCGCCCGGCGGGGACTCCCACCACTGAGAAGCGCTGCGTCGGGCTAGGCGGCGATGGCGAATACGTGCAGCACACCCTGATTCGCGCTGGACGGCAAGGTCACGCCGGCGACCGTCTTTCCGGCCGTCAGCTTGATCGGACTGGTCGCGAAGACGTTGGTGCCGACGCTCTCCCGGCCGCCCGAGGCGGTGTTCCGGTAGGACGTGGTGACGGCCTTCGTGTTGCCGGACTGGACCGAGGCGCTGCCGCCGTTGAGGGTCCAGTCCGAGAAGGACAGGGTCACGTTCTGGCTCGTGCCGTCGGTGAAGTGCACGGTCGCCGTGCCGTGCGACGGCCCGTTGGTGCTGGCACCGAGGAAGGCGATGCTGCCCGAGGTGCCGGACACGGCCACGGTCTGGCCGCCGGCCTGGTAGTTGTCGGCCGTGCCTGCGCTCACGTTAGGCCAGGTGAAGGTCTTTCCGGCCGCGGTGATCCGGGATCCCGGGGTGACCCCGGCCGCCGCGAGGGCCTGCGCCGAGTAGGCGTAGCCGCCGCCGTCGAAGTTCGCGCCGGACGAGCCGTCGGTCCCGATGCCGGTGTTGTTGTAGGCGACGGCGCTGGAGCCGTTGGAGTAGACCGCGGCGCTGCCGTACAGCTGCTGGGTGAACGACGAGATGTACGCGCTGACGTCCGTGTCGGGGAGGTTGTACGTGTTGAACACGCCGTAGCCGCCGGACACGGTCTGCTGGGCCAGGCTGCTCGCGGTCGACGAATCCGTGTTCTGGATGTCGATCGCCGCGGGAGCCAGCTGAGCGTTGGTCAGGCCCGGCACGTCGGGCACGCCCCAGGTGCCGTAGTAGGGGTTCCAGCTGTAGTCGATCAGGTCCCCGACGTTGATCCCGTTGTATGACAACGTTGTCGAGGCGGGGCCGATGAAGTACAGCGAGATGATCTTTCCCGGCATGTCGTCGCGCAGCGCCTGCACCAGGTACGGGAACGACCAGGCGTTCGGCTGCCCGGTGCCGTTCGTGCCGTAGTCCGCGTACTCGTCGTCGAAGTCGATGCCGTCGAGGCCGTAGGTGGAGACGGCGTTCGACAGCTGCGATGCGAAGGCCGCCGCGCTCGCCTGGTCGGGGAAGTTGGCGAAGCCGGCGCCCTCGTGGTTGCCGAGGATCGACAGCAGCACCTTGATGCCCTTGGCCTGGAGCGGCGCGATCTCGGTCGCGGCATTGTCGAGCACGGCCTGCACCTGCGGGTTGAAGTACAGGGTGGCTTCGCTGCCGTCATAGTTGATGTTCGCGGCGAAGATGATGCCGATGTCGAACACGTTGGCCCCGTTCGAGGCCAGCGTGTACTTGCCGACGCTGGTGATGCTGTCGTTGTTCACCTCGACGTACGCGGTCGTGATCGGGCCGGACTTCGCGGCGGCGCGGGCCGTTCCGGCGCGGGCCACCAGCGTGGACGCGCCGAGGACGGCGGCCGTCGCGAGTCCGGCTCCGCGCAACACGGAGCGTCGGGTGAGGGAGGGGCTGGAGTCCATGGGTGATCTCCTCGTGGGTTTGGAGATATGCCCTACTGAAGTTGGACTAGACCATGGTCGCCGTCAAGGCCGCCGGCCTCCCGCCTCTCCTCTGGGGCCGGAACCCAGCCGAGATACAGCTTCGCGACCGCCTCCGCCGCGTACTCCTCGCCGTGCCGTACGGCCGCCTGGCCCAGCTACCGCCTAGGAGGCGACGCCGGCGCAAGCCCCTCGACCGCCGCGTGCAGGAGCTCGACGTGCTGCTCGCTCTCGGGCTTCATCAGCACACTGCGCAGAACGCGGGCGCCGTCCGCGTCACGCTCGATGCCCGGATGGCGCGCCGCGAAGGCCGCGGCCGAGGCGCGCAGGGTGCTCAGGAACACCGGTTCGGCCGCCGTCATCCCCTCGGCGAGCATCCGAGCGGAAGCCTCGTCGATCGCGGAGAGCGCGGCGGGCTCGACCGCGGGATAGTAGGTGACGATGTCGAGCTCCGGTCGCTGGTAGAGCGCCAGCACCTCAGAGGCCTCGATCAGGTCGGCCCAGCGCAACGCCGCACGGCGCCCGGCGGCCACGACGCGGCCGAGCCCCTCCGGAGTCGGCGGCAGCAGCCGGAACGTCAGCCAGAGCGCCGCGGCCGCGGCCCCGGCGCGCGAGCACTCCAGGCTGATCTCGCCGAGATGCAATTCATCGGACGTGAAGTACGTGTACGGAGAATCGTGCACGTAGAAGCGCCCGATCTCGGGATCCCGGAAGATCACGGCTCCGCAGCCGTAGGGCTGGAGCCCGTGCTTGTGCGGATCGATGACCACGGAGTCGCAGTCCGCGATCGCGCGCCAGGGCAGCGGATCGAGCCCCTCCGGCCCGTCGGCGCCGGCCAGCAGGCCGAAGAAACCCCCGTACGCCGCGTCCACGTGGACCCGCGCCCCGTACCGCCGGCACAGCGGCAGCGCGAGATGCACCGGATCGATCGCGCCGAGCCCGGTCGTCCCCGTGGTCAGCACGACCGTCCCGATCCGGCCGGTCCGCAGGGCCTCCTCCAGCGCCCCCAGGTCCATCCGGCCCGCGTCGTCGGCGGGGACGGAGTGTCCTTCGACGCCGAGGACCCCGCACATCCGGCCGTGCGTGTAATGGGCCTCCGCGCCGTACGCGACGCCCAGGTCAGGGTGGGTCTCGCGCGCGACGAACAAGGCCTCGAGATTCGCGATGGTGCCGCTGGTCGTCAGGTGGCCGAGGTGGGTGTCGAACCCGAACATGGCCGCGAGCTGCGCGACCGCCTCCCGCTCCATCGCGGCCGTCGCCGGACCGCCGTCGAGCGCGTGGTTGTTGGGGTTGATCAGCATCGCCGTGAGGTAGCCGACGACGGCGGCCGGATGCGGCGGCTTCAGCATCTGGCCCGCGTAGGTCGGGTGGAAGAACGGGTAGTTGTCCCGCAGGCGCTCCGTGAACTCGGCGAACGCGGGCGCGAACGCCTCGTCGCCGATCTCGAGCGCCGGATGCGTCTCATAGGGCCCGAAGCCGTCCGACCACTTCCCGATCGCCCGGTTCGCCTCGCTCAGCCACCGCTCAAGGTCCATGAGCCCACTGTGTCGCAGCCTTGGCCCGGCGGCCAGATCCAAAGGCGCCCGCCGCGAGAGGTCCAAAAACCCTGAGCACCGCGAACGCCACCGCGGCGCCCACGGCACGGCTATTGCGTCGGCGGTCCGTCGGTGCCATCCTCTCGGATACTCCGCGCCTCTAAGCAAGCGCTTATTCAATGATCGCGGAGAATCGGGCACCGATCGACCTGACCGAAGGGCAACTCAATGGCGAGCAGCTCGAACAGCACCGACTCCCCGACCTGGGCCGTGGACGCGCGGCGCGGGATCTGGGGGCGGCAGCTGGACCGCTATCCATCGACCGGTCCGCGCGCCGCGTACCTGGTCATCGTGGTCCTCGCGACGATCACCCTCTACTACGAACTCTACGTGCAGGGCTCGGTCGCCACCGCGCTGGCGGCCGACCTGCACATGACGCTCGTCTACCTGATCTCGATCTCCATCGTGGGCAACGCGGTCGGCGCGCTGGCCTCGGTGATCGCGGGGCTCGCCGACCGCTGGGGCCGGGCGAACCTGGTCGTCTACGGGCTGGCCGTGACCGGGGCGCTGGTGGCCTTCGGGCTGGCGAACTCCACGGACAAATGGGTCTACCTGGTCCTGTTCGCGGTGGTCAGCTTCGTCGAGGGCATGATCCTGGTGGCCACCCCTGCCCTCATCCGCGACTTCTCGCCGCAGCTCGGCCGCGCCTCGGCGATGTGCTTCTGGACGATGGGCCCGGTGCTCGGCAGCCTCGTGGTCAGCGAGGTCGCCAGCCACACGCTCGACAGCCACCCCGACTGGCAGTACCAGTTCCGGGTCTGCGGAATCGTCGGCCTGGCCGTGTTCGTGATCGCGTTCATCGGGCTCCGCGAGCTCGCGCCGCAGCTGCGCGACCAGATCATGGTCAGCGTGCGTGACAAGGCCCTGATCGAGGCGAACGCGAGCGGCATCGACCCCAACGAGGTGCTCTCCGGGCACTGGCGGCAGATGCTGCGCAGGGACATCGTGCTGCCGGCCGTCGCGATCAGCGTCTCGCTGCTGTTCTACTACATCGCCGTCGGCTTCTTCATCGTCTTCTACGCGACGAACTTCGGGTACACGGAGGCGAAGGCGAACGCCCTGTCCAACTGGTACTGGGCGATCAACGCCGTGGCGCTGCTCGTCGCCGGCGTCCTGTCCGACCTGCTGAAGGTCCGCAAGCCGTTCATGCTCCTGGGCGGCGTGGTCAGCCTGGTCGGCGTCGCGATGTTCGCGATCGCCACGACGCACCCGGCCACGACGTACTACGAGTTCGTCGCGATCCTGATGCCGATCTCGATCGGCGGTGCCTTCGCGTTCGCCGCGTGGATGGCCGCGTTCACCGAGACCGTCGAGAAGCACAACCCCGCGGCGACCGCGACCGGCCTGGCTGTGTGGGGCGCGACGCTGCGCTCGATCGTCGTCGTCGCGCTGATCGCCCTGATCGCGGTCATCCCGGCGGCGAGCACGCTGGTCGGCCAGGGCACCCAGGTCGCGCAGGCCGCCGCGGGCCAGGCGCCGGGGCTGACCGCGGGCCAGAACGCGACGGTCAAGGCGGTCGCGGCCGATCCGACTATCGCCACCCGGGTCCAGTCGATCGCGGCTCAGTACGCCGCCGAGATCGCCACGGCGCAGAAGCTCACGACAGCCACGCAGGCGGCGCTCGCCTCCTCGCCGACCGACCCGACGACCCAGGCCGAGGCGATCAGTGATATCTCGGGGCTGTCCGTCTCCGACGTGACCCAGGTGATCACGCTCGCGGCGCAGTATCAGACCCAGCTCGCCACCGCGCAGGCGATCGACGCGGCGACCAAGACGGCGCTGCAGGCGAACCCGAACGACACCGCGGCCCAGGCGAAGGCCGTCGGCGAGATCGCCACCGCCTTCAACCTGACGGCCGCTCAGGCCGCGGCCCGGCTGCAGGCGCTCGCGGCGGTCCCGACCTCCGACCTCGTGCTGCTGGCCACGGACGGCAAGCCGGTGCAGACGGCCGCGGCCGCGCTCACCGCCCTCGGCAAGGTGCCCGCCGCCGACCTGGCGCTGGTCGGCCGGTACGGCCCCGGCCTGCAGGACCCGAAGGTCGTCGCCGAGCTCAAGTACCTCCAGGCGAACGCGCCCGCGGTGCAGCAGGCGGCCAAGGACTCGCCGGTCCAGTGGCAGCACTGGTGGTGGATCTGCTTCGCCGGCCAGCTCTTCTTCATCCCGTTCATCTGGATGCTGACCGGCCGCTGGAGCCCCAAGCGGGCGCGCCAGGACGCCCAGGAGCACGCCGAGCGTGTCGAGCGGAAGCTCGCCGAACTCGCGGCCCTCGCCCGCTAGCCCGCCGACGACGGCCGGGGCGCGCGATCACGCCGCCCCGGCCGCCCGGTCAGGGATAGGTGGCGGTCACGGGCGTGATGTCCCAAAACCTGCCGTTGCGCCCGTTGACGATGAAGGTCGACACGGTGAAGGATGCGCCCGCCGCCGTGCCCTCGGGCATTTGGATGCAGAAGCCGCTGAGCCCGGAGCCCATATCGGCGGCCGTGCCGACGACCGTGCCGTCGTCGAGCTCGACGTAGTTGATGTTCGCCGCCTGGCCGGTCGTGTACCCGCAGGTGAACAGCTCCGCGGGGTCGATCCCGTCGTCGGTCAGCTCCCCGGCGATCCGCATCTTGCTCGTCCGCACCGAGCCCGGCGCGTCGCAGAGGACTTGCGGTGCCCTGCCGTCGTGCACGAAGGCGAAGCAGAACGCCGCATCGGTGGTCTCCCAGGCGACGCGCCACGATTCCGGGGCGTTCGAGCCGTCGATGACGCTCACTCCGGCCGCGTTCGGCCGCTGCGTGCTCGGCAGGGCCGCAGCGAAGGCCCTGACCGCGGCGGGAGTCGTCGCCGGAGGCGGCGGACTCTGCATCGCCAGCGCCGCGATGCCGACCGTGCCCAATGCGACGGCGACGAGGGCGATCGGTATCGCGATCGAGAGAACCTCGTTCCGGTGCCGCCGCTCCGCGAGCATCGCGCGCTTCTCGGCTTCCTCCCGCGCCGCCCGCTCCTCCTGCATCCGCGTCCACTCAGCCGGAACCGCGTCCTCGGCATCCCCCACTGCCGCCCCCTTCGTCGAGAACATGCTACTCGTGAGGCGCCCTCAGCGCTTCGGTCCGCAGATCGCGCAGGGCATGATCGAGTTCGGCGACGGCGCTGGCCAGCCGGATGTGCAGCAGGTGGTCGGTCAGGTCGGTCTGCAGCGCGGACAGGTCCAGGCTCATGGCGTGCATCCGGTGGATCGCGAGGTCGGCGAGGCGACCGAGCGCGGTCTTGCCGGCCTCGAGCTCGGCGAGCACCGGCAGGAGCGCGGCGAAGCCGTCCAGCGACTCGTCCGCGGCGGAGGCCGAGATCTGGCTGAGGGCCTCGCCCGCGAGACGTCCGTAGATCCGCAGGGTGCGCAGGTCCTCGTCCGACGGGCGTCCGGGCCGCGGCTCGTGCGTGGAGATCATCCCGATGAGCATGCCGCTGCGGTCGATCAGGGGAGTGGACTGCACCGCGCGGAAGCCGGAGGCGTCGGCGATTTCGCTGTGCGGACGGAAGTCGGGGTCCGCGGCCGTGTCGGTCACCACCGTCTGCGCCCGGAGCCGCGCCGCGCGTCCGCACGCCGAGTGGTCGTCGTCCACGGCGGCGAAGTAGTCGAGGAATTCACGGCCGAAACCGACCTGCGTCACGATCTCCAGGACGCCGCTCTCCGCGTTCGCGAGCTGGAGGTTGCCGAGCTGCGCGCCCGTCAGGTCCAGCGCCCAGGCCAGCATCCGAGGCAGCAGGGCCTCGACCCCGCGCGTCGTCCAGAGCAGCGTGAGCGCGTCCTCGGCACTTCGAACGCCGTGGTCGTCGCGATGTCCGTAGCGCAGAAGCGAGAGCCTGCGCCGGAAACGATCGATCGCCGGAAGCACGGCGGCCGGCCGGAAGGCGCGGTCGTGCCGGTGATCGGCGCCGGGAGCGGTCGAATCCGCCACCGCGCGCAGCTGTTCGAGATGGACGTCCATCGCCTGCCGCCTTCCTCGGCGCAGCCTAACCCCGGATGCGACGGACTGCCACGGTTTCGCATGAACCGTGGCTAGAACAATCGATCGTGCAGCACCCGCGCCACGTGCCCCATGAGCGCCTCGGCCGCGGGCTGCGACGCCGCCGGCACCGAGGATTCGGTGAGCGCGGCGACGGCGCAGACCGTGCCGTCTTCGTGCTCGACGACGCCGACCTCGTGGCGGAGGTTGAACAGCGTGCCGGTCTTCGAGGACCAGGTGGACGCGTCGGAGCTGAAGTCCGGGCCGAGCCGCTGGCGCATCGTGTTCTTGCCCATCAGTTCACGGATTCGCTCGGCCACCGGCCCCGGGATCGCCGACGGCCTCCACAGCGCCGCGAGCAGGTCGATGTACGCGCGCGCCGAGCCGGTGTTCGCGCGCGTCACGTCGATCGGCGGCAGTCCGTGCCCGAGCCCCGCCTCGCGCGCGCCGATCGCGAGCGTCTGCGCCAGATGCGTGTCGACCGGGGTTTCGCCCGGCTCCCGCATCCGGTGCCGGACCGTGATGCCGCCGATCCCGTAGCCGCGCAGCACGTCGGTGACCTCCGCGGGCGGCACGAGGTCGAAGAGCGCGTCGGCCGCCGGATTGTCGCTGATCGCGATCGCGAGGTAGAGCAGGTCGTCCACGGCGATCCGCGCGCCGTGCCGGAACTGGGCGAGACCGGCTTCGAAGCCGGTGACCGGTGGCCCCGGCGGCACCTCGACCGGCAGCGCGCCGTCCAGCCTCCCCGCGTGGATTCGGTCGAGGACGGCGATGCCCAGCGGCACCTTCACCAGCGACGCGACCGGGTACCCGAGCTCCGGGTCGATCCCGATCTCGCGCCCGCTCGCCAGATCCCGCACCAGGAAGGACCCGGTCAGGCCCGCCTCGGCCAGCCGCTTGCGCAGCCCGCCGATCAGCCGGCTCTCCGACTCCGTCACCGCTGTCCACCCCCGAGCGCTCGGCCGAGGACCGGCCCGAGCACCTCGCGCACCCGCGCCGCGTCGTCCCCGGTCACCTCGTAGCCCCGGGCCGCCGAGGTCCCCGCGATCGGCCTCCACGCCAACCCTAGGTCATCCGCCTGCCGCGCGGAGCAGAGCAGATGATCACGCGAACGCAGCACGGCCCCGGCCGCCGCGACCAGCGACGCGGCCACGCTGATCTGCGCGGGCAGCAGCGCGGCGCGATGGCCGGCATGCCGCAGCACGTCGCGGATGTGCGGCACGTCGTCCTCCGGCTGCACCCAGATCCGGCGATACGTCGCCTCGGCACGCGACGGACGCAACGACGCGAGCCGCAGCGGCGACGTGCCCGGCGACCCCGCCGAAGCGAGCCCGAGCGGCACGACCCACGTCGCGTCCGTTGCCGGAACCGCCTCGACCGCGGCCCGGATCTCCCGCGAGCGCAGCAGCTCAGCACGCTGCGAAGGCCCGGCGCCGCGGATGTCCAGCACCAGCCCGGCGTCACGCGCCGCCACGTCGAGCCGGGCCAGATCCCCGACGCCGCACGTCTCCGGCATCGCCAGGGTCAGCGGCCGCAGCATCGCCTCCTGCGCGTGGTACTCGAGCGCCTCGGCGAACCGCACGAGCCGCGTCGCCGGTTCGAGCAGGTCCCGGCCGAAGGTGGTGAGCACGGCCGCCCGCCGCACCGAGCGATCGAAGAGCGGCCGCCCCAGGTGCTCCTCCAGCGCGGCGATCCGCCGGCTCGCCACCGGCTGCGGCACCTGCGCGGCGGCGGCTCCGAGCGTGAAGCTGCCGTGCTCGGCGACGCGCACGAACACCTGACAGGCCTTGACGAGATCCACACCTGAGATCATATGCAGAAGCGGTATCCAACTCGCCACTCCCGTCTTTGACCACATGCGGAGGCCCGGAGCAAGCTCGATCCATGCTGATCACCACGAAGCGTGTCGCCGCACTCGCCGTCTCCGCGGGCCTGCTCGCCGGATGTTCGAGCACGACGACGAGCCCCACCGCGTCAACCGGCACCAGCGCGTCCCCGACCCCCACCGCGACCGCAGCCTCGGCCTTCGCCGCCCTCGAAACGAAGTTCCACGCCAACCTCGGCCTCTACGCGATCGACACCGGCACCGGCGGCACCGTCGCCTACAACGCCGACAGGCGCTTCGCCTTCTGCTCCACCTTCAAGGCCCTCGCCGCGGGCGTGCTGCTGCAGCGGGAGACCGACCAGCAGCTCAACCAGGTGATCCCGTACACCGAGGCCGACCTGCTCTCCTACGCGCCGATCACCTCCCGGCACGTCGACACCGGGATGACCCTCACCGCGATCATGGCCGCGGCGATCGAGTACAGCGACAACACCGCCGCCAACCTGATGCTCAAGCAGATCGGCGGCCCCGCGGCCTTCCAGGCCGCGCTGCGTGCCGCGGGCGACGGCACCTCGAACGTGGACCGCGACGAGCCGACCCTGAACTCCGACACCCCGGGCGACACCCGCGACACGACCACACCCGCCGCCGAGGCGGCCGACCTGCGCGAATTCGCCCTCGGCAGCGCCCTGACCCCGATCCGCCGCGCCCAGCTCGTCGGCTGGCTCCAGGCCAACACCACCGGCGGCCCGTACATCCGCGCCGCGGTCCCCGCGGGCTGGAAGGTCGGCGACAAGACCGGCAACGGCGGCTACGGCGCCCGCAACGACATCGCCGTCATCTGGCCGCCGAACGGCGCGGCCCCGATCGTCATCACCGTGCTGACCAACCGCGGCGACAACGCGAACGCCACCTCCGACGACGCCCTGATCGAGGACGCGACGAAGGTGGCGCTCCAGACGCTCACCGGCAAGCAGTGAGCAGGGTCAGACCTTGCCGCCCTTGGGCAGCTTGACCACCGTGAGGAAGAACTCGTCGATCTGCCGGATCGCCGCCATGAACTGGTCCAGGTCCACCGGCTTGGTCACGTAGGCGTTGGCGTGCAGCCGGTAGCTGCGCATGATGTCCTCCTCGGCGGAGGAGGTCGTGAGCACCACGACCGGGATCGCGGCCAGGTTCTCGTCGGTCTTGATCTGCTGCAGTACCTCGCGGCCGTCGTACTTCGGCAGGTTGAGGTCCAGCAGGATCAGGTCCGGCCGCACCGCCTCGGTGTGCGCCCCGCGGCGGTAGAGGAAGTCGAGCGCCTCCTCGCCGTCGCGCACGACGTGCAGCGTGTTGCCGATCTTGTTGTGCTCGAAGGCCTCACGTGTGATCAGCTCGTCGGCCGGGTCGTCCTCGACCAGGAGAACATCGATGGGCACGGAACACTCCTGGGTCACGGGGCGGATCCTTCCAGCGCGCGGGGCCGCGCGTCGTCGTCTGCGTCCTGATCGTCCTCGGCCGGCGGCGCCGCGGCGGGCAGGGTGAAGGTGAAGCGGGTGCCGACCTCGCGCTCCGGGTCCAGCCAGATGCGCCCGCCGTGGTGCTCCACGATCTTCTTGCACAGCGCCAGCCCGATCCCGGTCCCGGAGTAGGCCTCGCGGCTGTGCAGCCGCTGGAAGATGACGAACACCTTCTCCGCGAACGCGGGCGGGATGCCTATCCCGTTGTCCGCCACCGAGACCCGCACGAAACCGCGCTGCTCGGGATCCGGAGCCCAGGAGATCGAGACCTCCGGGGAGCGGTCGGGGGAGCGGAACTTGAGCGCGTTGCCGACGAGGTTCTGCCAGAGCATGCTCAGCATCGTCGGATCGCCGGTCACGGCCGGCAGCGGCCGCTGCTCGATCACGGCGCCGCTCTCCTGCACCGCGTACTCCAGCCGGTCCAGCGCGCTGTCCAGGCAGGCCTGCAACTCGACCCGCTCGCGCCGGTCGTTCACCCGGCCGACCCGCGAGAACGTCAGCAGGTCGTTGATGAGCACCTGCATCCGCTTCGCGCCGTCCACCGCGTAGTGGATGTACTGCTTGCCGCGGTCGTCGAGGGTCTCGCCGTAGCGCTTCTCGATGAGCTGGCAGAACGACGCGACCTTGCGCAGCGGCTCCTGCAGGTCGTGCGACGCGACGTACGCGAACTGCTCCAGCTCCTCGTTCGAGCGGCGCAGCTCCTCGGCCTGGAGGTCGACGATCTCCTTCTGCCGGTGCAGCTCCGCGCGCTGCTGCTCGGCGTTGTCGAGCGACCGCACCAGCTTCGCGCGCATCGCTTCGAGCCCCGAGCTCAGGGCCCTGATGTCCTGTGGGCCGCTCTGGGTCAGCGGCGTGTCGAACGCGCCCTCGGTGACCTT
Organism: Actinospica sp.; assembly: GCA_035712985.1. Lineage (GTDB taxonomy): Bacteria > Actinomycetota > Actinomycetes > Streptomycetales > Catenulisporaceae > Actinospica. Next base: position 34,590 of record DASTAE010000139.1, read on the forward strand.
CCGCGCCTCCTGGCGCAGCCGTCCGAGCGGCTTGAGCACCATCATGTGCACCAGCAGCACGATGATGCAGACCGTCAGCAGGAACACGCCGAGCATGCTGACGAACGTCCAGTTGCGCTCGGTGTTGATGTGCGAGAGCTTCTGCATCGCCTGGCCGCGCTCGGCGTCCAGCTCGGACTCGACCGCGAGGAACCGGCCGCGCAGCTGCTCGAACGCGGTGTTGCTCGCCTGCAGCCGGGCCAGGTCGACGGACTTTCCGCTCTGCGCCGCCTGGATGAACGGCGCCGCGTAGTCGGTCTTCCAGGTCTCGATCTGCTGCTCGAGCCCCTGGACCTCCGCCAGCGCCCGCGCGTGCCCGTCGAGCTGGCTCTTCAGGTTGGCCAGGTCGCGCTGCAGGCCCTGCTCGCCCTCGTAGTAGGGGCGCAGGAAGTCGGTGTCGTGGGTCAGCAGGTAGCCGCGGACGCCGGTCTCCTCGTTGACCATCGCGCTCTGCATGTCCACCAGCGCGGTGCGCGCCGGGCCGAGGCTGGAGATCAGGTTGTTCGAGGCCTGCGAGGCGCGGGCGAAGACGATGACGCCGATCAGGCTGAACCCGATGACGAGCACGACCATCGCCGCGATCACGGAGTAGAACCAGCCGCGCACGCCGAA
>DASTAE010000140.1:0-5532 GCA_035712985.1 Actinospica sp.
ACCAAGCCGTCCAAACCCAATGGAACGGCAACGGCGGCAAAGACTACTTCTACCAAAGCGAAATGCCCTACGACCCACCCAACCAGTCCTCCTGGATGGACGGCACCTCCAACGGCTACCCGTCCATGAATGTCGCGAGCTCAGTCAGCAACTTCCAGGGCTACGGACTCGGCGTGTACTGCTACTTCAGCACGAACTCGAGCGTCCACAGCGCGAACGCGTTCACGGCGCCGAACACCTCGGGAGTGCAGTTCAACGACATGGTGACCGTCTCGCTCGGCGGAGTCGGCACCATCGACCACATCATCAACGGGACCGGCAACACGGTGAACTCCGGAAGCACGGTCGCGGACCTGGCCAGCTACAACTAGGCCCACGGTTGTAACAGGCCAGTCAGATCGGGCTGGGTGGGAGACGCGAACCGTCTCTCACCCGGCCCGATCACTCCGCCGACTCGATCACGCGCCCCTTCCACGATCCGCCCCGCCCTTGCCGATGCCGACGTGCCGAATCCACCGTCATCGCCCCGTACAGCGTCATCACCCCGGGCAACAGCGGCGCCCGCCACCACCGCAGCCCGTAGAGCCGCAGCACCGGCAGATAGCTGGCCGACATCACCGCCCACGCGCCGAGCGCCGGAAGCGCCAAGCCCCACCACCGCTGCGTGACCAGGCCGACGACCCCGAGGACCACCGGCAGCCCATACGTGAACACGAGGCCGACGACCGTCCCGAGTAGCAACCACGGCGAGTACCTCAGTTGGGTGTACGCACTCCGCGCGATCATGTCCCACAGATCGGCCAAACGAGGGTAAGGGCGCAGGCTGCGCACCCCCGTCGTCACCCCGAGCCAGATCCGCCCGCCACCACGCTTGAGCAGCGTCCCGAGCGCCACATCGTCGATCCGCGCGGCCGAGATCCCGGCCAGGCCGCCGACGGCGTCGAGCATCTCCCGCCGCACGAGCATGCACCCGCCGGCGGCCGCGGCCGTCCGCGCGCCCGGCCTGCGCACCCAAGCCGGGGGATAGAGTTGAAAGAAGCTGTACACGAACGCGGGTACGATCATCCGCTCGGCGGCCGAGTCCGTGCTCAGCCGCGCCATCAGCGACACCAGGTCCAGCCGCTCGTCCTGCGCATGCCGCACAAGCCGCCGCAGGCTGTCCGCCGGATGCGCGATATCCGAGTCCGTGAACAGCACGTAATCAGAACCGGGGTCGACCTCCCGCATCCCCCGATCCATCGCCGCCACCTTCCCGGCCCACCCCGGAGGCGGCCCCGCCCCGCGCACCACGCGGAGTTCCGCGGTACCCGTCGCCGCGGCGGCGAGCCCGGCGGCGACCTCCCCGGTCCCGTCCGTACTCGCATCGTCGACCACGATGATGGTCAGCGCCCCCGGATAGTCCTGCGCGAGGACCGAGGGCAGGGTCGACGGGAGGACCGCCGCCTCGTCCCGCGCCGGAATCACCGCCGTGACCGCCGGCCACGCCCTGCTCCCGTCTTCCGCCTCCGGCAGGCGGAGGTTCATCCGCCAGAACCCCCCGCGCCCGATCAGCAACACGAGCCAGATCGCCAGCGACACCCAGGCGAGAACGGCCAGCACCAGGAACACAGCGTGCGCAGTCACGGCGTCAAGCCTCGCACACGCCGGTCAGCCGATCCGCTTCAGCCACACGATCGGCTTGACCACCACCGCCTTCCCCGTGTCCCCGTCCCACTCCACACTCAGGCCTTCGCCCCGCAGCCGCTCGGTGATCTCCCGCGCCACATCCTCCGCAGGGTGCGGCGAGCGTGCGCCGTAGTAGAGGTAGAGCTCGCCGTCGAGCACCGCGGCCTCCGTGCGCTGCTGATGGAAGAACACGTATCCTCGCGAGTCCTCCTCCATCTCCCCGTGGATCTCCGCGTGCCCGCACTGAGCGCAGCACGCGAAGTCCTCCCGCGCCACGATCCCGCCGTCCTCGAGCGCCTCGAAGGCCGCCTCGAGCGCATCCACGTCCGTACGCGCAGGCCACGCAGCCTGCTCGGCGATCCGCGCCCGCCACACGGCGTCCACGATCTCCCGAGCCTGCTCCTGCGTCAGCTGCTCCGGTCCGTCGCCCCCGCCGAAGTCCTCCTGCATGTCGACGATCGCCTCGGCGACCTCGTCCGCCTCGAGATACCCGCACGCGACCAGCAGCCGCGCGTTCGCCGTGGCCTCGGCCTCCACCCCTGGATCTGTCATGGAACGCAGGCTACGCGACAGGTCAGACAACCTCCGCGAGCCCGAGTGCGGGGCTACGGCCGGGACCGGGACCGAGTGGGGGGACCGAGACCGGCGTACCCTGACCCCATGATCCCGTTCCCCGAGGATCCGCCCCGCCCGAGCCGCGTGGAGATCGCCCCGGGCGCCGTCCACCTGCCCGGCTGGCTCAGCACCGAGCAGCAGCGCACGCTCGTGACCGCGTGCCGGGAGTGGGCGAAGGGCCCCGTGCCCATGCGCCACACGAGGCTGCCCGGCGGCGGCGTCATGTCGGTGCAGACCGTGCACCTGGGCTGGTACTGGCGCCCCTACCGCTACACCCGCACCGCCGACGACCACGACGGCGCCCGCGTAGCCGAACTCCCCGCGTGGCTGGCCGACCTGGGCAGACAGGTCCTGGCCGCCGCCTACCAGGACCCGGCCGCCGCAGCCGCCTACCACCCCGACGTAGCCCTGGTGAACTACTACGACCGCGCCGCCAAGATGGGCCTGCACCAGGACAAGGAGGAACGCACCCCGGCCCCCGTGGTCTCCCTGAGCGTCGGCGACCGCTGCGTCTTCCGCCTGGGCAACACAGAAACCCGCAATCGCCCCTGGACAGACATCGAACTGTCCTCCGGCGACGCCTTCGTCTTCGGCGGCCCGTCCAGGTTCGCCTACCACGGCGTCCCCAAGCTCTACCCGAACAGCGGGCCCGGGGAGGAAATCGGCCTACCGGAGGGCCGCCTGAACCTGACGCTGCGAGTGACGGGGCTGCCCGGCTGACGAGCCTTCGACGTGAGGAGAATCACCGCTTCGCGACTGTGGGGATAAGGCGCGCGGGGCTGTGGCTAGGGCCGGGTCGCGTCGGCGGCCTGCGGTTTCGTGTTCGTCCGCGAGCCCACGTAGAAGCGCGCGGCTTGGCAGGGGCTGGCGAAGCGTCGCTCTGACCGTCGGGTGCACGAGGACTTACTCCGCGCGCACCGGCCGTCCCCACACCACCGTCGCCGTCACCTCCACGGGCGCCGCGCCGTCCGCGATGTGGGGGAGGGGCAGGGTCCGGTGCTCGCCGGACTTCCTGAAGAGGCCGCGGGCGATCAGCTCGTCGACGATCGGCAGGGGCGGACGGTCCTCGCCGTGTTCGACGATGGCCATGACGCCGTGGTCGGCCAGCACCTCGGCGAGGCGGGCCATGGTGCGGCGCCACGGAAGCCGGTAGAGGCCGGAGTCGGCGATGATCAGGCTGTAGGGGCCGTTGAGGGGGACGCGGTCCACCGCCCCGGCGATCCAGTGCAGGTCGGGGTGGCCGCCGCCCGGCAGTTCGCGGGCGGCGGCGATCAGGTCGGGGGAGGGCTCCACGGCGTCCAGTCGGGAGACGCGGCCGCGGGCGATCAGCGGTCTGGCCAGCGCGCCCTCGCCGGCGCCGATGTCGAGGACGTGGGTCGGCTCGTCGAGCAGGCTCTCGAGCACGTCGAACACTTCGGCGGGGTACGGCGGCGACTGGCTATCCGTCATATTGCCATCATGCCCGCGCCGTCTACCGCGCGACTGACGCCGCCCGTTTCGGGACGAAGTTAATGCCTTCGGCGAGCCGCAGCCGGGGCTCGCCGCTACATGGTCACGAAGTTGTACCCGTCTTCCAGCAGCTTCGGTATGAAGATCCTCATCGCGGCCACGGTGTTCCGGCGCACGCCGCCGCCGTCGTGCTCCAGGATGATGTCGTGCGCCTTCGTGGTGCTCAGCACGGTGTGCACGATCATCTGGGTGTCCACGTGCGCCGTGTTCCAGTCCTGGGGGTCCACCGACCAGTCGATCGGGCGCAGTCCGCGCTCCGCGCAGGCCTTGAAGACCGCCGGCGACCAGTTCCCGTAGGGCGCGCGGAAGATGTCGGGGCTCTGCTGGGCCTCGTCGAGCGCCTCGTTGCAGCGGTCGATCTGCGAGAGGACCTGCTTGAGCGTGAGGTGCTTCAGATCCGCGTGGTTCCAGGTGTGGTTGGTGATCGTGTGGCCGGCCGCCGAGACCTCCTTCACGAGCGAGAGGTTCGAGTGGATGTGATAGCCGACCATGTTGAACGTGGCCTTGATCCCGTACTGGCGCAGGATCTCGAGCACCTGCGGCGTGTAGGTCGGGTCCGGGCCGTCGTCCATGGTGAGCGCTATCGCCTTGGCGCCCTGGTCGTCCACGTAGTACTGCGGCTTCGTGGCGACCGCGGTCGTCGGGTGCACCGGCGGCGTCCACGCGGGGGACGGAGTGGGGCTGGGGCCGGCGCTGGTGGCGCTCGGGCTCGAGCCTGTGGTCGGGACGTTGCCGGCGGTGGTGGTCTTGGCGTTCGACGTGCGGGTCGCGGCGACGATGCCGGCGCCGATGCCCACGCCGACCAGGGTGACTCCGCCGATCGCGGCCACCACCTTCCGCCGCGCGGGGCGGCGGGCTTCGGCCGCCTCACCCGCCGCCGGCTCCCCGGGGTGGTTGATCTGCACGGTCCGCTGAAGATCTTCGTCGCTCACACCCGATAGAGACGCCCAACGCGGCCGTGCGGTTCGCGAAATCTTCAGATTGTTTTAAGTCATCTCCCGGCCCGGGGCGCGACGTCCGCAGGTTGCCGAAATGATGTCTGGAGCCGCCGCGCGTGGACGGCATAACCTACTCCCCATGACTGACGACAACGCGCAGCTGCCGGAGCTCCGGGCGTCGCACGCGGACCGCGACCGGATCGCCGAGCAGCTCCGGGTCGCCGCGGGGGATGGCCGGCTGACCATGGAAGAACTCGACGAGCGCCTGGACAAGGCGCTGAACGCGAAGACGGGCAGTGAGCTCGCCGCGCTGGTCACGGACCTTCCGGCGGTGGTCGGCGGGACCGAGCTCGCGCTGCCCGCGGAGGCGAAGGACCTCATCCGGATCGAGGTGAGCAGCGGCAGCGCCACCCGCGAGGGGCGCTGGGTGGTGCCGCGCGCGCTGGAGATCAAGGCGGGCAGCGGCAGCGTGAAGCTGGACCTCACGCAGGCCGTGATCAGCGGCCCGACGCTGCACATCGACGCCACGGTGCGTAGCGGCAGCCTCACGATCGTGACCAAGCCGGGGATCGAGGTGCACATGGAGGAGGTCAGCGTCTCCAGCGGCTCGGCGAAGGTGCGCCAGCCGAAGGACGCCGCCCCGGTGCCGACGATGCTGCGGGTCACGGTCTCGGGCAGCGTCCGGTCCGGCTCGATCACGGCGCGGCCGCCGCGGCGCGGCTTCCTGGACTGGATCCGCGGGAAGCAGATCCGCTTCGAATAGCCGGTGACGACCGATGGCGGCCGGTGAGGCGGGTCCGTCGGC
>DASTAE010000141.1:0-26909 GCA_035712985.1 Actinospica sp.
GCGCGGCGAGCAGTTCGGCCCGTCGCTGCGCGAGCAGTTGCGCACCGAGCCCTGGCGGCGCGCGCGGGCCGAGCTGATCGAACAATTGGGCCGTCAGGCCTGGTCGGCCGCCTGGCGGGAGACCTGCGGCGAGATCGCGCCGACGGTCTCGCGCCTCGTCGAGCAGATCGGCAACGCGGTCGCGGAATCCGTGGTCCCGGGGCCCGAGCAGACGAAGCTGCGTCTCGCCCTCACCTTCGCGGACCAGGGTCAGCACGACGCGGCGTGGCTCCCGCTGTTCGACGACCGCGAGCTCGCCGACGCGCCGATCCTGGCCGCGCTCAAGGCCGTGGCCGAGCAGGTGCACTGGTGGTGGGCCTTCGAGAAGGTCGCAGTGCTCTGCGAGCGGCCGACGGAGCTGCACCTCGACGACCGCGGCCGCCTGCACAACGGCGACGGGCCGGCCCTCGCGTACGCGGACGGCTTCGCGCTGCACCGGTGGCGCGGCGTGACCATCCCGGTCGAGTTCGCGAAGATCCTCGCGGCGCTCACCCCGGAGGTGATCCGCAAGGAGCGCAACGCCGAACTGCGCCGCATCATGCTCGAGCACTACGGCCACGACCGCTACATCGTCGACTCCGGCGCCGAGCCCGTGCACGAGGACGAGAGCGGGCGGCTCTGGCGGGTCAACCTGCCCGACGACGAGGCGATCACGATGGTCGAGGTGGTGAACTCGACCGCCGAGCCCGACGGCACCTTCAACACCTACTGGCTCCGCGTCCCGCCGCAGACCCGCACCGCGAAGGAGGCCGTCGCCTGGACCTTCGGCCTCACCGAGCAGGAGTACGAGCCGCTGATCCAGACCTGACCCGCCGCCGGCCCCCGCGGCCGAGCCGGACGCCAAGATAACAGGCCCACCGCAGCGCGACGGTACGCACAGCGGCGGATGAGTCGGGCGGCGGTGCGGACGGCGGTAGGTGAGTCGGGCGGTGGGCAGCGGGGGTCGGGGCAGGCAGGCGGCAGGCGGAAGCAGGCCGTCGTAGCTGGAGACTGCTGCGACGGCCCGATCCGTTCTCCGTCCTCGTGCTTCTCAGGCCTCGCGCTGGATGGTCAGGCGGTCGACCTCGACGTGGTTCTCGTTGAGGGCGCGCAGGATCAGCTTGGGCTTGGCGCCGTGCTTGGAGCCGGGCTCGCTCTCGACGGCGAGGATGGCGTAGCCGGTGTAGCGGACGCGGGACCAGTCGATGGTCTCGGCGGTCTTGCCGCCCGAGGAGTTGCGGTACCAGCTGGTGATGGAGGTGTCGTCGTCGACGGCGCCCTCGTAGCTGTCGGAGGTGGTGAAGGAGTACAGGCTGTTGCCCGCGCTGCCCGCCACGACATAGGTGGTGCCCTGGGTCGCCGAGTAGACCGTGGAGCCGATCGGGGCCGCGGTGGTGACGGCGCCGGCCTTCAGGGGGTCGGTGCGCTCGTACACGTGGTTGTGGCCGTTGATGACCAGGTCGACCGAGTACTGGTCGAAGATCGGCGTCCACACGTCGCGGACACCGCCGTCGGAGGCGTGCGCGTCGGCGGTGCAGTAGGCGCACTCGTGGAAGTACGCGACGATGAAGTCGATGTCCTTGTTCGCGCGGTAGGCGGCGAGCTGGCGGCTGAGCCACTTGGTCTGGGCGCCGCCGGAGTAGTCGTGGTTCGCGGTGTACTCGTAGGTCACGTCGTTGGCGTCGAGGGCGAGGAACGCCACGTTGCCGTAGGTGAACGAGTAGTAGGCCCGCGTCTCCTCCGGCAGGGCGAAGCGCTTGTAGATGCCGCCGTAGCCGTCCGGCGAGTACCAGGGCTCCATCTCGTGGTTGCCGACGACGGCCTGCCACGGGATCGTGCCCGCGAAGCCCTCGTTCTGCACGAAGAAGGAGTCCCAGACGCGCGGGTCGTAGCTGTTGTTGAGCTGGCCGCTGCCGCCGTCGTTCGCGTAGGCGAGGTCTCCTGCGTGCAGGTGGAACGCCGGGTTCACCGAGCGGACCAGGTTGCCGGTGGCGACGCCGTCGTAGCTCTCACCCTGGTCGCCGAAGGCGGTGAAGGTGAAGGGCTCGGTGCAGCCCGGGGCCGTGGTGAACGAGCGGACCGGTTCCAGGGCGGGGGCGGACACCGGGTCGTAGCCCTTGTGCCCGACCGCGTAGTAGTACGTCGTGCCCGGCAGCAGGTGCTCGATGCGCGCCTGGATGTAGTACTGCTCGACGGTGCTCGCGTGCGCCAGCGGGACCGAGTCGACGGCGGAGATGTCGGTCCACGGCGTGCTCAGCACCTGCAGCTCGGCGGAGACCTTCTCGCCCAGCGCGAACGGCGCGAGGCCGACGCGGACGAAGGGCGCCGAGACCAGCGCGGGAACCTGCCAGGTGACCGTGAACGAGGTCTTCGGGTCCGCGCCGAAGGCGACGTGGCGGCCGTAGGGCGCGACGAAGGAGCCCGTGGGCCGTTCCGCGGAAGCCAGCAGGGACGCGGAGGACTTCGCCGCGGTCGTCGCGGAGCCGGTGGCCGCGGACGCGGGCCCGGCCAGGACGGTGGTGCCCGCGGCGACCGCGCCGGCGCCGACGAGGCCCCCGCGGAGCAGCGCCCGACGAGAGGAGAAACCCTTGAACCACTCGTACTGCTCGGCGATCGACATGCGTGCCAGCTCGGCCGGCGTGGGGTTGGTGTTGGCCATGCGCCCGAGGCTAGGGACGGTAAATGGACTGCAATCAAGGCCAAAATGAATAATCATCGCTGACTCAGTATCAGGGGCCCCGGGGCCGGGACCCGCTCCAGCACGCCGGCGCCGAAGACCGGGTAGAGATCGAGCCCGGGCATGTGCACGTAGCCGATGTGGCAGTCGCACTGCAGCAGCGGGCAGGGCCGCGGCCCCAGCGCGGCGCGGAACGAGCCGTCGTAGAGGTTGCCCAGCTCCTCGCCCGGATCCGTCCGGGACACGAAGTGGCAGCGGCGGACCAGTCCGTCGCCGTCCACGGAGATGACCGACTCCCCGGTCCGGCACGCGCGGCCGAGCGAGGGGTGCGCGTGCCGCGAGACGGGGAACAGCGGGTCGATCTCCGTCCACTGCGCGGCCTCGGCGTCGGAGTAGGTGCGGCCTTCGGCGGCATTGACCCAGAGGTAGGTCTCGGGGTCGAGCTCGGTGCGCAGTCGGCGCGCGGCCTCCAGGTGCTCGGGCTGGCCGACGATGCCGACGCTGTGCCGCACGCCGCGTTCGACGAGCCCGCGGTGCTTGGCGAGGAAGCGCTCCCGCGTGACCTGGCCCGGGTGGTACGTGGACCACAGGGCCAGCGTGTCGAGATCCGCTGACTCCAGCCAGTCGAGCCGGCAGCTGAGGTTCGTCTGCACGGCCACGCGCGCCACGTGCGGCACATGGCTGAGCTGAACCAACGTCTCCCGGTACCAGGAGCGGGTCAGCGCCTCGCCCCAGGGCGTGAACAGGATGCTGATCCGGTCCCCGGCCTGGGCCGTCACCCAAGCGGCGAAGCGCGCGAGAGCCTCCCGGTCCGCGCGCAGTTGCCCGGGCGTGTCGCGGCGCTTGGCGAAGGGGCAGTATCCGCAGTCGTAGTCGCAGCTGGCGAGCGGGCCGCGGTAGAGGATCGTCAGGTCCATGGAGTGTTCGTCGGCTATCTGAGCTCGTAGGCGCGCATCGCCTCGCGTACCCGGGAGGAGAAGAGCAGCGGGCCGATGCCGTCGGACCAGGCGAGGCCCTCGGGGGTCAGGCGCAGCGCGTCCTCGATGAAGCCGGCGGCGCGGAGCCGGGCGATCTCGGGGGCGAAGTCGTCGCGGGGCGAGGTGCGGAAGCGTTCGCGGTAGGCGTGCTCGTCGAGGCCGTCGGCCTGGAGCAGGGATTGGAGGAAGTGGCGGCGACGCTGCTCGTCCTCGTCGAGCGCGTAGCCGACTTCGGCGTGCGCGAAGCCCTCGGTCGTCACGTAGTCGTCGATGATGCCGCGCACCTCGTGCGCCGAGACCGCGTAGTCGAAGGAGTAGTGAAGGGACGAGGTGTACGAGCGCGCGCCGCAGCCGAGGCCGATCATGCCGTCTGTCTGGCATGCGTAGTCTTCGCCGCCGTCGATGCGCGGAGCGTCGGTGCGGCGGAACATGCGCATGGAGGTCAGCTCGTAGCCGTGGGCCACGAGGTGATCCCGGCCGGCGCGGTAGAGCGCGAGTCGGTCGTGGTCCCAGGCCGCGTCCGCGTCGTCCGCTTCGTCCGCCGGGCTGCGGCCGATCCGGGCCAGGCCGGTCAGGGGCCTGACGTAGAGCGGGTACAGGTAGATCTCCTCGGGCCGCCAGGCCAGCGCCTTGTCGAGGGAGCGTAGCCAGGAGGCCTCGGTCTGGCCGTCGATGCCGTAGATCAGATCGATGTTGAGGATGGGGATCGCGGCGGCCCGGATGGCGTCGAGGGCGCGCTCGACCTCGCCGGTCTTCTGCGGTCGGACGGCGGCCCGCGCCTCGACTTCGTCGAAGCTCTGGACGCCGAGGCTGAGGCGCGTCGTGCCACGCTCGGCGAGCACCGCCAGCCGGTCCGGGATCGCCGTGGACGGCGATGCCTCGACAGACAGCGGGACGGCGCCGAGCTCCACTCCCATCACCTTCTCGACGAGGTCGAAGAGGCGGGACAGCCCGGCGGCGTCGAGGAAGGTGGGGGTGCCGCCGCCGATCGCGGCGTTGGCGAAACCCGGCGCGTCGCCCGACTCGTCGAGCGCGGCGCGGACCTGGCGGGCCTGGCGTTCGAGGGCGTCGAGGTAGCGGGTCGTCAGCTCGTCGGGGGCACCGACGCGCGTGAACAGGTTGCAGAAGCCGCAGCGGACCTCGCAGAACGGTATGTGCGCGTAGAAGGAGAGCGCGGTCTTGTCCTCGCCCCGCCAGACGTCCGCGAGCGAAGGGCGCGGGCGCAGCGGGCGGTACGCGGTCTTGTGGGGGTACGCGTAGACGTACGACTCGTAGGGTCTCATAGGACGAACTCCGCGTACGGGACGGTCCAGACGGCTGGATGCGCCACGCGGTGGCCGGTCAGGCCGTCTTCGCCGTAGAGCGTGCCGTGGTCCGAGCAGACGATCGCGAAGCACTTGCCGCGCGCGGACAGCAGGTCGAACAGGGTGCCGATATGGCGGTCGACGTATTCGAGCGCGGCGGCGTGGCTGGCGCGGGTGTCGCCCTTGGTCGGTGAGGAGTCGTCGCGTTCGGCGCCGTCGAGGTAGAACCAGTTGGGCTGGTGGAGCGCGGGGACGTTCACGAAGAGGAGCAGGCGGCGGCCCGGATCGAGGCGGCCGATGAGGTCGCGGGCGACCTCGATCTGCGTCTCGAAGGAGTGCGGGTCGGCGACGCTCGTGGCGGGCGACCAGTGGGACTCGGTGAAGAGCGAGGGGAGGACCGTGCCCAGCGCGCTCTCCGGGTTGAAGAAGCCGACGCCGCCGATGCACGCCGTGTGGTACCCGGCCTTGGCGAGGCCCTCGACCCAGGACGGCTCGTCGAAGACCCAGGTGTCGCCCGCGGTGCTCTCGCTGCCGCTGAAGCGCGCGGCGAACAAGCGGGGGTGCGGGCCCGGCGCGATCGGGGTCGGTAGGAAGCCCGCGAAGAACGCGGAGTGCGCGGCGAAGGTGAAGCTGCCGGGGGTGTGGCGCTCCTCCCAGCGCGGGCGGCCGTCCGCGTCGCGCGGCAGTGCGCGCGCCAGGTTCGGCAGCCGACCCGCCTCGAGGAGTTCGACGGCCACGTCGTGGCGCAGGGTGTCGATGGTCACGAACAGCAGGTCGTGACTGCCGACGATCTCGTTCATGTTCACGGTCGGCCGCTCAGATCACGGAGTTGCGCGGTGTAGGTGTCGACGCCGTCGCCGAGGGTTCCCGGCAGGCCGATCAGGTTCGGCAGCAGGTCGCCGTAGGCGTTGACCTCGCCGACGTAGTCCTGTTCGTGCGCCGGGAGGATGTCGATGCCCAGGCAGTGCGAGTTCGGGAAGCACGCGGCAGTGCGCTCGGCGAGGTCGATGACGCGCTGCCAGCGCTCCTCGCCGTACTTCGCCTGGAACAGCGCGATCTCGCGCCGCTTGCCCCCGAGGTGCAGGTTCGTCATCGGCAGGTGGCTGGAGCGGCCGACGGCGTGCGTGACCCTGCCGCCGACGGTGACCAGCCTCAGGTCGCTGCGCTCGCGGTAGATGTGCGTGAGATAGATGGTGTGCTCCACGTGCAGGCCGTCCGCCGCGAGAAGGTCGATGAGCACGGAGACGTCGCGCTCGGTGCGGTAGTGGCGGACCTGAAGCGAGTTGTAGAGCTCGTATCCGCTCGGGACGCGGTGCAGCTCCGTGGACGTCGTGGCCCAGAGCTTCCCCGAACTCTGGCGGCCGATCGCGACGACGCCCGACGCGGAGGAGCCGTGGCGGATCTTCAGGTGCACGTTCGGCCAGCCGCGCTCCGCCAGGGCCTGGAGCAGGCTCGCGTAGTCCTCGACCCCCGGCACGGCCTCGGGCACGGGGATGCCGTGTTCGGCCAGCAGCGCGTGGCAGCGCGCCTTGTCGAAGGCGATCGCGGTCTCCTCGGACCCGGCGAGAGCCACCGCGCCCGCCGCCTCGATCTCGACGCGCAGCTTCTCCAGCGCGGCGGTGAAGCCCTCGTACCACGCGCGGGTTCCCTCGACCCGGTACATGTCCACGGGCTCTGACGCGCCGCGCAGCAGCCGGGTCACCTCGGCGTCCTCGCCGGGGGAGTCGATGCGCACGGTCTCGCCGGGCTCGAAGCGCGCGCGGCCCTCCAGCACGTCGATCCACGGCACGACGCGCGGCTCGGCGAGCCCGAGGGACGAAGCGGCCGCCTTGAGCAGGGTGATCCGGCGGTTGTCCGGATTGCCGACGACGGCCAGTCTCAGTGCGCTCACTCGGCCACCGCGATGTACCGGTGCACCTCGCGCTGCGGCCCGTCCTCTTCGGGGCCGTTCGAGGTCTCCCAGACGTCCGGGGTCTCCTGCTCGTCGAGGTTCACCGCGACGCCGGGCAGCGCCGCCCACACGCGCTGCATCATCTCCTCGGACAGGTAGTGGTGGTGCAGGTCGAGCGAGGTGAGGTGGGTGAGCGGCTGGCCGCTGAGCAGCGCGGTCGCGCCCTCGTCGGTGAGCGTTCCGAGCGAGAGGTCGAGCGAGTCGAGCTGGGCCACGACCGGGGCGTGCGCGACGGCCGCCGCGATCTCGTCCTGGTTCGCCGCGTCCCGCAGCCCCAGGTGCCTGAGCCGCGGGAAGGCCTCGCCGCGCAGGATCCGCCGGTAGTCCTCCGGCACCGAGCCGCCGCTGTACCAGCGCTCGCCGAGGTACAGCTCCAGGTGCGTGAGCGAGGGCAGCTCCGAGTCGCCGATCGCGCGCGCGACCTCCGGGGGCAGCCCGCCTCCCTGGAAGGTCAGCTCCCGCAGCGCCGTGTGCTTGAGCGGGCCCATCGCCAGCTCCGAGGTGCCGCGCAGGCCGAACTCGCGCAGTGCCGGGAAGGCGGCGAGCAGCGGCGCCGGATCGTCCTGATGGATCCAGGAGACCTCGGCCTGCTGCGAGTCCATATCGCCCACGAACAGCGATTCGAGCGCCGTGAAGCGCGCGGCGTTGGCGATCAGCGGCTCGGTCGCGACGGACGGGCCGTCCTCGACGTCGTAGTCCTCCAGCCAGTAGCCCACGATCAGGGCCTTGACCCGGGATGCGTCGACGGTTTTCAGGAACAACTCGAGGACCGCGGGGAACGTGTGATTCTCCGCGTCCTCCACGGCTATCCGCCACGCCCACGCCTCGACGTCGGACGGCACCTCGCCGCCGGCGACCTCCTCGGGGGTGGTGAAGTTGAACTCGAACACGGGCAGGCCGCCGAACGTCCTGAGCAGGCCGCGCCGGAATTCCTCGATCATGATCGGCGCCGCCTCACTCGCTGATCGCGATGTAACGGTGGGACTCGCCACCCCACCTGGACGGACTGCTCTGCTCGCCGAGATCGAGCTCGACCCCGGGCAGCGCCTCGCGCAGCCGCCGCATCATCTCGTCGGACATGAAGTGGTGGTGCAGGTCCAGGGACTTGAGGTGGGTGAGCGGCTGCCCGGCGAGCAGCGCGGCCGCGCCCTCGTCGCCGAGCGTGCCGAGGGAGAGGTCCAGCGCGTCGAGCCGGGCCACGATCGGGGCCTGCGCCAGCGCCGCGGCGATCTCGTCCTGGTTCGGCGCGTCCCGCAGGCCTAGGCGACGCAGCTTGGGGAACCGCTCGCCCGCGAGCAGCCAGGCGATGTCCTCGATCCCGGCCCCGCCGCCGTAGTCCTCGTCCCCGAAGTAGAACTCGAGATGTTCCAACTCAGGCAGCTGCGACTCGCCGACCGCGTTGACCACCACCGGAGAGAGCCCTCCGGATTCGAGGACGAGGGTGCGCAACGCCTCGTGCGCGAACGGCCGGATGCACGCGGCCTGACGGTTCTCGTGCCAGCCGTATCCGCCGCTGCCGCGCACGTGGAACGCCTCGAGCAGCGGATAGCTCTGCAGGATCGGCATCACATCGTCGTGCTCGATGTACGCGACGTCCGACTCCTCGCGCACCAGGTCCGCGAGGAAGATCGCGCGTAGGTTCGGGAAGTCCGCCGCGTGCTCGGCCGGCATCCGCACGGCGACCTCGGAGTCGAACTGGTCCTGATACGCCGTCTGGCCGATGATCAGGGCCTTGACCCGCGTGGAGTCGACCTGCTTCCGGAACGCGTCGAAGCACTCGGCGAACTCCCGGAAGCAGTTCGCCCCGGCGGCTCCGTAGCCGTCGTCGATCCGTATTCGCCAGGCCACCGCGTCCGGCTCGGCGCCCTGCACGGCGACCCCGCGCTCGACCGGGAATTCGACCACCGGTAGACCGGCGAACGTGGTCAGATGCTCCTCGAACGACACCGCTTCGGCTCCCGCCCTATGACGTGCTGGCTGTCAGTGGCCCAATTCCTATCACGCGCCACTGACAGCCGAACCCGCCTCAGGCGTAGTGCCGGTACAGGGCCTTCGCCACGCACGCGGGCTTCGCACCGCCCTCGATCTCGACCGTGAACGTCAGCGCCATCTGCACGCCGTCACCCGCGACGTCCTCGACCTCGTCGACGGTGCCGAGCAGCCGGATCTTCCCGCCGACGCGGACCGGCGCGGGGAAGCGGACCTTCTCCAGGCCGTAGTTGACGCTCATCTTCACGCCGCGCACCTCGAGGAGCTCGTTGAACAGCGGGATCAGCAGCGAGAGCGTCAGGTATCCGTGCGCGATCGTGCCGCCGAACGGCCCCGAGGCGGCCCGCTCCGGGTCGGTGTGGATCCACTGGTGGTCGTCGGTGGCGTCGGCGAACAGGTTGACCCGGTCCTGCGTCACCTCGAACCAGTCGCTCGCGCCGAGATCCTTCCCGGCCAGCGCCCTCAGCTCGTCGAGGCCCGTCGCGGTCTGCGTCGTCATGTCGTCGTCTCTCTCTCACGTAGCACGGACTTGAGCACCTTCCCGGCGCCGGTGCGCGGCAGCGAGTCGGTGAACACCACGGATTTCGGCACCTTGTACTTCGCCAGGCGTTCCGCGGCGAACGCGATCAGCTCGGCGGCCAGCGCGTCCCCGGCGGCCGCGGGGTCGCGGGCCACCACGACCGCCCGGCCCACCTCGCCCCAGCGCTCGTCCGGCACGCCGATCACGGCGCACTCGGCGACCTCCGGATGCTGGTAGAGCACGGACTCGACCTGCGCGGGGGAGATGTTCTCGCCGCCCGAGATGATCAGATCCTTGATGCGGTCCACGATGCGCACGTAGCCGTCCTCGTCGACCGCGGCCAGGTCGCCGGAGCGCAGCCAGCCGTCGGCCAGCGCGCGCCGCGTCTCGACCGGCCGGCCCCAGTAGCCGATCATCACGTTCGGCCCCTCGACCTGCACCTCGCCCGGCTCGCCGCGATCCGCGACCGTGCCGTCGGGCCGCGCCAGGCGCACGTCGGTGAAGAAGTGCGGCACGCCGGCCGTGCCCGCCTTGCTCAGGGCGTGGTCGGCGTCCAGCAGCAGCGTGCCCGGCGAGGCCTCGGTCATCCCGTAGCCCTGCACGAAGCTGAGCCCGCGGTCCACGTACCGCCTGATCAGCGGCTCGGGCACCGGCGAACCTCCGCACAGCAGGTTGCGCACGCCGCTCAGGTCGGTCGCGTCGAAGCCCGGGGCGTCGGCGAGGCGCTGGTACATCGTCGGCACGCCGAACAGCGTGGTCACGCCGTGCGTCGTGATGAGCTCCAGCGTCCGCGCCTCGTCGAAGGCCTCTTCGAGGATGACGGTGCCGCCCTTGAGGATCGTCGGCAGGCAGGTCATGTTGAGCGCCGCGGTGTGGAACAGCGGCGCGCTGACCAGGGTGACCTCGTCGTGCCGGAAGTCGGTGTCGACGACGACGTTGAGCGAGTTCCAGGTCAGGTTGCCGTGGCTGAGCACGGCGCCCTTGGGGCGGCCGGTCGTCCCCGAGGTGTACATGATCATGCACGGTTCGCTCTGCGCGACCGGCTCGTCGATCTGCTCGATCGGACCTTCGGCGAGTGCGGTCTCGTACGCCTCGTCCACGGCGAGCAGCCGCAGTTCGTCGATCGACGCGGCCGCCTCCTCGGCGATGTCCGCGAAGCCCGGCGTGTGGATCAGGATCCTGCTGCCGCTGTCGGCGAGGCAGTACTCCACCTCGGCCGCCGCGAGCCGGGTGTTCAGCGGCACGAAGACGGCGCCGAGCAGTCCGGCGGCGAACAGCGTCTCGAGGTACGCGGGATGGTTCGGCCCGAGGTAGGCGACCGTCTCGCCGCGCTGCAGGCCCGCCGCGCGCAGCACGGCGGCCAGGCGCAGCGAGCGCTCGCGCAGCTCGAGGTAGCTGAATCGGCGGTCCCGGTGGAGCACCGCGAGGGCGTGCGGGCTCTTGCGCGCGCGCCGCGCGGTCCACGAGCCGATGCCCTGGTTTCGCATAGTCGATGGCTCCTTCGCGCATCGTCTTCGAAAAAGAGGCCTCGTCAGACGAGGCCGAGCAGCCTTGCGGCGTTGTCCTTGAGGATCTTCGGCCGGACCGAGTCCTTGATCGGGAGCTTGTCGAAGTCCGCCAGCCAGCGCTCCGGCGTCAGCAGCGGGTAGTCCGTGCCGAACAGCACCTTGTCCTGCAGCAGGCTGTTCGCGTACTGGACGAGCTGCGGCGGGAAGTACTTCGGCGACCAGCCGCTCAGGTCGATGTACACCTGCGGCTTGTGCGTGGCCACCGACAGCGCCTCGTCCTGCCACGGGAAGGACGGGTGCGCCAGGATGATCTTCATGCCGGGGAAGTCGACGGCGACGTCGTCCACGAACATCGGGTTCGAGTACTTCAGCCGGATCCCGCCGCCGCCCGGGGCGCCGGCGCCGATGCCGGTCTGCCCGGTGTGGAAGACGGAGATCGCGCCCATCTCCTCGATCGCCTCGTACAGCGGATAGGCCGTCCGGTCGTTCGGGAAGAAGGCCTGCACGTTCGGGTGGAACTTGAACCCGCGCACGCCGTACTCCTCGACCAGCCGGCGCACCTGCCGCGCGCCGGCCTTTCCCTTCGCCGGGTCGATCGAGGCGAAGGGGATGATCGCGTCGGGGTACTTCCGCGCCGCGTCGGCGATCTCCTCGTTCGGCACCGGCTTGGTCCCGGTCGCGGACTCGGCGTCCACGGTGAAGACGACCGCGGCCATCCTCAGCGAGCGGTAGTAGGCGCCGATCTCGTCGAGCGTCGGCTTGCGGTGCTCGTGCGCCACCTTGAAGTAGTCGGAGGACGCCTCCTCGAGCTCCTTCGAGAGCGAGCTCTCGCCGGAGGAGGAGACCTCGGCGTGGGTGTGGACGTCGATCGCGACGAGTTCGTCGATGTTCATCGTTACGCTCACAGCTGCGGGGCGGGGACGCCGACGGTCTCGGGGGAGCGGCCGAGCGTGGAGGGCCAGACCGCGGCGATCTCCTCGGCGCTCCAGCCGCCGTCGGTGAACGCGGTCACCACCTCCCGCGGATGCGACCACAGGGCCAGTCGGTCTCCGCCGATGCCGATCGCCTGGCCGCTCACCTGCGCGGCGGCATCCGAAGCGAGGTAGACGACCAGTCCGGCGACGTCTTCCACGGTACCGAAGCCCTCGCCCTTGCGCAGCGCGTCGGGCAGCGGGACCCCGTCGTTCTCCAGCGCCTCGACGTGCGGGGCGAAGAAGGGGATGGTCTTGGTCATCGCGGTGGCCGCGACCGGGATCAGCGCGTTGACGGTGATCTCGTTGCGGGACAGCTCCATCGCCCAGGTGCGCATCATGCCGACGATGCCCGCCTTGGCCGCCGCGTAGTTCGTCTGGCCGAAGGTGCCGCGCTGCCCGGTCGGCGAGCCGGCCACGATGATCCGCCCGCCCCCGCCCTGTTCGCGCATCCGGACCGCGGCCGCGCGCACGCAGGTGAAGGTGCCGCGCAGGTGCACGTTGATGACGGTGTCGAAGTCCTCGTCCGTCATCTTCCAGAGCACCTTGTCGCGCAGCACGCCCGCGTTGGTCAGCATGACGTCGAGGCGTCCGAAGTTCTCCACGGCCGAGGCCACCAGCGCGTCGGCGGTCTCCGCGGTGCCGACCGGCGCGACGACGGCCACCGCGCGGCCGCCCGCTTCCACGATCGACTTGGCCGCCGCCTCGGCCGCCTCGGCGTCCACGTCGTTGACGACCACGGCCGCCCCCGCGGCGGCCAGCGCTCTCGCGTAGCCGAGGCCGAGCCCGCGGCCCGAGCCCGTCACCACGGCCGTCTTGCCGGAAAGGTCCACTGAGGTCATGGGATTCCTTGCCTTCTCTCGCCTCGTCGCGTTGCCGCAACATTAGGCAAATCTGCGCCTGCCGTCAATGGATCGCCGAATAAGAGGCGCCACCAGCGCCGAACCGGTACGGTTGTGCCGTGGAGACTCCCTCGGAGGACGGCGCTGTCCGCCCGCAGACGCTGATGTTGACCCTGCTCGGCCGCTACCTGCTGGGCCGGGACGTCGCGGTCTCCGCGGCCAGCGTCATCGAGGTCTTCGCGCGGGTCGGCGTCGGCGAGCACGCCGCGCGCTCCACGCTCACCCGGATGGTCAACCGCCAGCTGCTCACCCGCCAGCGGCACGGCCGCGCGATGTACTTCGGGCTCACCGACCGCAGCGAGCGGATCCTGCGCGACGGTGAGGCCCGGCTCTGGAAGCTCGGCGCCGTCAACCGGGACTGGGACGGCGTCTGGACCCTGCTCGGCTTCTCGCTGCCGGAGTCCTGGCAGCGGCAGCGGCACGAGCTGCGCTCGCAGCTGGCCTGGGCCGGATTCGGCCCGCTGTTCAACGGCCTGTGGGTCGCCCCCGGCCGGGCCGGGGTGGAGGAGATCGTCGGCGCCCTGGGCCTGGAGTCCCACGTCAAGGCCTTCCACTCGACGACCGTCCCCGGCACGGACGTGGACCAGATGATCCGGGAGACCTGGGACCTCGACGCCATCGCCGCGCCCTACCTCGCCTTCACCGAGCGCTGGAAGAACGTCGAGGTCGAGCTCGACGGCGGCGCCGACCCGCTGGCCGTCAAGCTGATGATGAACTCCGACTGGCTGCGGGTGATCCGCGGCGACCCGCGCCTGCCGCTCGAGCACCTGCCCGCCGACTGGCCCGCCGCCGAGGCCGAGGCGCTGTTCGTGCGCGTCGACCGCAGGGTGGACGGCGAGGCGGCTAGAATCGCCGCGCAACTCCTCGACGTACGACCCCTGATCCCCTCCGCCACTGCATGACCGAAGAATCCTCCTCACGGACCGGCGTCGCGCAACGCCTGCTCGCGCTGCTCGCCGCCTTCGACGTCGACCATCGGGAGCTGACGCTCACCGCGCTCGCCCGGCGCGCCGAGCTGCCCGCGGCCACCGCGCACCGGCTGATCGGCCAGCTCACCGCGTGGGGCGCGCTGGAGCAGTCCGAGTCCGGCGGCTACCGGATCGGGCTGCGGCTCTGGGAGGTCGCCACGCTCGCCCCGCGCAGCTCGGGACTGCGCCGCGCCGCGCTGCCGTTCATGGAGGACCTCTACGAGACCACGCACGAGAACGTGCAGCTCGCCGTGCGCGACGGTCTCGACACCCTGTACGTCGAGCTGATCTCGGGCCGCTCGGCCGTCGTGGTGCGCACCTCGGTCGGCTCGCGCTGGCCGCTGCACGCCACCGGCGTCGGCCTGGTCCTGCTCGCCTTCGCGGAACCGGCCGTCCAGGAACGGCTGCTGGCCGCGCCGCTGACCCGCTTCACGCCGTACACGATCACCGACCCGGCCCGGCTGCGCGCCAAACTCGCCGAGGTGCGCCGCGCCGACGCCGCCGTGAGCGACCGTCAGATCACCGACGACGCGGTCTCGGTCGCCGCGCCGATCCGCGACGCCGGCGGCAACGTCGTGGCCGCGCTCTCCCTGGTCGTCCCCGCGGCGTCCAACGCCGCGGCCCTGGTGCCCGCGGTGCGGATGGCGGCGCGTGGCAGCTCCCGCGCGCTCGGCTATCTCGGTGCTTCCTCCACTGAGCCTTCCACTGAGTGAAAACCGCTCTTGTCGCCGGGCCCTGACCTCGCCGAATCTCTGCGGTAACGCCCCACATCGAGGTGGGCGGGAGTGAAGGAGTTCCCGAAGTGGCCGCACCGAGCATCCCGATCGTCCGCGACCAGTGGTACGTCGCCGCGTACGCAGACGAGGTCAGCCGCACGTTCCTGGCCCGGACCATCTGCAACGAGCCCATCGTGTTCTACCGCACGCAGCAGGGCGCGCCGGTCGCGCTCGCCGACCGCTGCGTGCACCGCCGCTACCCGCTCTCGGAGAGCCGCCTCGAGGGGGACAGCATCGTCTGCGGGTACCACGGGTTCACCTACGAGACCAACGGCAGCTGCACCTTCGTGCCCGGACAGGACCGGATACCCCGCACCGCCCGCGTGACCTCGTACCCGGTCGTGGAGCAGGACTCGTTCATCTGGGTCTTCATCGGCGACCCCGAGCTCGCCGGGCAGCGCGAGATCCCGCGCGCGCCCTGGCTCAACAAGGACTCCGGCTACGTCACGTCCTGCGGCATGGAGCCGATCCGCAGCCGCTACAGCATGCTCGTCGACAACCTGATGGACCTCTCGCACGAGACCTACCTGCACGCCGGCTACATCGGCACCCCCGAGGTGGCGCAGACCCCGATGACGACCCGCGTGGACGAGGCCGCGAACGTCGTCTACGTCAGCCGCCACATGGACGGCGCCGAGTGCCCGCCCTTCTACGCGCGCTCCACCGGCATCGACGGCCTGATCGACCGCTGGCAGGACATCGAGTACCACGCCCCCTGCCTCTACCTGCTGCACAGCCGCGTGGCCCCCGAGGGCGTCAAGCCAGCCGAGGACGGCACCGACCCCGCGGGCAACCACCTCGAGGTCACCTACGCGATCACGCCGGAGACCGACAACTCCGTCTTCGACTTCTGGGCGATCTCCCGCGACTTCGCCAAGGAGGACGACGAGGTCACCGAATTCATGCGCAAGAACAACCACACCGTGGTCATGCAGGACGTCGACGCGCTGAACATCCTCGAGACCGTCATCGCCCAGGAGCCCGAGGGCTTCCAGGAGCTCAGCATCAAGATCGACGAGGGCGGCCTCGCCGCGCGCACCATGCTCAAGAGAATGGCCGCCGCGTGACGGAGTATCTGAAGGTCACCGTCCGCGAGCGCGACGCCTTGGCCGACGGCGTCGTCGCGCTCACCCTCGCGCCCGTGGACGGCGGCCCGCTGCCCGAGTGGACCCCCGGCGCGCACATCGACGTGCAGCTGACCGAGAGCCTGACCCGGCAGTACTCGCTCTGCGGCGACCCGGCCGAGCGCGGCGCGTGGCGCATCGGCGTGCTGCGCGAGGTCGACGGCCGCGGCGGATCGGCGCACGTGCACGACGAGCTCACCGTCGGATCGACGGTCGCGGTCTCCGTCCCGCGCAACAACTTCGAGCTCGGCTCGGCCGACCGCTACCTGTTCATCGCGGGCGGAATCGGGATCACCCCGCTGCTCCCGATGATCGCCGCGGCCGAGGCCGCGGGCGCCGAGTGGTCGCTGCTCTACGGCGGCCGAACCCGCGCCTCGATGGCGTTCACCGCCGAGCTCGCGCGCTACGGCGAGAAGGTCCGGCTCCGTCCCCAGGACGAGTTCGGCCTGCTCGACCTCGCCGCGTACCTGGGCGCGGTCCGGCACGGCGCGCAGATCTACGCCTGCGGCCCCGAGCCGATGCTCAAGGCCGTGGCCTCGGCCTGCGATCACTGGCCGCCGATCGCCCTGCACGTCGAGCGATTCGCGCCGATCGAGCTCGCCGAGCCGGTCCGCACCGATCAGTTCGAGGTCGTCTTGGCCCGCAGCGGCAAGACGGTCACCGTCGGCCCGGGATCCTCGATCCTCGAAGCCCTCGAGGTCGCCGGCGTGAACGTGCTGTCCTCCTGCCGCGAGGGCACCTGCGGGACCTGCGAGACCGATGTGATCGACGGCGAGCCCGAACACCGCGACAGTCTGCTGACGGCGGCCGAGCGCGCGGCCAACGAGACGATGTTCGTCTGCGTCTCGCGCTGCCTGGGGGAGCGGCTGACCCTCGACCTCTGACGCGAACGCGGTTAGACTCCCGGCCGGTATCAGACCTCGTGGTCCCGCGATGAAGCGGAAGGCCGAGCATGCGGATCATCGTCCTGATCAAGCCGGGAGCCGAACTCGAGGACTCCGACGCCTGTGCCGTCGAGCACGCCCTCGGCATCGCGCGGCGCCGGATGGACGTGCAGGTCACGCTCGTCGCGGCAGGTCCGGCCGCGTGCGTGCGCTCCCTGCGCCTGGCGCTCGCGCTGGGAGCCGACGACGCGATCCACGTCGTGAGCGAGCAGGTATCGCCCTGCGACCCGCTCACCCTCTCGCGCGCATACGCGCTCGTTCTGAAGGAGTCGGGCTTCGAGCGCCTCGTATGCGGCGACTCGTTGCTCGCGGACATGGTGGGTGTCCGCCTCGACCGACCGGTCACGTACGTCCCAGCGGGTCCGGCGCCGCGTCATCCATCGTTCCCCGCGATCGCCGAGGCCCGTCAAAAGCTGATCAGTACACGAATTCTCCCGGTGAACGATCCCGCGATCACGATCAAAGATCTTCCGTCGAGCCCGCATAAGATCATCGAAGCGGGCGGTGATCCGCACGCCGCCGCCGTACAGCTGGCCGATTTTCTCGCCGAACGCCGCCTCATCTGAAACGCGTGGGAAAACATTGGTCGAGTGTCGCGTTTGACGGACCCGCGAGGCGGACATGTTTCCGCCCATGCCCC
Source organism: Actinospica sp. (assembly GCA_035712985.1). GTDB lineage: Bacteria > Actinomycetota > Actinomycetes > Streptomycetales > Catenulisporaceae > Actinospica. The sequence continues at coordinate 17,270 of DASTAE010000141.1, forward strand.
TCGTGGACCCGATCCTGGTCCTCGCGGACGAGGCCGACGACGACGTCGAACTGCGGGAAAACCTGACCCTCGCGCGTCGTGTCGGCACGCCCGTCATCGTGCGCTGCGATCATTGCCGCGCGGCCGAGGAATTGATCCGCATCGCGCGTGATCATTGCCCGCGTGCCATATTGATCGCCTCCGGCCCGGCGAATGAACGAATAGCCGCCGAGGTCGCCGTTCATCTGGAATCGGCGATCGTCACGGATGTCACCGATCTCCTCATGGATCATCAGAATCTCCTCGCGATCTCCGACCGGGTATGCAGCGAGATCCACACGCCCACCGCCGTGATCACCATCAGGCGCCGTATGCACGAAGGCTCCCGCGACCTGACGCTGACCGAGGCGGACGTCGTCGTCGCCGGCGGACGCGGCGTGGGCTCCGCGGACGGATTCGGCCTGCTGGCCCGCGTCGCCTACGCGCTCGGCGGCTGCCTCGGCGGCACGCACACCGCCGGCGAGCTCGGCTGGACCCCGCGGCACGCGCGGATCAGCCAGCCCGGCGCACAGATCCACCCCCGGCTCTACCTCGCGGGCGGCGTCTCGGGCTCCGTGCGCCACCGCTCCGCGATCCGCGGCGCGCGCACCGTCGTGGCCATCGACAGCGATCCGGACGCGCCGATCCTGCGCGAGGCCGACTTCGGCATCGTCGGCGACCTGCATTCGATCCTTCCCGCCCTGCTCGACGAACTCGCGCGCCGCGCCGAGCCGTCCCACGCCCACGAACCCGCGGAGGCCTAAGTGCTCGTACGACTCATCATCGGCCTGGCGATGACGGCAATCGCCTTCGGCTTCGCCGCCCGCCGAGTGCTGACCCTCTACCGCATCGGACGACTCGGCCAGCCGGTCGATCCGGAGCGCACGAAGGAAGTCGGCCCCCGCGCGTGGGCCGTGCTCAGCGAGGTGCTCGCGCAACGCAAGCTGCTGAAATGGACCGTGGCCGGCGCGGCGCACGCGGCCGTGTTCTGGGGCTTCCTGATCCTCGGGGCGACGATCCTCGAGGGCTACGGCGCGCTGTTCCAACGCGACTTCCACATCCCGCTGGTCGGTACGGACACCTGGCTCGGCTTCCTGGAGGACCTCTTCATCGTCGCGGTCCTCTGCGGCCTCGTCGTCTTCTCCGCCCTCCGCATCCGCCAGTCGCCCGAACGCCTCGGCCGCTCCTCCCGCTTCTCCGGCTCCCACCTCGGCGCCGCGTGGCTGGTGCTCTTCATGATCTTCAACGTGATGTGGTCGCTGCTGCTCTACCGCGGCGCCCAGATCAACACCGGCTACTTCCCGTACAAGCACGGCGCCTTCGCCTCCGAGATCGCCGCGAAGATCCTGCACCCCCTCGGCCACACGGCCAACGACGTGCTCGAGACCGTCGGCATCCTCGGCTCGCTCGGCGTAGTCCTCGGCTTCCTGGTCCTGGTGGTCAACTCCAAGCACCTGCACATCTTCCTCGCCCCCTTCAACATCGCCCTCAGCCGCCGCCCGCGCGCCCTCGGCGCCCTGCTCCCCGTCTACTCGAACGGCAAAGAGGTCGACTTCGAGGACCCGGGCGAGGACGACAAGATCGGCCGCGGCGCCATCGAGGACTTCACCTGGAAGGGCCTGCTCGACTTCGCGACGTGCACCGAGTGCGGACGCTGCCAGTCGCAGTGCCCCGCCTGGAACACCGAGAAGCCGCTCAGCCCCAAGCTGCTGATCATGAGCCTGCGCGACCACGCCCTCGCCAAGGCCCCGTACCTGCTCGCCGATTCCGACGAAGCCCGGGCCGCGCTGCCGGACGACGTGCGCGCGGAGGGGGAGCGGCCGCTCGTCGGCCCCGTCGCGGACGGCGGCGTGATCGACCCGGACGTGCTGTGGTCCTGCGTGACCTGCGGCGCGTGCGTGGAGCAGTGCCCGGTCGACATCGAGCACGTGGACCACATCGTCGACATGCGCCGCTACCAGGTCATGATCGAGTCCGAATTCCCGCACGAGGCGCAGGGGATGCTCCGCAACCTGGAGCGCAAGGGCGACCCCTGGGGCCGCGGCAACAAGGCGCGGCTCGAGTGGACCCAGGGCCTGCCGTTCGAGGTCCGCGTCTTCGGCGAGAACGGCGAGGAGTCGCTGCCCGAGGACGTCGAGTACCTGTTCTGGGTCGGCTGCGCCGGCTCCCTCGACGACAACGCCAAGCGCACCAGCCGCTCCGTCGCCGAGCTGCTGCACGAGGCCGGCGTCGAGTTCATGATCCTCGGCAGCGGCGAGACGTGCACCGGCGACGCGGCCCGTCGGCTCGGCCAGGAGTTGCTGTTCCAGGAGCTCGCGAAGCAGAACGTGGAGACGCTCAACGAGGTCGGCGCGAAGAAGATCGTCGTCACGTGCGCGCACTGCTTCAACACCCTGTCGAACGAGTACCCGCAGTTCGGCGGCAACTACGAGGTCATGCACCACACCGAACTCCTGGCGAAGCTCGTCGCCGAGGGCAAGCTGCGCCCGGTCAACAACCTGGACCTGAACGTCACCTACCACGACCCCTGCTACCTGGGTCGGCACAACCGCGTCTTCAGCCCGCCGCGCGACATCCTCGGCAGTGTCCCCGGCGTGCGCCTGACCGAGATGCCCAGGAACAAGGAGCGGTCGTTCTGCTGCGGCGCGGGCGGCGCGCGGATGTGGATGGAGGAGACGATCGGCTCGCGGATCAACGAGACCAGGACCGACGAGGCGCTCGGCACCGAGCCCGACCTGGTGACCGCGGCGTGCCCCTACTGCATCGTCATGCTCACCGACGGCGTCGCGACCCGTAAGCAGCAGGGCAGGGCCCCGGAGGACGTCCGGGTCACGGACGTCTCCGAGGTCCTGCTGCGCTCCGTCCGCAAGGCGGGGGAGGCGGGGGAGGTCGCGACGGAGTAGGGGGGCGGGGTCAGATCTCCCCGTCCGCCATCCGCCACAGGCGCTCGAACACCGCGTCGCCGCTGGACCGCAGTCCGTCGTGCTCGAACTCGTTGGTGATCCAGCGGCGCAGCCCCTTGATGCCCTCGGCGGTCTGCGAGGAGTGCGTCGCGTCCACGTACAGGTCCTCCGCGTACACGACCGCCGCGACCGGGACCCGGTTGTGCGCGAGCTTGTCGGCGTCGTACAGCGCCGGCCAGTCGGTGCGCTCGGCCAGCAGGTCCGCGACCTCGCGCAGCGGACGCAGCGCGGGGTCGGTGCGGAAGTGCCAGGGGTGGATCGTCTCGCCGGTGAACAGCAGGGGAGCGCCGCCCGACGTGGCCCGGGCGGGCGAGAACTCCGGGAACTCGGCGCGCACCCGCTCCGCCGCCCACGAGGTCGGCTTGCCGCCCTGCGCGTAGCACGGCTCGTGCAGCAGCGCGTAGATCGGATGCCCGGCGAAGCTCAGCGTGTGCTGCGCCTCCTCCTGGAACGTGTCCGAGAGCACGGCCTTGCCGCCCACGGACAGCAGGGCGCCCTCGAGCAGGTAGTGCAGGCGCTCGAAGCCGTCGCTCATCCCCAGCATCAGGCCGAGCGTCTGGAACGCCTCGACGGTCAGCGTCATGCCGTTGGGAAGCACGCGCTCGTCCGCCGCCAGATGCGCCGCGATCCGCCGAGCGTGCTCGGCATCCTGCGGGTAGCGCTCGTAGAACGCCTGGTTCTTCCTCGCCATCCGCGGATAGGCGGCGCGATACACGTCCTCGGCGTGCGCGGAGAGCGAAGGCAGACCGCCGCAGATCAGCACCCGCCGCAACCCCTCCGGCGCGATCGACAGGTACGCCGTAGCGCAGAACCCGCCGAAGCTCTGCCCGAGCACCGTCCAAGGCTCATCGCCGGACAGCTGCCTGCGGATGACCTCACAGTCCCGCACGATCGAGTCCGCCCGGAAATGGGTCAGATAATCGCTCTGCCGCGCGGTATCCCCGCGCTCCGGCAGCGTCTGCCGGTTCACCGGCGTCGAGCGGGCCGTGCCGCGCTGGTCCAGCAGCAGCACCCGGAAGTCCTGCACCGCCCGGCCGAGCCAGCCGCCGACCGAGCCGGAGCCGAAGGACCCCGTCGGCCGCGGCGACCCGAAGCCCGGGCCGCCCTGCAGGAACACGAGCCACGGCCGCCGCTCGCCGCCCGGCGCCCGCACCTCCCGCGCGAAGACCTCGATGTGCTCACCCTGCGGGGCGCAGTGGTCCAGCGGCACGGAGAACGTCCGCTCGACGACGATCAGGCCGGGGAAGCGGGCGGCGGGGGAGGTGTGGAGTTCAGGCATGGACCTAGTCTGCCTCAGTCCTCGCCGTGCGCCGCGACCGCCACATCCTGCCACTCCCGCCACGTGGCCAGGCGGGAGGAGTAGTCCGCCTCAGCCGTCTGCAGCGGCGTGCGGCCGAGGAAGAGACGCAGCGGCGGCTCGGCGGAATCGACCACCGCGAAGATCGCCGGCGCCGTCGTCGCCGGATTCCCGCGGCTCATCGCCCCGCGCCGCGCCCGATCGGCGGCCCAGGCCTCCGCGTACGCCGGAAGCTCCGCGCTGCGCTTGGCGGACGGACCGGCCCAGTCGGTGGTGAACCCGCCCGGCTCGATCAGCGTCACATGGATCCCGAAGCGCGCGACCTCCTGCGACAGCGCCTGTGAGAAGCCCTCCAGCGCCCACTTGGACGCATGGTACGCGCCGACCCCCGGGAACGCGGTGATCCCGCCGATGCTGGAGACCTGCAGGATGTGCCCCGAGCCCTGCTCCCGCAGGATCGGCAGCGCCGCCTGCGTGACCCACAGCGCCCCGAGGACGTTCGTCTCCAGCTGCGCGCGGACCTCAGCCTCGGCCAGCTCCTCGATCATCCCGAAATGCCCGTACCCCGCGTTGTTCACCACGACGTCCAGCCGCCCGAAGTGCTCCGCCGCCTGCCGCACCGCCGCGAAGTCCCCCTCCCGGTCCGTGACGTCCAGCGCCAGCGGCAGGAACGTGGCCGGATACTGCTTGACCAGCGGGTCCAGCGTAGACAGCTCCCGCGCCGTCCCAGCGACCCGATCCCCCCGCTCCAACGCCGCCTGCGCCCACTCGCGCCCGAACCCGCGCGACGTCCCGGTGATGAACCAAACCTTCGACTCCGACATGTTCCCCAGTCCTCGTCAGTCATCCCAAGTCCGACATGATCCACCGTCAGCATATGTCACGCCCCGGGGCGCGGAGATGATATTGTTCTGCCGTCGAGGGCGATTAGCTCAGCGGGAGAGCGCTTCGTTCACACCGAAGAGGTCACTGGTTCGAAACCAGTATCGCCCACCGATGGAATGCGGCCCCCTGGTGCTCTTTTGAGTGTCGGGGGGCTGCTTCGTGTTGTGGAGTGGGGGTGGTCGGTGGTCGGTGTTCGTGGGTTTACTTGCGGGGCGTTACCCGCCCGCCCCAGTCCCAGCGTGGCCCGGGCGCGTCGGCTGCCTGCGGGAGAGGGCGACGCCACGGGGATGGGCGAGAACTGTCACTACGAGGATCTGGGGACCGTTCTTGTCGACACCAGCCGGTCGAGTTCCTCGCCGATCGCCCGGCGCAGCGTGTCATGCTCGGGTCCGAGCGCGAAGCGCCCGTCACTCCACCGCTCGGCCGGGTAGAGCCAGACGGGCCTGCCCACCAGGTCGGCCGGCTCCCATTCGTAGCGTGGCCAGACGTGTGCATGCAGGAACGCGTCCGTGTTCCCCAGGATCTCCAGATTGACCCGGCGGAACTGCGGGTCCAGACCGCGACATGCCCGCTCGACGGCCTCGCCGAGCAGGTCCATCCCCGCCAAGAACGCCATCCGCTTACCCCGCGGCAGGTCGGAAAGCCTGTCCACACCAGGCTCATCCACCAACAGAACCGAGTACCCCGGCAAGAACTGCACGTCACCGATTGCGGCGAAGCCGGCCTCGAGGCGACGCAACACCGTCGGGTTCTCACCGCGCAGCGCGCTCCCGATCCGATCCGCTCGAAAGTCATCGCTCACGATCGGAGCCTAGCGCACGGAGATCCGCCGACCACCAGCGAGAACCGATGGACCGCTTGACTCGGTCGCTCAGCCGACGAAGTGCGATCACGCCGTGACGGAACCCGGCTGAGCGCGCCCCGGCCCCGGATCTCACCTCGTCCGAGGGACGGCTGCTAGCCCGCCGGGGCGCCGATCCGGTTGTGTTCGAGGGCGGAGCGGAGTGTCGCGAGGGACTGTGCGGCGGTTGCCAGGGCGGAGTCGTCGAGGGTGGCTCCGATCAGTTCCGCTAGGGCCGCGGCGAAGGTGTCCTCGGCCGCGTTGACCAGTTGCAGGCCGTCCTGGGTGAGCGCGAGGAGTGAGGAGCGGCGGTCGGACGGGTTCGGTTGGCGCGTGACCCAGCCGAGTTTCTCCAGGCGGTCCGCGCCCTTGCTGGTCGCGCCGATGCCGATCGCGAACTCGGTGGCGAGGTCCGCAACGCGGGCGCCGGGGTGCTCGCGCAGGTAGCGCAGGAACTCGAACTGCGAGGTCACGATGCCGTGCCGGTCGCGGAGGCGGTCGTTGAGGGCGTTGTAGAGGCGCGTCTCGCACCGGACCAGGTCGGCGAAGAAGCCGGCCGGGCCGATCGGGGTGTTGCTCAATATAGATTCCTAGGCATATAGTTCCCTGGAAGATACTTCCGTGGCTACTTCCGAGGAGAGCATAGCCGTGAGCAGGCAGCAGCGCACCCAGATCGACGCCGTCCTGCGTCGACCCCAGCCCGAAAGCCCCCGTTCGGTCGAGGAGCTGCGGGGCGGATTCGAGACGCTGATGGCGCGGATGCTCGTGCCCGATGGCATTCGGACGTCTCACGTCACGCTCGGCGAGCGGCCCGCGCTGCGTGTCGAACCGGAAAGCGGGGCGCGGGCGGCCGGGACGATCCTCTACTTCCACGGTGGCGGCTGGGTGTTCGGCTCGCCTCGGACGGCGCTGGCGCTGACGGGGCAGCTCGTGGCCCACACCGGTTTCCCGGCATATTCGGTGGACTACCGCCTCGCCCCCGAGCATCCCTTCCCGGCCGCGATCCACGACGCGCTCGGCGCCTACCGCGCCCTGCTCGACCACGGCGAGGACCCTGCCGGCATCGCATTCGCCGGAGACTCCGCCGGCGGCGGCCTCGCCGTCACCACCTGCCTCGCCGCCCGCGACGCCGGCCTGCCCATGCCGGCCGCCATCGTCATGTTCTCCCCGGGACTCGACGCCACCCGCTCCGGCGCGAGTATGGACACGAAGGAAGACGCGGATCCGATCTTCACCCGCGAGGCCCTCGAGCACACCGCGGCCATGTACCTCGACGGGGCCGACGCCCACCAGCCCCTGCTCAGCCCGGCCATCCTCGCCGACCTGACCGGCTTTCCCCCGATGCTCATCCAGGTGGGCACCAACGAGGTCCTGCTCGACGACTCCACCCGCCTCGCCGTGCGGGCGCGGGAAGCCGGCGTGGATGTGATCCTGGACGTCACCGCCGAGGTGCCGCACGTATTCCAGGCCTTCCGGGGTGTCCTGGAGGAGGCCGACGAGGCGCTGGAGCGCGCGGCCCTCTTCCTCACCCAGCGGATCCGCGCAATCGGTGAGTGTTAAGGCTGCCCGATTCACCCGTCTCACCAGGCTCGCTAGAACTCTTCTAGTCAGTTTTCCGGCCGGCGTTCCTTCTCGGGTCAGTAGCGGGGCTTCTAGGTTCTCGATAAGAGCGGACGTGTGTGCGTGGACGCCCGGGAGTTCGGAGAGAGGACGCCGTAGTTGAATATCTCGTTGAGGAGACTGAGGATTCGGCGCGGGCGGACGATCGCCGGTGGCGTCGTTCTCGCCCTGGTGCTTGGCGGACTTGCGGCGGCGTTGCCCACGCAGGCTAGTGCGGCGACGGCTGTCGGGCAGCCTGCGGTCACGGACTCCCTCAATCCGGGCGGCGTGACGGGGACGGACGCGATACTGAACAACTGCGCGACCCCTTTCTCGCAGGCTACTGTCGGCGGCGTGCAGGCCGTCACCGTCTCGGTCGGCTGCCTCACGCTGTACAACGGCGAGTGGGTCCAAGTGGCCTGGTCCGGCGGCGGCGCCACCACGAAACTGCAGATGCAGACCGACGGTAACCTCGTGCTCAGCCCCGGCAACGGAGTGCCGCAGTGGTCTTCGAAAACCGCATTCAGCAGCGACCCCGCCGGGCCCGGTTGCTTGGCGCAGTTCCAGTCGAGCGGCAATCTGGCCGTCGACGACTGCAATAGTGCGTCGATCTGGAGCGCCGGCATCCAGAGCGAACCGAATGCGGTCCTCGCCTTCCAGGCGAACGGCGACCTCGTGATCTACTCGAGTTCGACCGGCATCGCGCTGTGGTCCAGCACGGAGACCGTCAGCAGCGCCTCGACGGTCGGCAACAGCTCCATCGCGCTCTCGGACGGTCGGATCGCGCTGTACGACATCCGCTCGGACGGCAACGTGTACGGCGACATTCAGACCGGCCCGAACCAGGGCTTCGCCGGCTGGCAGCAGTTGAGCACCACCGGCGACCGGGTCGGGCAGGTCTCCGCGCTGCAAGAGGCCGACGGGCAGATCGCGCTCTACACGCGTACGACCAGCGGCACGGTCGAGGGCCTGATCCAGGACAGCAGCACCGGCGCCGCTATCGGAACGTGGACGGGACCGATCGGCAACACGGGTGGTGTGGCTTCCGATCCCGCCGCGCTTCTTTTGAATGATGGTCGGATCTGTATCTACGTCACGACCGCGACCGACGCTACGGGCAATGTCTCGGGCACCTGCCAGACCAGCGTCGGTAGCAGCTTCGCGACGTGGACGGCGCTCAGTTCGGGTGGCGGGTGGATCGGGAAGGTCGCCGCCGTGCAGGCGACCGACGGAGACATCGTGATCTACACCCGCACCGTCAGGGGCACCGTGCTCGGCGACGACCTCGCCGGCAACGCCGGATGGACGAGCCCGATCGGCAATACGGGAGGCGTGGCCTCCGACCCCACCGCGATTCGCCTGACCAATGGTCGGATATGCATCTACGTCACGACCGCGACCGACGCCACCGGCAATGTCTCGGGCACCTGCCAGACCGCCGTCGGCAGCGGCTTCCCGACCTGGACGCCGCTCAGTTCGGGTGGCGGGTGGATCGGGAGGGTCGCCGCCGTGCAGGCGATCAGCGGGGACGTGGCGATCTACACCCGCACCGTCAAGGGTACGGTGCTCGGCGACGACGTCACCGGCTCTGGTGGATGGACTGGACCGATCGGCAACACGGGTGGCGTGGCCTCCGACCCGACCGCGGTCGTCGGCTACGAGGGCGCCATCTCCGTCTATGTGAAGACCCCCAGCGGATCCATCTCGGGTTCCAGCCAGTCCGCCGCCGGCAGTGGTTTCAGTACCTGGGTGACAATTAACTGATCATATGGGTACGGCGATTTGGTTCCGCGGCGCGATGACGCGCCGCGGAACCAAATCGGGTTCCTCGAGATGGCCGGCTCAGCCCAGCACGGCCTGGAGGGCGGCGGACAGCAGGAGGTACGCCTCCTCCGGGGAGGCGGGCGCCACGGGGCGGCGGTAGGCGATGTAGAGGTCGGGGCGGACTAGAAGGACGCCGCCGTCCGCGATCTCGCTGAGTTCGGCCCACGTGCCGTACGGGTCCTCGTGTTCCTCGCCGGGGCCGATCGAGATCTG
>DASTAE010000142.1:0-2817 GCA_035712985.1 Actinospica sp.
GAGCCGGGTGAGGAACGTGGACGCCATCCCGGAGCGCCCCTGGTCGAGGAACTCGGTCAGGGTGGCGTGCGTGCCGACAGCGACGATCAACTCGGCGCCGTTGTCGTCGGCGAGCAACATCGCGATGTCCTCGCTCGTCCCCGAGGTGGGAAAGCTCACCGGCTCGATGCCCAGATCCTGGACCCGCAGCAGCCCGGGCGCGCGGCCGTCGGGATAGGCGTGGACGACCACCTCGGCTCCGGTGGCCAGTGCCGCGTCGGACACGGCGTCCATGTCGCCGACGATGAGGTGCGGCTTGTGGCCGGCGGCGAGCAAGACATCCGCGCCGCCGTCGACGCCCACGAGGACGGGCTTGAACTCGCGGATGTAGTGCTTGAGCGACTTGAGCTCCGCGGCGTGGCCGTAGCCGCGCACGACGACGAGCACGTGCTTGCCGGCGAATTTGGTCCGAACCGCGGGCACGCCGACGCCGTCGAGGAGCAGCTCACGTTCGCGGGACATGAACTCCGAGGTGTTTACCGCGAACGCTTCGAGCTGGGCCGAGAGCCCCACCTTCGCCTCGGCCATCATGGCCGCGACCGAGTCGGGAGTTTGCGCCGTGCCGGTCGCGACGACCGTCTCACCCACGTAGACGGACTCCCCGTCGATGCGGATCTTCATGCCCTCCTTGACCGCGGCGAAGATCTCGCTGCCGACGTTGTCAAGCAAGGGGATGCCGCTCTCGACGATGAGGTCCGGGCCCAGGTTGGGATACCGCCCCGAGATGCTCGGCTGGGCGTTGATCACCGCGGCCACCCGGGCCGCGACGAGCGCCTCGGCCGCAACCCGGTCCAGGTCGACATGATCGATGATTGCGATGTCGCCCGGGTTCACCCGACCGGCCAGCCGATTCGTGCGGCGGTCCAGCCTCGCAACGCCGCTGACCCCGGGAGGAGGCTCGCCTCGTCGGCGCAGGGTTGCGAGCTTCATGGGTTCCTATCGTGCCACTTGGCTGCAGCCGCCCGCGGCTGCGCCACGCGGTGGGCTCACGTTTTCGCGGTGCGGCCGGTCCCGTCCCGCCCCGAGCGGCGCTGCCCGCGCTCGGCCGCGGCTGCGGCGAGCAGTTCGTCGGCGTGCTCGCGGGCCGTCCCGGACTGGGTGCCGGCGAGCATCCGGGCCAGTTCGGCGGTGCGTTGGGCGCCGGTCACAATCCGGACGTCGCTGGTGGAAACACCGGCGCCTTCACTTCTGCCGACGACGACCTGCCGGTCCGCGAAGGCGGCCACCTGCGGCAGATGGGTGACGACGATCACCTGGTGTTCCCGCGCCAGCCGCGCCAATCGGCGCCCGACCTCGACCGCGGCGCGGCCGCCGACGCCGGCGTCGACCTCGTCGAAGACCATCGTCGGAACCGGGTCGCTGCCCGCCAGGCACAGCTCGACGGCGAGCATCACCCGCGACAGTTCACCGCCGGAGGCGGCGCCGCCGAGCGGAAGCGCCGGCGCGCTCGGATGCGAGCGGAACAGGAACTCGACCTCATCGGCACCGTCCGGACCGACGGCCACCTCCGCACCGTTGACGGTGAGCGTCGGCGCACCTGTCACCACGGGCCGGGGGCGCACGGCGATGGTCACCGTCGCTGACGCGAGCGCCAGGTCGGCGAGTTCGGCCGTGATCGCCGCGCTGAGCCGGGAGGCGGCGCTGCCGCGGGCGGCGGACAGCTGGGCGGCGAGCGCTGCCGCGATGGCGGCGGTGGTATCCCGTTCGGCGGCCAGGGCCAGCATCGCGTCGTCGGAGACGTCCAGCTCGGCGAGGCGGCTGCGGGCATTCGCGGCCCAGCGCAGCGCGTCGGTCACGCCCGCCTCGGGACCGTCGGCGTACTTGCGGATCAGCGCGGTGACGGCAGCCCGCCGGCTTTCGACCTGGGCCAGCTGCGTCGGGTCGGCGTCGAGCCCGTCGGCGTACCCGGCAAGATCAGCCCCGAGGTCGGCAACGACGGCAGCGAGCTCGCTGAGCCGATCCGCGAGCGCATCCAGCTGCGGGTCGGCCCCGAGTTGCAGGCTGAGGCCGCGCCGGGCCGCACCGAGCAGCGTTGCGACGTCCAGCGCGTCCGAGGCCGGGTCCGCAGCGTCACCGAGCAGCGCATCGTGGGCATCGTGCGCAGCACGGCGCAACGCGTCGGCGTGCGCGAGCCGGCTGGCCGCCAGGCTGAGTTCGACGTCCTCGCCAGGCTCGGGGTTCACGGCCTCGATCTCACTGATGCCGTAGGCGAGCAGGTCCGCCTCGCGCCGCAATTCGGCGCGCCGGGCCGTGCGGTCGGCCAGAGCGTCCACGGCGGCGCGCCAGCGCGCGTATGCGGCGGCGAACTCGGCGAGCTCGAGATCCGCAAAGCGGTCCAGCGCCGCCCGCTGCTCGGCGGGTCGGGCGAGCCTGACCTGATCGGCCTGGCCGTGGACCGCGACCAGGCCGTCGGCGAGCTCGGCGAGCACGGCAACCGGCGCGGGGGCGCCACCGACAAAGGCCCGCGAGCGTCCCGCGGCGGTGACCACCCGGCGCAGCACCAGGGCCGTGCCGTCGTCGAGGGATCCGCCGGCATCGCGGACGCGGTCGATCAGCGCCGAGTCGCGGGCCAGTTCGATTCGGCCATCCACGCTGGTCTGGGCGGCCCCAGGGCGCACCCGGGCCGAGTCGGCGCGGCCGCCGAAGAGCAGCAGCAGCCCGGTGACGACCATGGTTTTCCCGGCCCCGGTCTCGCCGGTCACCGCGGTCAGGCCGGGTCCCAGGGTGAGCACCGCGTCATCGATGACGCCCAGCCCGCGGATCCGGAGTTCCTCCAGC
>DASTAE010000143.1:0-4195 GCA_035712985.1 Actinospica sp.
GTGCTCCGGGATGTGGCAGCGCTCCACGGCCATCGGGATGGAGTCGGCGTAGCGCAGCCGGACCAGCCGGATCACCCCGTCGCCCGGCTGCAGCTCCAGCTGCCGGGCCAGCGCGGGCGAGGCCTCGATCCGCTCGAAGGCCAGCGTGCGCGAGGCCGGCACCATGCCGCGGCGGTTCATGTCCTCGGTGAACGAGGCGAGCCGGATCTGCAGGTCCATCTTGGGCTGGGCCACGAAGGTGCCGCGGCCGCGGACCCGGTACAGCTTGCCGTCCGCGACCAGCTGATTCACGGCCTGCCTGACCGTCATCCGGGACAGGCCGTACGCCTCGCCGAGCTCCCGCTCTGACTGGATCGGGGAGTCCGGCTCCAGTTCGGTGGCGATCAGCTCCAATAGGATTTCCCGCAGCTGCTGGTGCTTGGGCACCGGGCTACGCGGATTGATCTCCATCGATCCCTCACTTGCTGTGAACTGGGTCACGTCCTACTGTTATGGACCGGACTAGACCACCTGTGGTCGACTGTTGTCAAGACGGTCTCCTACGGTTGAATCCAAGCGCAACCGCACAGCCCGGGACAAGCCGTAAGGAAGGCAGCATGGACAAGGCGCAGGCGATTCTCGCCGCACTCGGCGGAGCCGACAACGTCGTGGAGATCGAGCCCTGCATCACGAGGCTGCGCACCGTCGTCCGGGACGCGACGAAGGTCAACGAGCCGGGGCTCAAGGCCGCCGGCGTGCACGGCGTGATGCGCGCGGGAACCGTGGTGCAGGTGGTGGTCGGCCCCGACGCCGACACGGTCTGCATGGACATCGAGGATCTGCTCTGAACACCCTCAACGCCCGCGAGGAGGCCAGGCCGGTGCGCGCCGAGCCGCTGGCGGTGGTCGCGCCGGTCGGCGGCCGCGCCATCGCCCTGGCCGAGGTGCCGGACGCCGTCTTCGCGCAGCACATGGTCGGCCCGGGCGCCGCGATCGACCCGGTGCGCGCGCCGGGCCTGGTGGTCAGCCCGGTCTCCGGCATCCTGGTCAAGCTCAAGCCGCACGCGTTCGTGGTCACCGCGGAGGACGGGCGCGGGGTTCTGGTACACCTGGGGATCGACACCGTGAATCTGGACGGCGGCGGCTTCGTGCTGTTGGCTGAGGAGGGCCGCGTGGTCCCGGCGGGGGCTCCGGTCATCCGCTGGAACCCGGCCGCGGTCGAGGCGGCCGGCCTGAGCCCGGTGTGCCCGGTGATCGCGCTGGACGCCGACCGGGCCGCGGCGGCCGGGCTGGCGGGCTCGGTGGCGCTCGGCCCGGTGAGTGCTGGTGACCGGCTGTTCACCTGGGCCTGATACTGGTGTGGCCGCGAGAACAGCGCTAGGACCGAGGAGAGTAGTTGACCATGCAGCGCACCGTGACCGTAGCCTCCCGGGTGGGGCTGCACGCCCGACCCGCCGCAGTGTTCGTCAAGGCCGCCAGCGCAGCTTCGCTGCCGGTGACCATCGCCAAGGAGGGTAAGGACCCGGTCAGCGCCCGCTCGATCCTGGCCGTGCTCGGCCTGGACGTGCGCGGCGGCGAGGACGTGGTGCTGGAAGCCGAGGGCGACGGCGCCGAGGACGTGCTCGAGCGCCTCGCCGATCTGCTGACGGAGGACCTGGAAGGGTGAGCTGAGGGTTGAGGAAGCTGTCGGGGGTCGGGGTCGGGGCCGCGAGCGTGGCCGGACCGGTCGCGTTGATGGGCGTGCCCGAGCCGCCGCCGGAGCCGGGGACAGCGCCGTCCGGGCCGCCGGCCGAGGAGGGCGAGCGGGCCCTGGCCGCGCTGCGCCTGGTGGCCGCCGAGCTGGGGCGCCGGGCCGAGCTGGCCGGGGGCGAGGCCGCCGAGGTGCTCGAGGCCCAGGTGCTGATGGCCGAGGACCCCTCGCTGGCCGAGGCGGTGATCGAGCGCACGGCGGCCGGGATCTCCGCGGGACGCGCCGTGCACGAGGCCTTCGGCGTCTTCCGCGAGCTGCTCGCCGGCGCCGGGGAGTACCTGGCCGCGCGGGTCGCCGACCTCGACGACCTGGCCGCCCGGGCGGTAGCCGCCGCCGCGGGCAGACCGATGCCCGGGGTCCCCGTCCGCGACGAGCCCTTCATCCTCGTGGCCCACGACCTGGCCCCCGCCGACACCGCGCTGCTGGACCTGCAGAAGGTCCTGGCGCTGGTGACGGAGCAGGGCGGCCCCACCAGCCACACCGCGATCCTGGCCCGCGCCCGCGGCATCCCCGCCGTGGTCGGCGTGGTCGGGGCGCTGGACCTGGCCGAGGACGAGCTGCTGCTGGTCGACGCGGCCGAGGGCGCGGTCTACGTCGCCCCGACCGAGGAGTTCCTCGAGACCGCCCGCGAACGCGAGGCCGCCCGGCGCGAGGCGGCGGCGCTGGCGTCGTCCGACACCGACCCCATCCGCACCCCCGACGGCCGCGAGGTGAAACTCCTGGCGAACATCGGGGGCGCGAGCGACCTGCCCGCCGCCCACGCCGCCGGGGCCGAGGGCGTGGGCCTGTTCCGCACCGAGGTCCTGTACCTGGGAGCGGGCGAGCCGCCGTCCTACGAGGACCAGCTGGCGGCCTATCGAGCCGTCTTCGAAGGCTTCGACGGCAAGACGGTCATCGCGCGCACCCTCGACGCGGGCGCCGACAAGCCGCTGCCCTTCCTCCCGCTCGGCGAGGAGCCCAACCCCTCGCTCGGCGTACGCGGCATCAGGGCTTTCCGCGACGCCGACGGCGAGCGGCTGCTCGAGACCCAGCTGGCCGCCCTGGCCGCGGCGGCCGAGGGCACCGGCGCGGACCTGTGGGTCATGGCCCCGATGATCGCCGACGCCGCCGAAGCCCGCTGGTTCGCCGCCAAGGCCCGAGCAGCGGGAATCGCCAAGGTGGGCGTGATGATCGAGGTCCCCGCGGCGGCCCTGTGCGCCCGCGAGGTGCTGGCCGAGGTCGACTTCGCCTCCATCGGCACGAACGACCTGACCCAGTACACGATGGCCGCCGACCGCCTGGTGGGCGCCCTCGGCGGCCTCCAGGACGCCGGCCACCCCGCGGTCCTCAAGCTGATCGCCATGACCGCCTACGCCGGCGCCGAACTGGGCAAGCCGGTAGGCGTCTGCGGCGAGGCCGCCGGCGACCCGAGACTGGCCACGGAGCTCATCCGCCTCGGCGTCACGTCGCTCTCGATGGCCCCGGCGGCACTGCCCGAGGTGCGCGCGGCGCTGCGGGGGTAGGGGCGGCCCACCCACGACAGCAGCCACCACGCGCTCCGGGAAAACCACAGCCCCGCTCCGCCGAAGCGGAACGGGGCCTTGGTCGATACCGTGGAACGAAGGACTTAGAAGTCCATGTCCCCGCCGGGCATGCCGCCGGCCGGGGCGGCCGAGGCCTTCTCCGGCTTGTCGGCGATGACGGCCTCGGTGGTCAGGAACAGCGCGGCGATGGACGCGGCGTTCTGCAGCGCGGAGCGGGTCACCTTGGCCGGGTCCGGGATGCCGGCGGCCAGCATGTCCACGTACTCGCCGGTCGCGGCGTTCAGGCCGAAGCCGGGCTCCAGGTTGCGGACCTTCTCCACCACGACGCCGCCCTCGAGGCCGGCGTTGACGGCGATCTGCTTCAGCGGGGCCTCGACGGCCAGCCGCACGATCGCGGCGCCGGTCGCCTCGTCGCCCGAGAGCTCGAGCTTCTCGAAGGCCTTGTCAGCGGCCTGCAGCAGCGCCACGCCGCCGCCGGCGACGATGCCCTCCTCGACGGCCGCCTTCGCGTTGCGCACGGCGTCCTCGATGCGGTGCTTGCGCTCCTTGAGCTCGACCTCGGTGGCCGCGCCGACCTTGATCACCGCGACACCGCCGGCCAGCTTGGCGAGCCGCTCCTGCAGCTTCTCGCGGTCGTAGTCGGAGTCCGACTTCTCGATCTCGGCGCGGATCTGGTTCACCCGGCCGGAGATCTGCTCGGCGTCACCAGCACCCTCGACGATCGTGGTCTCGTCCTTGGTCACGACGACCTTGCGTGCCTTGCCCAGCAGATCCAGCCCGGCGTTCTCGAGCTTGAGCCCAACCGTCTCGCTGATGACCTGACCACCGGTGAGGATGGCGATGTCGCCGAGCATTGCCTTGCGCCGGTCACCGAAGCCCGGAGCCTTGACGGCGACGGACTTGAAGGTGCCACGGATCTTGTTGACGACCAGGGTGGCCAGGGC
>DASTAE010000144.1:0-7189 GCA_035712985.1 Actinospica sp.
GGATCAAACTCTCCAAAAAAGAATTCAAAGTCCTGGCTGATAAAACATCCCGACGGGGGTCGGGACAATGAATCAGCCAAACTAAACAGTTGGCATCAACAATTCGTATGACACGCTATTGAGTTCTCAAGAAACAGTCACGCGCTCGGTACTTCTTGTGTTTCCCTCGCGGTGTTCTCTACTCTATCAGGTTTTCCCGGGGGCTTTTTCCACCGCCCGGTTCGACCATTCAGGTTCGAGACCGTCTGTCACCCTCCGGACCAGCGGCCCGTCGTGGCGACTCGGAGAACATTAGGCAACCGCGCGGGACGAGTCAAATCGAGGTACCAAGCTCCTGACACCCCCTCCGGGCGGGCCCGGACCCCGGTCACCGGTTCACAAGTGATTCGCCATCAGGACGCCTCTCGTGCATACTGGACCCACACCACATCGCGGGGTGGAGCAGCTCGGTAGCTCGCTGGGCTCATAACCCAGAGGTCGCAGGTTCAAATCCTGTCCCCGCTACGCGATAGAGGCCCCTTCCGACCAGCGTCGGAGGGGGCCTTTCGCATGCCGGATGACGGCCGCGTTACGCCAGGGCCACGAGGGCGCGCGGGTAGCAGTCGGCGAGCACCAGCGCCCCGAGCGCCAGCGGGAACGCCAGCAGGCCCAGAGGCTGCAGGGTGAAGGCGACCACGGTGAGGAAGCTGATCGTGGCCAGGCAGGAGATCAGCGCGCCGTGCATCAACTCGTCGGCGAGCGCGTCGGACGCGCGATGAGCCGACGGCCCCATCACGGAGAGCAGCACCGGTAGCGAAGACGCGATACCGCCGATGAACGGGCCGGCAGCCAGGGCGACCTCTGTGGAGCCGACCACCATCGCCGCGGATATCGCCATGCGTGCCGGGAGCTCCCACCGGCGCGTGGGCGTCTGCTTCGGCTGCGGGCGTGAGGAACTCGGCCACGTCAGCAGGCCCACGGTCACGAGCAGCAGGGACAGCGCGGCGGTCAGCCCGATGTCGTCGAGGGTCGCCGCGACGAAGGCGGCGAGGGCCGAGCAGGTCACCGCGATGAGGAGGGTCGGGAGCGGGCGGCGCCCGCGTGCGAAGCGTCCGTAAGCGAGGCAGAAGCACGTCACGGTCAGCTGGCCCGCCGCGCTGCCGTGCGCGGCGCCCGCGGCGGTGCTCGCCCCGGCACTGATACACAGCACGAACAGGAACGGGCCGGTCGTGGTCGGCGCGCCGAGCAGCCGGCCGCCGAGCCGTGGGCCGAGACGTCGGCCGACCACGGAGACGATCAGGACGAGGACGGGGGCTAGAGCAGCTCTGAAGAGCAGGATCTCCATGGCTGCGATTCTTCCGAGAACCCCGCCGATTTTGGCTCGGGGTTCGCGGCACTGTGGCTGTCGCGGCAGCGGAAAACTCGGCTGATAGGCGGTTCGGCCGAGGGATCCTAAGATGGGTCCGTGGACGGCATCGATCGGCAGCTTCTGGCGCTCCTGCTCGAGGACGGGCGTGCCACGTATCAGGAACTCGGCCGCAAGGTCCGTCTCTCGGCCAACTCGGTGGCCGAGCGGGTGCGTCGGCTCCGGGCCTCCGAGACGATCCGCGGGTACCACGCGGATCTGAACCTCGAGACCTTCGGCCGCAGTATGCAGATGGTCAGCGACATCCGACTGCGCGAGGGCGTGGACCGCACGGCCTTCGAAGCCCAACTGCACGAGGTGCCCCAGGTCATCGGAGCCATGCGACTGACCGGCGACTACGACTACTTACTACGCGTCGCCTGCACGAACGCGCACGAGTTCGAAACGGTCATCGACCGGCTCAAGGCCGAGCTCGGCGTGCGCGAGGTCCGCAGCCGCCTGCTGCTGCACGAGGTGCCTCTCGGCATGGACCGCATACTCGGCATCAATTGACCGCGGAGCCGGCCCCTCAGCCCTCGCGGCGGGTGAAGCGGAGCGTTGCGGTCACCTTGGTGAGGCCGCGCATCATGCCCAGCTGATTCCACGTCATCTGGAAGTGCTCGCGGTCGACGTCGAATTCAGTCGTCAGGGTGACGGCGTCGGCCTCGACGGCGCCGATCGCGGCGGTGAGCGAGAGCGGTTTCGTTATGCCGCGGATCCTCAGGTGCCCGCTGACGTCGAGGACGGAGTCGGTCCTGCGCTCCACGTCGACCACCTCGAGCCGGATGCTCGGGTGGTTGGCCGCGTCGAAGAAGTCCACCGAGCGCAGGTGGGTGTCGCGCTTGGCGTTCTTTGTGCTGAGCGAGTCGGCGCCGAGCGTGACGAAGCCCCCGGCGCTGCCGTCCTCGTGCAGTTCGCCGACGCCGTCGACGGTGGTGAAGGTGCCGCGCACGGTCACCAGGCCCCACATCGTCTTGTGCTGAATGGCGACCGCGGACGCCGCTGGGTCGAGCACGAACTTTCCGGCCTCGGGAACGCCGGCCATGGGAACCTCCGGGGAGAAGTAGTGGTCCAAATTTGAACTTCATGCTAGCCGAAAGTTCAAATTTGGACCACTGCTATCCTGGATCCATGACCGAGCGCGTGGAGACCGAGGCGGGGCTGCTGCCCGATGATCTGCGCGTGTGGATGCGCGTGCTCGCGGCCGCGGGGGCCGTCGAGCAGCTGGTGACCAAGAAGGTGAAAGAGGCCTTCGGCGTCTCGCACGACGAGTTCCTGGTGCTCTGTCTGCTGGCCGACCAGCCCGATCACACGCTGCGGATGAGCCGGATCGCCGAACTGCTGGGCCGCCCGAAGACGCGGCTGACCTACCAGGTCGGCTGCCTGAACCACTCCAGCCTGGTCACGCGGCAGTCGGTGCGCGGCGACCGGCGCGGCATCGCGCTCACGCTCACCGAGAAGGGCGCGCGGCTGCTCGAGCAGAAGGGCCCGGAGCTGGCCGAGGCCGTCCGCGACGCGCTGGGCGCCACGATCGGCCCCGAACAGGCGGCCGCCCTCACCGCTCTGCTGGCTCGGGCGTGCCCGGAGAGCGATCAGCCGGAGGACCAACCTCACCGCTGAACGCGGCGGCCAGGCGCAGCCACTGCTCCGCCTCGTCGCGCCGACCCTGACGCTCCAGCGTGCGCCCGAGCATCAGGTGCGCGTAGTGCTCGACCGGATCCCGCTCGACGATCGCGCGAAGCTGCGACTCCGCGCGGCCGAGCTGGGCCGAGTGGTAGTACGAGCGCGCCAGCAGCAGCCGAGGCGCCGTCAGTTCCGGGACCTCGTCCACCACGTCGGCGAGCAGCTGCGCGGCCTTGATGTAGTCCTTGGCCTCGAAGAGCAGCTGCGCCCGCTCCCAGCGCTCGAGCGCGCTCTCCTCATGATCCGCGGCCGCCGCGGCCCCGTCGTCGAACAGGTGCAGGGCACTGGCCCAGCGGTCCGCCGCCACATTGTCGATGACCATCGTTACCTCCTGGCCACTCAACGCAAAAATCCCGGCCAGTCTTCCGACTGGCCGGGACCCGTGGTAGCGGGGACAGGATTTGAACCTGCGACCTCTGGGTTATGAGCCCAGCGAGCTACCGAGCTGCTCCACCCCGCGTTGGCGTTGCTCTACTGTACGTCGAAGCCGTCCGGCGGCGCAAATCGGTTCGCGGGTGGTCGAGAATGGTCGGCATGGATCCTTCGAAGAACCCGGCGCTGACCCAGGCGCTCATCGAGTTGGAGCAGCACGTGGCCAGGGACGGCTGGGACCAGGGCGTGCGGCTGTTCGCCCTGGTCGACACGGCCGAGCTGATCGCCGCCGAGCCGCGGCTCGCGGCGGCGCTGGCGCCGGAGACGGTCGAGTTCGGCGGCCAGATCGGGCCGCTGCGCACGTACACCTCGATCGAGCAGGAGGGCGTGCCGGCCGACCGTCCGCTGGACGAACTGCTGGCCGGGATCGCCTGGCCGGAGACGGTGCACGGGGCCGCGCTCGTGGTCGAGCGGCTGATGCTGCCGCCGAGCGCGCAGGAGCAACTGCCGGCCGACGAGACCGACGCGGACGCGTGGGTGGCCGCGCATCCCGAGCGGCAGGAGGTGCGGATCGCCGTGGGCGTGCTGCGCGACGGGGCCAGGGACTGCGCGCTGCGGCTGCGCTCGAAGGACAAGGACGACGAGGTGCTCTCCGGCGCCGACCTGGTGCCGAACCTGGTGCGCGCCCTCGCCGACACGCTGAAGGACTAGCTCGCCCGCCCCGGTCCTAGCAGAGCGGCGGGGTCTTGCCGTCGCGGATGTCGGTGAGGGCGTTCAGCGCGTCCTTGAGCGTGTTCACCTTGACCAGCTCCAGGCCCGCGGGCTGGTTGGCCTTGGCCTCGGCGCAGTTGCTCGCCGGGGCCAGGAAGACCGTCGCCCCGGCGTTGCGCGCGCCGATGGTCTTCATCTGGATTCCGCCGATCGCGCCGACGTTGCCACTCGCGTCGATGGTGCCGGTGCCCGCCACGACCCGGCCGCCGGTCAGGTTCGTGTCGGTCAGTTTGTCGATGATGCCGAGCGCGAACATCATGCCCGCGCTCGGTCCGCCGACGTTGTTGAGCTGGATGCTCACCGTGAACGGGAAGACGTTCTCGCTCTCGATGGAGATGCCGACCTCGGCCTTGCCGCCGTTGTTCTCGCTGCCGGTGGTGATCGACTGCTTCTTGCCGTCCCGGCTGATCTGGAAGGTGACCTGCGCGCCGGGGCTGAGCTTCTGGATCGTGGAGGTGACCTGGTCCATCCCGCTCTGTCCGCCGGTATCGATCATCGTGCCGTCCACGGCGTCGATCACGTCGCCCGCCTGCAGCTTCCCGGCCGCCGGCCCGCCGTCGGTGACCGAGGCGATGACGACCTCGCTGCCGGTCGGCTTGATGTTCAGCGCGGCCAGGGCCGCGGTGACCGCCGAGTCCTGCGAGTCGGTCATCTCCTGGGTGTTCTGCGCGTCACTCTGCTGCTGGGTCTGGCCGGCCGGGTAGATCGTCTCCTTGGGCACGATCGCCTGGTCGCTGCTCAGCCAGCCGGCGATCGCCTCGCCGAGCGGCATCTGGTAGCTCTCCTCGGAGACGCCGACCGTGACCATGCGCAGCTGACCCGTCGTCGGATAGGTCCTGGTGCCGGTGATCGTGATCAGCGGCGTGCCGTTCGCCGTCCCGTCCTGGGTGCCGAGCACGTTGAAGGTCGGGCCCGGGGTGAGCTCCGCGTAGGGCACGGTCTGGAACAGCGCCCCCGCGGCGAAACCGGCGAGCAGGGTGCCGGAGACCGCGAGGGTGACGGCGCGTCGACGAGGCATAAGCCCGACCTTAGTGCACGCGGCTGAGCGTCGGCAGGCGGGACTACTCCTGCCGCGCACCGCCCGAACGCGGGCTCGCGGCCACGCCGTCCGCCGAGGCCCGGGCCAGCACCTCGCGGGCCCGCCGGTAGTGGTCCATCGTCTCCACGTCGCCGTGCGAGGTGCGGACCCGGCGCGTGATCGCGATCACGATCGCGGCCACGACCGCCGCGGCGACCGGGATGGCCCACCAGATCAGGATGGAAAGCACGGATCCGACGGTAACTCAGATGCCGACCCAGGTGTGGGACCCGTCCTCGAATCCCTCGCGCTTCCAGATGGGGACCTCGGCCTTGAGCGTGTCGATCAGCGCGCGGCAGGCGGCGAAGGCCTCGGCGCGGTGCGCGGCGGAGGCGACGACGACGACCGCGGCCTCGCCCACCTGGAGCGGGCCCACGCGGTGCTCGGCGGCCAGGGTGATCACGTCGTGCTCGGCGGCGACCTTCTCGGCCACCTCGCGCAGCCGGGCGAGGGCCTCGGGGTGAGATTCGTACTCGAGCCCGGTGACGACCGCGCCCGGGGCCTCGGGCGTGTGGTCGCGGACCGTGCCGATGAAGACGGCGGTGCCCCCGGCCGTCCGGTCGGCGGCCAGGGCCAGCAGCGCGTCCACGGACAGCGCCTCGGTGCGGATCTCGACGTGGATGCCGGTCATCGCTCCATCATACGAGGCGGACCGGCGGGTGATCCGGTCAGCTGCGGCGCTTCTTGCGGGCGCGGCGCACGAGGGCGGCGGTGCCGACCAGGGCGACGGTGGCCCCGGCGGCGCCGAGCGAGGCGGCCGCGTCCTTCTTGCCGAGGCGGCGGGCCAGCGCGGCGTGGTGCCCCTCGACCTCGTCGAGCAGCGCCTGGAAGGCCTCCTCGTTGCCGAGCTTCGCGGTGTAGCCCGCGGCCTCGAGACGCTCGGCGGACACGGCCCAGGGGTGCATCACGTACTGCAGGTCGGTGGCCGGGGCCGGGGTCAGGTGCAGCCGGTGCAGCCGCTCGGCCGCGCCGAGGGCCACGCCCGCGGGCAGTTCCATCCGGCGCAGACCCGAGCTCTCCTCGATCTGCTCCTGGCCGAGCCAGCCGGCGCTCGCCACGTTGTACGGGCCCTCCAGCTCCTCGTGCAGCGCGGCGAAGGCGAGCGCGCCGGCCAGGTCCTCGAGGTGGCAGAACTGCCAGCAGGGCTCGGTGTCCTTGACCACGAGCAGCCGCGGGGCCTCGAAGTGCCGGGTGAAGACGCTGTCCACGCCGGGGCCGGTGACGATGGCCGGACGCAGCACCGTGACATGCAGTCCGGGGTGCGCGCGCGGGGCGCGGCGGCCGAGGCGCTCGATCTCCAGCAGGTCGGCGACGAGCGAGCCGTCGGGCACGGCGCGCAGCGGGGCGGAGTCCGGGATCGGCACGGGGTTGTCCGGCAGCGCGCCGTAGACCATGGCGCTGCTGAGCAGGATCACCCGGTGCACGCCGGCCGCGGCCGCGGCGGTCAGCACCGTCTCGGTGCCGCGCACGTTGTGCCGGGTCCGCTCGGAGGCGTCGGTGTCCGGGCTGACGTCCAGGTCGGCGTGCACCAGCACGTCCACGTCGCTCAGCCGCTCGGCCAGCGAGGGGTCGAGCAGGTCGGCCGAGCGCTGCACCACCCCGGCGGGCCACTGCTCCCGCTCGGCCTTCGGACCGCGCGGCACCAGGCCGATGCCGCGGCCCACCCCCTGCTCGGCGAGGTGCCGCAGCACGGCCGCGCCGAGGTGGCCGGCCGCGCCGGTCACGGCCACCGTGAGCGGGCGCGCGGCATCCTCGGCGGGCCGCGTGTCGCCGTCCGCCGACCGGAGCCGGGCCGTACGCTTGCCGTCGTCTGCCGGGGAACTCAAGAGCACGCTCCGTTAGTTACGGTGGGAGAGGGAGGTTTCCCGCCTCTCATGATCGCCGATCCTTCCGCGGGCCGG
>DASTAE010000145.1:0-15526 GCA_035712985.1 Actinospica sp.
CGGGGCGGATCAGCAGGAGCGTGTCGCCTGCGATTCCGTAGATGCGCTCGAACGTCCCGTCGGGATCGGTGAGCGCGAGGTCGGGGCTGGGACCGGAGGCGTCGATGGTGACGCGCCTCAGCGGCGCACCGGCGGGTGACCACGGCAGTCGGGCGAGGTCTTCCGCCGCGTGCGTGCCGTGGGCGATGGCGGTGAAGTGCTCGCCCCGCAGCGCTTCGAAGAGCTTGACCGGGCCGTCGGGACCGCGCAGGTCGGCATCGGGGGAGCGGTCGCCCACCCGCAGCGTCGAGGTGCGCTCGGCCTCGGGGCTCGCGAGAGGGCCGCCGAAGTAGCTCAGGGCGAGCTGCTGCTCGTCCTTGCCGCGCTTGATGCTGGAGGGGTCGAGTTTGGCCATGCCCGAGAACTTCTCGGTGGCCAGGCCCAGCACCCCGGCGGCGATCGGTTGGCGTTCGGCCTCGTAGGTGTCCAGCAGGACGGGGTCGGCTCCGGCCAGGACCTGCGCGATCTTCCAGCCGAGGTTGTAAGAGTCCTGGATTCCGGTGTTCAGGCCCTGGGCGCCGGCCGGCGGGTGTACGTGGGCTGCGTCGCCCACGATCAGAGCGCGGCCCGAACGGTAGCGCTCGGCCAGGCGGATGTTGGGCCGGAAGACCGAGGTCCAGTGGATCAGGTGCAGGCTGATCTTCGAGCTGTGGGTGTGCGCGCGGATCCGCTCGGTCAGCTCGGCGGCGCCGGCCGGCGGGGTCTCGTCGGCCCCGAGCCGTAGCATCCACTGGAAGACGTCGCTGTGCGGGAGCGGGCAGGCGCCCATGAACCGTGCGCGCGGCAGCGGCCACATGTGCCACCGGTCACGGGACAGGCCCGTGGTGGTGGCGTCGACGATGTAGAGGCGTTCGGCCTCGTCGGTCGTGCCGGTGAACTCGATACCGAGCTGCTTGCGCACGGCGCTGGAGCCGCCGTCGGCGCCGACGAGGTAGCGAGCGGTGATCTCCTCGGTCCCGCGATGGTCGGCGATACGCGCGGTGACGTACTCGTCGTCCTGGCTCAGTTCGACCAGTTCCCGCCCGAACTCGACGCCGACTCCGAGTTCGGACAGTCGGGCGTGCAGCGCCCGGTCGGTGCGGTACTGCGGGATCAGCCACGTGTTCGGGTACGGGACGTCCGGGGTGGGTTCCTTCTCGGGCATCATCCGCCACGGCACGCCGACCGGGCCGACGTGCAGCGCCAGCTTCGGGTAGAGGTCGCCGCCTTCGTGCACGTCGTCGAGGGCGCCGAGGTCGGCCAGGACCTCGAGGGTGCGCGGCTGGATGCCCTTGGCGCGTGAACCGTCGAAGGCGCCGGGCGCCTTGTTGACGGTGCGCACCGCGAGCCCTCGCCGGGCGAGGTCGATCGCGAGGGCGGTGCCGGCGGGGCCCGCGCCGACGACGAGGACGTCGATCGGTGTGGGGTGGTTCATGACTCTTGCCTCTCGGTGGTGTGCGAGGTCGCGAAAGCCGCGATCTGCTCGGCGATCTCGCGGGGCCGTTCGAAGGGCACCATGTGGCCGCAGTCGGTGATCAGGTGGCTTTCCTTCGCGTGCAGCAGGTCGCGGGCGGTGTCCATGTTCGTGGCGGGGGTGACCTTGTCGTCGGCTCCCCAGATCAGCAGGGTCGGCAGTCCGAGTGCGCCGGTGCGCCGGAACACCTCGGTGCGCCCGGACAGCGGCAGGTGCTGGAGGGTGTCGAAGAACGCATACAGCGAGCCTTCGTACTGGTAAGCGTCCAGGACGATGGCGGCGAGGTCGGCGGAGAGCTTCGGGTCGTCGATGTTGTGGCCCAGGTGTTCTTCGAGCAGTTTCCGGCCGCGTCTGCGTGCGACGAATCCGGCGACCAGGTCGCTGCGCAGCATCCGGTCCGGCGACTTCCTCGTGCGCGGCAGCAGGCCCGCGGGGCCGATGATGCTGAGCGTGGCGATGGAGGCGGCGTGCTGCTCGGCGTAGGCCATCGCGATCAGCGCGCCCATGGAGGTGCCCACGAGGTGCACGGGCCGGGTCAGGCCGAGGCGCTCGACCAGTTCGGACAGTTGCCGCGCGAACAGCGTCTCGTCGTAGCGGGCCTGCACACGGTCGGAGTAACCGCGGCCGTAGCAGCTGAGGGCGAGGGTGCGTATGCCGCGCTCGTGCAACTCGGCGGCGGTCGCGTCCCAGTAGGACAGCGGGATCATCAGACCGCCGATCAGCACCGCGATCTCGCCGTCGACGGGCCCGGTCAGCTCATAGTGGGTGACCCCGTCCGAGAGCTCGCTGAAGCTGCCGCGCAGCTCGCGCCGGGTGGCCGCGTTCAACCGCAGCGGCTCGTCGCCGGTGGTGAAGTACTTCATGCCGTGCCTCCTTGGCGCGAGGCGGCCGCATCCGGCAGGGAATGCAGGAAGCTCTCGACGGCGGCGGAAAACCACGCCGGGTCTTCCTCGGGCACCAGGTGCCCGCCGTCGGGGTGGACCTGCTCCAAGGCGCCGGGGATGTCGCGGGTGAAATGCTGCCCGTCCATGCCGGCGCTG
Source organism: Actinospica sp. (assembly GCA_035712985.1). Taxonomy (GTDB): domain Bacteria; phylum Actinomycetota; class Actinomycetes; order Streptomycetales; family Catenulisporaceae; genus Actinospica. Next base: position 2,533 of record DASTAE010000145.1, read on the forward strand.
CGCAGCACGAGGGTCGGCACCGCGATGCGCGGGATCAGGCCGCTGCGGTCGGCCTGGTCGGTGTTGACGAGGTCGACGAACGCCGACCGGTTGCCCTTGCGGCTCATCAGCTGGTAGCCGCGCTCGATCATCGCCTCGTCGACGAGGTCCGAGTTGGGGCCGACGGCCATGCGCAGGTTCTTCTCGATCGCGCTGCGCGGCATCCAGCGCCGCAGGATCGGCCGCAGCAGCGGCTTGCGCATCAGGCGCATGCCCGCGGGCATCTCCTTCTCCGGGTATCCGGTCGCGTTGACCAGCACCAGGCCGGTCAGCGGCTCCGGGTGATCGAGGGCGAGGTTCCAGGCGATGTTCCCGCCGAGCGAGTTGCCGGCCACGGCGTAGCGCGGCGCCCCGAGGACCCGCACGAAATGCGCGATCGTCTGCGCGTACGTCGTGATGCGGTAGTCGCGGTCCTTGCGCGGCCCGGTCAGCCCGAACCCGGGCAGGTCGGGGCGGATCACGTCGAAGGAGCCCGCCAGCAGCGCGGCCGCGCGCTCGAAGTGATGGAGGGAGGAGCCGCTGCCGTGCAGCAGCAGGAGCGCCGGACCGTGCCCGGCGCGCTTGTAGTGCACACGCAGGCCGTCCACGTCGATGAACTGTGAGTCGCTCTGCGGCGAAGACCACGCTTTCATAATGGATACAGTGTTGCCATAAATACGGCCGGCGTCAAGCAACCGGCATACTGATGGTGTGACCACGACCAACGATCAGGCGTTGCGACATCCGCCGTCCGGGCGACGGTCCCCCGGACGGCCGAAGCTGCCACTGGACCGGATCATTGCCACGGCACTGGAGATCACCGACACCGAAGGCGTCGAGGCGCTGTCGATGCGCCTGCTCGCGCAGCGTCTGAACTCGGGAACCGCGACGCTCTACCGGCACTTCGCCAACCGCGCGGCCCTGGTCGGGCAGGTCGTCGACCAGGTGTTCGGCGAGGTCGAGCTCGACTCCGACGCGCTCGCCGCGATGGGCTGGCAGCAGGCGTGCCGCACGGTCGCCCAACAGATGTTCGACGCCCTCGGCCGGCATCGGAACGTCGCATCGCTGCTGATCGAGCAGGTCCCCGTCGGCGCGAACGCGATGTGGGTGCGCGAACAGTGCCTCACGGTGCTGCTCGCCGGCGGGTTCCCGCCGGAGTTGGCGGCGCGCTCCTACGCCGCGCTCGCCGGTCACGTCCTGGGCTTCGCGATGCAGCTCGGCGGGCAGGCCGGGGCGCGCGGGGATGCCAGCGGCGAGATCGCAGCGGCCTTCCACACCATCGACCCGGAACGCTACCCCGCAACCCTCGCGGTCGCCGACTCGCTGCCGGTACCGCTGCCCGTGGAGTTCTCCTTCGGCCTCGACCTGCTGATCAACGGGCTGAGCCTGCTGCGCGAGAGCGCAGCGGGCTAGGCGAGCTGCGAGCCGTCGCCTTCGGTGCCGCAACGGCCGGCACCGGCCTGCAGGCCGAGCACACTCCGACGATGGCCGGGGCCCGGCCTACTCCGGCTGCTTCGAGTCCCGGGTCACGGTCGGGCTGCGAACGAAGTGCCTGACGGGGAACACCGAGAAGCCCGTCCGGTGGGCGAGCGTTCCCCACAGGCCGCGCGGGAGGTACAGCGAGATGACGATGGCGCAGGCGCCGACGACGACGAGATACCAGACGCCGGCCTGCGCGAAGTACTTGTCGAGCAGGAAGTAGGCGACGGCGCCGATGATCGGCCCTTCGATCGTGCCGATGCCGCCGATGACCACCATGAAGATCATCAGCGCTGAGTACTGGACGCCGAAGATCTGCGCCGGGGACGCGACCCCGAGGGTGTAGACGCAGATCACCGCGCCCGCGGCGGCACAGCCCGCAGCGGCCAGGATGTAGATCGCGCGCTTGCCGCGGGTGACCCGCACACCGAGGGAGGCCGCCGCCGTCTCGTCGTCGCGGATCGCCTGCAGATCCAGGCCGAGGCGCCCGCGGAGCACTGCGAAGGTGCCGAGGAGCGCCGCGGCCATGACGGCGACCGCGAGCCAGTAGGTGTAGGCGCCGCGCAGCAGCGGGTCCTGGGTCACGGAGGACAGGCTGCGGCCGCTGGCAGAGCCGAGCGACCGGAAGCGGACCACGATCAGTTGGACGACCTCGGCGATCACCCAGGTGCCGACGGCGAAGTAGCCTCCGCGCAGACGGAAGGCGATATACGACACGGGCCAGGCGAGCAGGCCGACCACCACCGAGACGACGATCGTGCCCGCGTAGACGTTGAGTCCGTGGTCGTTGACGACGAACAGCGCGTAGGCGCCGAGTCCGATGTAGGCCTGCTGGCCGATCGAGACCATGCCCGCGTACCCGGCCAGCAGGTTCCACATCGTGGCCAGCGTGACGAGGTAGCAGAGTTTGACCAGTTGGCTGGTGAGTGAGGGGTCGACCAGGTAGGGGAGCGCGGCCATCGCGAGCAGCACGGCGGTGCTGCCGACGAGGCCGAGCAGCGTGGCCCGTCCGCCCCTGCTCACAGTGTGACGCGCCGCCTTGGCAACGCCGGCGGAGGTGATCGTGCTCGATGGTGCGGTCATGCGAGGGCACTCCTGCCGAACAGGCCCTGCGGGCGCAGAACAAGGACCAGAAGGAAGACGAGGTGGCCGGTCAGCAGCGGCAGGTCCGGCGAGATCTGGCCGCCGACCGACTGCGCCACGCCGAGCACCATGCCGCCGGCGAGTGTTCCCCACAGCGAGCCGAGGCCTCCGATGATGACGGTCTCGAAGGCGAACAGGACGGTGAGCTGACCCTCGAAGGGGGTGATCCCGCCCTGCCGCATCGTGTAAAGGACGCCGGCGAGCGCGACGGTGGCGAAGGCGATGACGGTCGTCACCGCGTAGACCTTGCGGTTGTCCACGCCCATCAGGCGCACCACCGCGCTGTCGTCGGCCGTCGCGCGGATGACCCGCCCGGTGTGCGTGCGGTAGAGCAGTAGATGCAGCGCCGCCAGCACAGCGACCGCTGCCACCACGGTGATCAGCGGAAACCAGCCGATGGACAGTTGATTCGTCAGGGTGATGCTGGCCGTCGCGAGCGAGCCGATGCCGAGCGGCTGCGCGTTGTCGCTGTATACCTGCAAGAGGGTGTTCGGGATGATGACGGACAGTCCGAAGGTCACCATCAGGGGTGCGAACTCGCTGATTCGCATGGCGCGTTCCAGCAGGAACCGCTGTATGAGATAGCCGAGCAGCCCGAGTACGGCCATGGACACCGGCACGCTGAGCACCACGGGCACGCCGAAGTGCATTGCCGAGACCGAGGCCACGTAGCCGCCGAGGACCATGAGGTCGCCGTGCGCCAGGTTGGCGATGCGCATCACGCCGAAGATCAGCGAGAGTCCGGAGGCGGCCATCGCGAAGATGCCGCCGAGCAGCATTCCCTGGATGATCGCGTTGAGCCAGGTCATGACAGCGCCTCCGTGGTCTCGGCGGTTGCGGTCGCGGTCCCGAAGTAGGCGGCCGTGACCTGTTCCCTCGTCAGTTCTCCGGGCGGTCCGCTCAGCACGACGCGCCCTTCGAGCACGCAGGCGATCCGGTCGGCGACCGCGAGCGTGCGGGCCAGGTCCTGCTCGACCAGGACCACGGCCGTCCCGCCCTCGCGGATCGCCGGAAGGGCCTCGTAGACGCGCTCGACCGCGACCGGGGCGAGGCCGAGCGAGACCTCGTCGAGCAGCAGCAGCCGGGGATTGCCCATCAGGGCCCTGCCGATGGCGACGGCCTGCTGCTCGCCGCCGGAGAGGGTCGCGGCGCGGCGCGCGCGGCGCTCGCCGAGCAGCGGCAGCGCCGCGTAGACCGTCTCCAGGTTCCAGCGGCCATCGCGGCCGGTGGCGCTGCCGACCCTGAGGTTCTCCTCCACGGTGAGCGAGGGGAACAGCCGTCGGCCCTCCGGCACCAGGCCGATGCCGCGCCGGGCGCGCTGGATGTCGGTCAGGGCGGTGACGTCCTCGCCGTCGAAGCGGATCCGACCGCTGAAGGGCGCGATCGATCCGGCCACCGTGCCCAGCAGGGTGGATTTGCCCGCGCCGTTCGCGCCGACCAGGGCGAGCAGTTCGCCGTCTGCGACGGCCAGGGAGATGCCGAACAGGGCCTGGAAGTCGCCGTACCCGGCGTCGACCGACTCGATCTGAAGCAGTGTCATACGGCGGCACCGCCCAGGTAGACCTCGGCCACTTCGGCGCTGGCGAGCACCTCGTGCGGGTCGCCGTCCGCGCGGATGGCGCCGAAGGCGAGGCAGACGAGGCGGTCGACGACCTGGACGAGGGCCTTGACCACGTGCTCGATCCACAGGATGGTCACGCCCGACTCCTTCACGGCGAGCACGGTGGCGACCAGATCCTCGGTCTCCGCCTCGGTCAGGCCGCCGGCGATCTCGTCGAGCAGCAGCAGGCGCGGCGCGGTCGCGAGCGCGCGGGCCAGCTCCAGCCGTTTGCGGCTGAGCAGCGGCAGGGATCCGGCGGGGGAGTTCGCCGCGGCCAGCATCCCGGTCAGCTCCAGCGCCTCCAGGGCCGCCGCGCGGGCCCGGTGGCGGCGCAGTCCGGCCCCGCGCTCGGCGCCGACCAGGACGTTCTCAAAGGCCGTCAGGTCGCCGAAGGGCTTCGGGATCTGGAACGAGCGGCCCACGCCGAGTCTGCACCGGCCGGCCGCCGAGACTCCGGTGACGTCGCGCCCCTCGATCCGCACGGTGCCCTGGTTCACCCGCTGGACTCCGGAGATCGCGCTCAGCAGCGTCGACTTGCCGGCCCCGTTCGGGCCGACCATGCCGACCGCCTGGCCGCGCGGGATCGTCAGGCTGACGTCCTCGAGGACCCGTACCGCGCCGAAGTGGACGGCCAGGCGCCGTGCGTCGAGCAGTGGTTCGGCGATGCTCACAGCTGCCTCACCGAGCCGTCGACCTTGACCGCGGGAAACGCCGAGTCGCCGACCACCTTGAGGTCGAAGCCGCCGGCGCCCTTGGTCCACTGGGTGCCCACCATCGGGATCGCGGCGACGTTGCGCACCGGGTTGGCGGCGCCGCCTCCGGTCCAGGTGAGCTTTCCGAGCACGGTGTCGAGCGTCGACCTGCCGATCTGCGCGGCCACCGCCTCGCGGTTCTTCGGGTCGGCGCGGCTCAGGACGTGGTTGGCGACCTCGAACAGCGCGTGGTTCGGACCGAGCGCCTGGTTCCACGTCCGGCCGCTGGACTTCTCGTAGTCGGCGGCCAGTTGCGCGGCGGACTGGCCGGTGAGCGAGGAGGTGAACGGGTACTGCGGCAGCCACCAGCTCGCGGTGCACAGCCCGTCGCCGAGGTTGTCGGGAAGCGAGGCGACCGTGGACTCGAACAGGATCGCCTTGGAGATGGTGGCCATCTTGGGTCGGAAGCCCTGCTGCGCCGCCTGCGTCCAGAAGGTGGCGAAGTCCGGCGGCGCGGGCACGCCGGCCAGGATCTCCACGTTGTGCTGTTTGAACGCGGCGATGATCGAGGAGAAGTCCTTGGTGCCGTCCTCGTAGGTCCCCGGGTCGACGATGGTGAAGCCCTTGACCCCGGGCTGCGAGCGGTATCCGGTCGTGGTCGAGCGGAACGCGTTCCCGTCGGTGTCGTTCGGCCAGAGCACGCCGACCACGCGGTTGGTGTCGATCTGCCGCCACATGCCGGTCTCGGCGGCGACGACGTGCTCGATGCCGTCGAAGAAGTGATAGGTGTACTTGAACGGCTTGGCGGGGGTCGCGCCCCGCCCGAAGTACCACGCCTCCCAGGGCTCCACGGTGGAGACGCAGGGCACTCCGTTGCTCTCGCACAGGCCCGCCACCGGATGGATGGTCTCCGGTGTCGAGGTCACCAGCACCAGGTCGACGTTCCGCTGGGTGATGAGTTCCTCCGCGACGGTGGCAGCCTGCTGCGGGTCGGATCCGGTGTCGCGGTCGAGGATCTCGACCGCGTATTTCTTCCCGTTGGCGGTGATGCCCTTGGCGAAGAAGGCTCTGGCCTGGTTGAGCAGGTAGGCGTCGGCTTCGGCGAACGCGGCGTAGGCGCCCGTCCGCGGGCTGACGTAGCCGATCCGGATGGTGTCGCCCGACGCCGAACCGGAGGTTTTCAGGCCCGAGGCGCACGCGGACAGGCCGGATGACGCGGCGACGGCCGCGGTTCCGAGGCCGATCGTGCGCAGCACGGTTCGTCTGCTGAGCTGGTGTGCGATGTGTTCCATGGTTGGCTCCCGAAGGCCGGTGCCGCGAGCGTCGCCGCGGTTCAGTGAGGGCGGGCCGTGAACGTAGGAGCGGAGGCGAGCCCGCCGGTAGGCCCGAGATTCCATATGCGAGACGGGACGCGAAGTCTTCGCGCATCGGTGACCCGGACGCCGCGCCCGGTTCGTCTCGCATATGGAAACCGCCCAGTTCCGGGCCTCGGGCCGAGGGCCTAGCGTCACCCGCCATGGAATCGCCGTCCTCTTCGGCCCCCGGAGCACTCCGCGGCCGGCCGTCAAGCGTGGAACTCACTGAGCGCTCGCTCGCCGTGGCCGAGCAGACGGCCGCCCTGAACGCCTTCATCACGCTCGCCGGCGACCGCGCCCTCGAGCAGGCGCGCGCCGCGGACCGGCGACCGGCCTCGGGGCCGCTGCACGGCGTTCCGGTGGCGGTCAAGGACAACATCCACGTCGCCGCGCTGCCGAACACCGCCGGTTCGCCCGGACTCGCGGGCTTCGTTCCGGACCGCGACGCCGAGGCGGTGGCCAGGCTGCGGGCGGCCGGCGCCGTGGTGCTGGGCAAGACCAACATGCACGAGCTGGCCTTCGGAGCCACCAGCGCCAACCCGGCGTACGGGACGGTGCGCAACCCGGCCGACCCGTCCCGCTTCGCGGGCGGCAGCAGCGGCGGCACGGCGGCGGCGATCGCCTGCGGCACGACGCGCATCGGGCTCGGCACGGACACCGGCGGCTCCGTGCGCGTGCCCGCCGCCCTCACCGGAATCGCCGCGCTGCGGCCCACCGTCGGCCGCTACCCGGGCTCTGGCACGACACCGCTGTCCTCGACCCGCGACACCATCGGCCCCATGGCCCGCACGGTCGCCGAACTGGCCGCGCTGGACGCGGTGCTGGCCGCGGACCCGTCGCCGGCCCGGTTCGCGCACGACCGGCCGGTCGTCCTCGCGGTGCCGCGCGACTACTTCACCGAGGAGCTCGATCCGCACACCGCGGCTGCCTGGGAACGCGGCCTCGAACTGCTGGAGCGCGCCGGGATCGACCTCGTCCCGGTGGGTGCTGACGGTTTTCGCGCGGTGGAGGAGACGATCGGCTTCCCGGTCACCCTCTACGAGGCCGCCGAACGCCTGCCCGCCTACCTCGAGCGCGCCACCGGGCACAGCCTCGCTGAGTTCACCGAGCTCATCGCGGACCCGGAGGTCCGCACCGTGTTCGCCGAGGTCCTCGCCGAGGGCGCGCCGCGCGCTGTGACCCGCGACGCCTACGAGCGGGCCCTGCGCGACCGCGAGCGCCTCCTGATCGACGGCTACCGCCGCATCTTCCGTTCCACGGGTGCCGACGCGATAATCTTCCCCACCACCCCGCGGCCTGCCGGGCTCGTTCCGGACGAGCTCACCCGGCTGCTCGTGGACGGTAGGGCGCGCGCCACGTTCCCCACCTATGTCCGCAATACCGCCCCGGGGAGCCTGGCCGGCGTCCCCGGGATCACCGTACCCGGCGCGCAGCGCACGGGACTGCCCGTCGGCCTCGCCCTCGACGGGCCCTGGGGAACCGACCGGTCCCTGCTCGGGATCGGATCGCGCATCGAACAGATACTCATCGAAGGAGAGCCGGGATGACCGAGCCTCGCCCGCAGTTCCTCGCCGCCGCCGTGCAGGCAGAGCCCGCCTGGCTCGACGCCGCAGCCGGCACGGCCAAGACGGTGGACCTGATCGCCGAGGCCGCCCGCAACGGCGCGCGGATCATCGCCTTCCCCGAGGTGTGGATCCCCGGCTACCCGCACTTCCTGTGGCTGGGGGCGGTCGCGGGCCAGGCACCCTTCGTCGGCCGCTACCACGCCAACTCACTCGCCCCGGGCGGCCCGGAACTGACCGCGATCCGGCAGGCCGCCCGGCGCCACGGGATCACCGTGGCCCTCGGCTACAGCGAGAAGGACCGCGGCAGCCTCTACATCAGCCAGACCGTGATCGCCGCGGACGGCGGCGTGCTGCTGCACCGCCGCAAACTCAAGCCGACCCACGTCGAGCGCACCCTGTTCGGCGAGGGCGACGGCAGCGATCTCGCCGTGGTCGACACCGGCCTCGGCAGGCTCGGCGCCCTCAACTGCGCCGAACACCTCCAGCCGCTCAGCAAGTACGCGATGTACGCCCAGGGCGAGCAGTTGCACATCGCCGGCTGGCCCTGCTTCGGGCTCTACGCGGACATCGCGTACCAGCTCAGCGCCGAGGCGAACATGGCGGCCACCCAGGTGTACGCCCTGGAGGGCAGCTGCTTCGTGCTCGCCGCCACCCAGGTGATCAGCCCCTCCGGCATCGACCTGTTCGCCTCCACGCGGGAGCAGCGCGGCCTGCTGCGGGCGGGCGGCGGCTGCTCGCGGATCTACGGACCGGACGGCCGGATGATCACCAAGGAACTGGACGAGGGCGCCGAGTCGCTCGTCTACGCCGAGATCGACCTCGCCGAGATCGCGATCGCCAAGAACGCCTACGACCCGGCCGGCCACTACGCCCGGCCCGACGCCACGTACCTGGTCCACCACCGCGAGCCGCGCCGCGCGGTCGTCGCGCTACCGGATGCTTCGACGGCGCGCCCGTCGGTGTTCCCGGACCTGGACGAGGAAGCACCGCCGCCGTCGGACGTTTCATGAGACATCTGGAGCGGGCGGGCGCGCAGCGCCGTACAGTGGCCGACGAGGAGACCATCGAGGTCGCCGCGAGTGCGCCGACCTCCTGGGCGGATGAGGCAGTCGGCCGTGGAAGCGCGCAGCCGGTCGGACAGGGCGGGTTCGTGATGACCGGCGTGCCCAAGCCCGTCGAGGCGGACGCCGCCCGCAGGTCCGGTGTGCAGACCCTCGACCGCGGGTTGCAGCTGCTGGAAATGATCGCGCTGTCCTACGTGCCGCTCTCGCTCGCCGAGCTGAGCCAGCAGATGGATCTGCACCGGTCCATCGTCTACCGGCTGCTGCGCACACTGCAGGACCACCACCTGGTGGCCCACACCCCGCGCGGCTACGTGCTCGGCACCCGCGCGCACTCGCTCGGGCGCCGCACGCTGCCCATCTTGCAGCAGATCGCCAAGCCGGAAATCGCCAAGCTCGCGGCCCGGGTGGGGCTGACCGCCTTCTTCGTCGTCCGCGACGGCGACGAGGCCGTCACCCTGGTCTCGGTCGAGGTGGAGAGCACCCGGTCGCGCGTCGTCTACAGCCCCGGCGACCGTCATCCGCTCGACCGGGGCTCTCCGGGCATCGCCATGCTCGCAGCCGAGCCGCCCCGCGAGGGCGAACGCCCCGAGGTGACGCGGGCACGGGTCGCCGGATACGCCACCACGCGCAACGAGGTCGTCCCGGGGCTCGCGACCCTCTCGGCGCCGGTGCTCTCGGCACCCGGCCAAGCCGCGGCGGCCGTCTCGATCGTCTACACGGTGGAGCGCCCGGGCCGGGCGGAGGTCGAGGCGGTCCTCGACACCGCGCGGCTGATCAACGGGCGGCTGCGGGCCGCGCTCTCGGCCGGCGCCGTGCTGCCGGGCGTCGACTGACGCCCGCCGCGATCCATTTCGCATTGCGAATCGGGTTGTGGCCGCCTCGCGCGGCCATCCCTAGCGTCCCACTCCAGAGCGCAGCGCCGGAGAAGGGAATCGCGAATGTCGACGGGATGGACCAAGGTCGTGATCATCGGCGGGGCCGGCGGAATCGGCTCCTCCACCGCGTTCAATCTGCTCGCCGGGACCGGTCCCTACGAGGTCGTCCTCGTCGACACCCGGCCCAAGATGATCGACAGCCATGTGATGGACCTGGAGAACGCGGTCGCGCTGGCGCCGCGCCCGCACAGGGTGCGCGGCGGCACGCTCGACGACGCCGCCGACGCCGACGTGGTCGTGCTCAGCGCCGCCGTTCCGCTGCGGCTCAACTCCTCCCGGTCCGTGTTCCTGGCGGACAACGCCGCCATCGTGCGGGACATCGTGCGCCCGCTGCGCGACGCGTCGTTCGGCGGGGTGCTGCTGCTGCTCACCAACCCGGTGGACCCGCTGCTCACCTGGGTGCACCGGCAGGGCTGGCTGCCCAGGCGGCGGCTGGTCGGCTACACGCTCAACGACAGCCTGCGGCTGCGCACCGGCATCGGGCAGGCCCTCGACGCGCACCCCCGCGAGGTCGACGCCTGGACCCTCGGCGAGCACGGGGAGGGCCAGGTCCCGGTCTACAGCCGGGTCGAGGTGGCCGGCCGGCCGATCGCGCTGGACCCCGCTCAGCGCACCGCCGCGCAGCAGTACTCGGACAGCTGGTACGCCCGGCACGTGGCCCTGGACTCCGGCCGGACCTCCACCTGGACCACCGGCCTCGGCGCCGCGCACATGGTCGAGGCCATCACCACCGGGTCCCGGGACGTGCTCCCCGCCTCGGTCGTGCTGGACGGCGAGTACGGCGTCACCGGCGCCGCCCTCACCGTCCCGGTCCGGCTCTCCCGAGAGGGCGTGGCCGAGGTCCTGGAGTGGGAGCTGGCACCCGCCGAAGCCGACGCGATGGCCCGGGCCGCGGCCCGCGTCGACGCGGCGGCCGCCGAGCTGGACGGCCTCGGCGCCTGACGGCGGCCGAAGAACACAAACACACACGAACGCAGCGAAAGACTCGACGAGGAGCCGAAGATGCGCGAACACGCACTGCTCGACCCGGACCTGTGGTCCGGCAGGATCCACACGGCCGACGGATGGACGCCGGGCCGAGGCGGCGAGACCGAGGTGGTCGAGAAGGCCACCGGCAAGCAACTCGGCATGATCGGCGGCGCGTCCCCCGAGGACGTGCGCGACGCGGCGCGGCGGGCTCGCGAGGCCCAGCGGGCCTGGGCCGCCACGTCGTACGAGGCGCGCGCGGCCGTGCTGCGCGAGGCGGGGCGGCTGTGGGAGGCGCATGCGGCCGAGATCCAAGACTGGCTCGTGCGCGAGGCCGGATCGGTGTCCGCCAAGGCGCAGTTGGAGATCCACGTCGCGGCTCAGGAGTGCTTCGAGGCGGCGTCCCTCGCGTCGCTGCCCTCCGGGACGGTCCTGCCCAGCAGCGAACCGCGGTGGAGCTTCAGCCGCCGCACGCCCGCCGGCGTGGTGGCGGTCATCGCCCCGTTCAACTTCCCATTGATCCTGGCGATCCGTTCGGTCGCCCCGGCGCTGGCGCTCGGCAACGCCGTGCTACTCAAGCCGGACCCGCGTACCGCGGTCTGCGGCGGTGCGGCCCTGGTCCGCGTCTTCGAGGAGGCCGGCCTGCCGCGAGGGCTGCTCCAACTGCTGCCGGGAGCGGCGGAGACCGGCGAGGCGCTGGTGACCGCGCCGGAGGTCCGGGTGGTCTCGTTCACCGGATCGACCGCCGCCGGGCGGGCCGTCGGACGGCTCGCGGGCGAGCACCTCAAGCGGGCGCACCTCGAGCTCGGCGGAAACAACGCGCTCATCGTGCTGGAGGGCGCCGATCTCGCGCGCGCGGCCTCGGCCGGCGCCTTCGGCTCCTTCCTGCACCAAGGCCAGATCTGCATGTCCACCGGCCGCCACCTGGTCCACGAAAGCCTGTACGAGGCGTATGTCGAAGCGCTGGCGGCGAAGGCCGAGCAGCTGCCCGTCGGGGATCCGTCGACCGGCCAGGTGGCCCTGGGGCCGATCATCGACGCGCGGCAGGTGGCCCGGATCGACGACCTGGTCCGGCGCAGCGTCCAGGCGGGAGCTCGGCTCGTGGCCGGCGGCACCTACGACGGCCTGTTCTACCGGCCGACGGTGCTCGCCGACGTCTCGCCGGGGATGCCCGCGTACGCGGAGGAGGTCTTCGGGCCGGTCGCCCCGATCGTGCCGTTCTCCACGGTGGACGAGGCCATCGCGCTGGCGGCCGACACCGAGTACGGTCTTTCGCTGGGAATCCTCGGCGATCCGGGCGCGGCCATGCGTATCGCGGACGCGGTGCCGAGCGGCATCGCGCACATCAATGAGCAGACCGTCGCGGACGAGGCGAACGCGCCGTTCGGCGGGGTCGGCGCCTCCGGCACCGGCTCGAGATTCGGCGGGCCGGAAGCCAACATCGAGGCGTTCACCGAAGCCCAGTGGCTCACGGTGCGCGCGGAGATCGCTCCGTACCCGTTCTAAAGACGCGAGTGTGGGCGCGGCGGAGATCGCCGCGCCCACATGCTTTCGCGCGCTGCTCAGACCGCCGGCACGCGGACGCTCAACACGGCGGCCCGTCCGCCGAGCACGACATCGACAGCCTCCTTGAGCGCGCCGGGCAGCTGCGCGGCGGATTCGACGGTGCGTGCCCACGCTCCTCCGGCCGCCGCCGCGATACCGGGCAGGTCCGCCGCCGGGGCGAAACCCACGTTGAAGTCGTCGTTGGTCGCGGCGGCGCCGTCGGGGTGCACGCCGAGCGTGGAGAGCTTCGGCGACTTCCAGCCCTGGTTGTCGAAGACGATCGTCAGGCTCGGCGCTGCGTAGCGGCGGGCGGTCCACTGCGCCGAGGAGGGCACTCCGAACAGGTAGGTGCCGTCGCCGACCAACGAGACGACAAGCGCATCCGGGCGGGCCAGCTTCGCGCCGACGGCGGCGCCGCCGTACCAGCCGAGCGAGCCGCCGCCCGAGCCGATCAGAGCGCCGGGCCGGTCGCAGCGCAGATGCTCGCCGACCACCTGGTAGTTCGAGATGGCCTCGGTCAGCACCACCACTTCGCCCTCGACAGCGGCCAGCTGCTCGCGCACGCAGGCCGCCAGGTACTCCGGGGTGATCGTCGCGTCGTTCGGACGCTCCCGCTCGGCGAGGACGCGCAT
>DASTAE010000146.1:0-44313 GCA_035712985.1 Actinospica sp.
GTGCCCACCGAGGTGGAGACCCGGCGGATCTCCGACGACATCGCCTCGATCGTCACCGAGCTGGCCCACGGCCTCACCCACTTCCGGGCCGGCCGGGAGACCGAGGCCCTGTGGTGGTGGCAGTTCTCCTACCTCTCCGGCTGGGGCCCGGCGGCCTCCGCGGCGCTGCGCGCGCTGCACTCGATCGTGGCCGGATCGCGGCTGCAGGAGTCCTGACCGGTCGCTCTCAGGCGTTCACGGATTGGAACGAACGGGACAGGCCGACCCGCTCTCGCTAGCATGGGCTCCGTCCTCGGTTCGTCGTCGCACGCCAGTAGACGTGCGCGGCCGGGGACAGCGTCGCGGGGTCAGTAGGCCCAGGGCGCACGAAGAGAAGACGGAGCTCACTGTGAGCCTTGTCGTACAGAAGTACGGCGGTTCCTCGGTGGCCGACGCCGAGAGCATCAAGCGCGTGGCCAAGCGCATCGTCGCGGCCAAGCGCGCCGGGAACGACGTCGTGGTCGTCGTGTCCGCCATGGGCGACACGACCGACGAGCTGATCGACCTCGCCCAGCAGGTCTCCCCGCTGCCCGAGGGCCGGGAACTCGACATGCTGCTCACCTCGGGCGAGCGCATCTCGATGGCGCTGCTCGCGATGGCGATCGGGTCCCTCGGCGTCGAGGCGCGGTCCTTCACCGGATCCCAGGCGGGCGTCATCACCGACCGGGTGCACAACAAGGCGCGGATCATCCGGGTCACCCCGGGCCGGATCCACAAGGCGCTGGAAGAGGGCGCGATCGCGATCGTGGCCGGCTTCCAGGGCGTGTCCGACGACACCAAGGACATCACCACGCTCGGCCGCGGCGGCTCGGACACCACCGCCGTCGCGCTGGCCGCGTCGATGGGCGCCGAGGTCTGCGAGATCTACACCGACGTGGACGGCGTCTACACCGCCGACCCGCGCCTGGTCCCCGCGGCCCGCAAGCTGCCGAACGTGCAGTACGAGGAGATGCTGGAGCTCGCCGCCTCCGGCGCCAAGATCCTGCACCTGCGCTGCGTCGAGTACGCGCGCCGCTTCGACGTCCCCATTCACGTACGGTCCTCCTTCTCCACGCTGGAGGGCACCTGGATCCGCAACACCCCCGAAGGAGCCGAGATGGAGCAGGCGATCATCGCTGGGGTCGCACACGACACCAGCGAGGCGAAGGTCACCGTGATCGGCGTCCCGGACAAGCCGGGCGAGGCCGCGAAGATCTTCCGCGCCGTCGCCGACGCCGAGATCAACATCGACATGGTGGTGCAGAACGTCTCCGCCGCGGCGACCGGCCTGACCGACATCTCCTTCACCCTGCCGAAGACCGACGGCACCAAGGCGATGAGCCTGCTGACGAAGCTCAAGACGCACATCGACTTCGACTCGCTCGCCTACGACGACCAGATCGCCAAGGTCTCGCTGATCGGCGCGGGCATGAAGTCGCACCCGGGCGTCACCGCCGTGTTCTTCGAGGCGCTGGCCAAGGCCGGGGTGAACGCCGAGATGATCTCCACCAGCGAGATCCGGATCTCCGTGGTCTGCCGCGCGGACAGCGTCCGGCCCGCGGTGGCCGCGATCCACACCGCCTTCGAGCTCGACTCCAAGGACGAGGCCGTCGTCTACGCGGGATCGGGGCGGTAACCCGACATGAGCGAGTACTCCAAGAAGCTGCCCACGCTGGCCGTGGTCGGCGCGACCGGCGCCGTCGGCACCGTGATGCTGGACATCCTCTCCACCCGGCAGAACGTGTGGGGGGAGATCCGGCTGATCGCCTCCGCGCGCTCGGCGGGCCGGCTGCTGACCGTGCGCGGCGAGCAGATCCCGGTGGTGGCGCTCAGCGAAGAGGCCTTCGACGGCGTGGACGTCGCCATGTTCGACGTGCCGGACGAGGTCTCCGCCGAGTGGGGCCCGGTCGCGGCGGCGCGCGGCGCCGTCGTGGTGGACAACTCGGGCGCCTTCCGGATGGACCCGGACGTGCCGCTGGTCGTCCCCGAGGTCAACGCGGCCGCCGCCCGGCAGCGACCGCGCGGGATCATCGCGAACCCGAACTGCACCACGCTCTCGATGATCGTCGCGATGGGCGCGCTGCACTCCGAGTACGGCCTGACCAAGCTGGTCGTCGCCTCCTACCAGGCCGCGTCCGGCGCCGGCCAGCCCGGCGTGGACACCCTGCGCGAGCAGCTGGCGAAGGTGGCCGCGACCCCGGGCCTCGGCACCCAGCCGGGCGACCTGCGGCGCGCGGTCGGCGACCTCGGCCCCTTCCCGGCCCCGCTGGCGCTGAACGTGGTGCCGTGGGCCGGCTCGCTCAAGGAGGACGGCTGGTCCTCCGAGGAGCTGAAGGTGCGCAACGAGTCGCGCAAGATCCTCGGCCTGCCGGCGCTCAAGGTCTCGGCGACCTGCGTGCGGGTGCCGGTGGTCACCACGCACTCGCTCGTGGTCCACGCGACCTTCGAGCGCGAGGTCACCGTCAAGCAGGCGCACGGCGTGCTGCGCGACGCCCCCGGGATAGTGCTCTGCGACGACCCCGCGAACGGCGAGTTCCCCACGCCGAACGACGTGGTCGGCACCGACCCGACCTGGGTCGGCCGGATCCGGCAGTCGCTGGACGAGCCGAACGAGCTCGAGCTGTTCGTCTGCGGGGACAACCTGCGCAAGGGCGCCGCGCTCAACACGGCGCAGATCGCCGAGCTGATCGCCGCGGAACTGACGGCCTGACGTTCCGCCAGCTGGGACAAGACCCCCTCCGGTTCACTCCTGAGGGGGTTTTTCCTATGAATCACCACTCCGAGGCGGGCGCGGGTGGCATTCTTGAGGCTCGTGAGTGCCCCCCGACGGTTCAATCAAGGAAACACTCGAACGGGGTACAACGGTCGGTGGGTTCCCTGTGTCTAACTGTCGTGACTGTGTCCGCACCCGAGGGGTTGTGCCTGACGCCGCTCGTTCATCGGCCGCGCCCGGCCTCCGTGGGGGGTGCGGTGGCGACTGACGTCGACGTGACGACCGACCTGCTGACCGAGACGTACCAGCGCCACTACTCCTCGCTGCTGCGGCTCGCCGCGCTGCTGCTGGACGATCTCGCCTCCTGCGAGGACGTCGTGCAGGAGGCGTTCATCCGGGTGCACGCGGCCCGCGCCCGGGTGCGCGAGGCCGACAAGCTGCTCGCCTACCTGCGGCAGACGGTGGTCAACCTGTCCCGGTCCACGCTGCGGCGCCGGCTGCTCGGCCTCAAGCTGCTGCCCAAGCCGATGCCGGACATGGCCAGCGCGGAGGAGGGGGCGTACGCGGAGCTGGAGAAGGACGCCCTGATCCAGGCGCTGCGCGGACTGCAGCGGCGGCAGCGCGAGGTGCTCGTGCTGCGCTACTTCTCCGATATGACGGAGGCCCAGGTCGCCACCGCCCTCGGGCTTTCGATCGGCTCGGTGAAGGCGTACGGTTCTCGGGGCATCGAGGCCCTGCGCGTCCGCATGGAGGAGCAGCGATGAGCGAGGAGCACGCGGGCCACGGCGCGTCGCGCGGCTCCGAGGAGTCGCCGGAATTCGACGTGCGGGAGTTCTCCGCCGCGTTGCAGCGGTCCGTCGCGGCGATCGGCGCGGGCGGTCCGCCGCGGGCCGGGCTGGCGCGGATCCGCAGGCGGGCCAAGGCGAGGCAGCGCAGGAGAACCGTGATGGCGGGCAGCGCCGGCGTCCTGATGCTCGCGATGGTCGTGGGGGCGGTCACCGGCAGCCGCTTCAACATCGTGCCCGTGCTGACCGGCGTCGTCGGCCTCGGCGGCAACGCGACCAGCGCCGGCGCCCCGACCCCGACCCCGCAGGCGGGCGGCTCCGGCCAGGTGCGCACGGTGCGCCCGCCCGCCACCGTGGCCGGGAAGAAGGGGCCGGCGATCGGCCCGGTGCTGCCGACGACCACGCCGACCGCGCTCGCGTCGGCCGGGATCCCGCAGTGCACGTCCGCCGACCTCGACGTCCTCCCGTACGTGGACACGACGATCAACGGCGTCGCCTACGGCCACGTCGAGGCGATCGCGAACACCGCGTGCGCGGTGGCAGGCCCTCCGGTGCTCCAGGTGGAGAACGTGGCGGGCACGGCCGTGAGCTCGGTGGTGATCCTGCAGCACGAGCGCAGCGACGGCTCGCTGCTGCCCGACGTCTCGACCTGGGGCGCGGTACTGAAACTGCAGGCGGGCCAGGGCTTCGACCTGCAGTTCGCCTGGGCCCCGGACGCGTGCCCGGCCGCCGCGTCCGCGAGCGCGACCGCCTCGGGCAGCGCGTCCCCCGCGGCCAGCCAGAGCCCGGAGAGCGCCTACTCGCTGAGCTATCTCGTCGCCGGTGTCTCGCCGACCAGGTCGGCGGATCTGGAGGCGGAGTGCGGGGCGACGGTCTACGTCACGGACGTCTACACCCGCGGCGAGTACCCGCTGCCGCAGGCGCCCGCGAGCCCGACCGCGCAGGCCTCGACGACCTCGGCCCCGTCGCCGACCCAGTCGCCGGTCACGCAGACGACCCCCGCCGGCACGCCGACCACGAGCGCGACGAGCCCGACGGCCGACACGAGCAGCTCCTCGACCAGCAACGGAAGCAACACGCCGACGACCTCGGCGCCGACCGGAGCTGCGGCCGCCACGGCCATCCCGTCGAGCACGTCCTGACGCGTACGTCCTGAGGTGCACGTCCCGACCGGTTTCCGGCGGCGCGGATCGCCTCCCGGCGGCGCGGACTACTCGGCGCCGCCGCCGAAGCGTCCGGACAGCTCGGGGTCGGTCTCCCACCAGGGGCGGAACCGCTCCTGGGCGGAGCCGTCCCCCGGCGCGTATTCGACCTCGACGACCTCGAGCTCGTCCTGCGCCGCGTCCTCGCTGACCGTCTCGTCCTTGCGCAGCGCCCGCCAGAGCGCCGCCAGCAGCGGGATGCTGGTGATGTCGCCGACGATCCAGAACACCGCTCCGCCGAACGCCTGGTTCCAGGCCAGCCCAGAGGTCGCGCCGAGCCGCAGTGGGGCGAACAGGACGTCGTGCGGCAGCGAGCTCAGAGAGGCGTAGTAGTCGCCCGCGACGAGGCCGCCGCCGAGCCAGAGGATCATCGCGACGCCCGCGTCGCCGATGCCCTCGACGAAGCTGATCCACACGGAGATCATGTGCGAGAACTTCTTCGGCACCGGGTCGAGCTGGATGCGGCTCCAGAAGTAGAGGAAGCCGACCGCGAGCAGCACCAGGTGCGTGAGCTCGTCGACGAAGCCGTTCGTCAGCGAGGTCAGGTACCAGCCGGTGAAGTAGAGCGCGTAGGGCGTGACGAGCAGGATCAGCGAGACGACGGCCGGGAACGTGAGGAACCGCAAGGGCTTCGACGCGATGATGTTCCGCGCCGCCTGCGCGCTACGGCTTTCGCCCGTGGTCAGCAGCGTGAGCGGCGCGCTGCACGCGAAGAAGAGCGGGATCGTCATCAGCAGCAGCGCGTTCTGCAGCGCGCGGTCCCAGAACAGGACCTTCTCGTAGGAGCCGATGAAGGACATCGTCGCGAGCGTGAACAGGACCGCGGATGTGCTGAAGCAGATCGTGCGCGCCAGCGGCCACTTGCCGACCAGGCGCTGGTAGCGGCGCACGCCGAGGACATAGCCCGTGACGCCGAGGATCAGCACCAGCAGCATCGCCGGATCGAACTTCCAGGCGGTGAACACGTCGCTCATACGCAGCGGCGCCGCCGGGCCGCACCCCTGACTCAGGCAGCGCCCCGCAGCCTCGGCCAGCACCACGATCCTCGCCCTCCTGCCACGCCCGCCCGGAAAGCCCGGTTACGTTCCAGTTCCTCGCCAGTCAGCCACGGTACCCCGCGCCTCCCGGCCGTTCGGCGGCGGGGTGGGACGGGGGCTCAGTAGGCGCAGAATTCGATGATCGTCCCCTCGGGCGCGCACACGTACGCGACCCGCATCCCCCAAGCGGCCTGTTCCACCGGCTCGGCGACGCCCTCGGCCCCGTTCGCGAGGACCTCGGCGTACGCGGCGTCCACGTCATCCACCTTGAGCACCAGCACGGCCCCGCCGGCCGGCCCCGGATCCGCGCCGAGCGCCGCGCCCATCAACTGCCGCGAGAACAGCGCGAGGTCCGCGCCCCCGTCCTTCGCCTTGAAGCACGCGTACGGCCCGGTCTCCTGCTCCGGCGCCTGCGCCGTGAAGCCGAGGACATCCCGGTAGAAACGGAAGCTGGCGGCGAAATCGTCCACCAGTACACGGAGTTGAGCGAACTGCGGCGTCGACATGCCGCGATCTTAACCGGATCTCAGACCTCGAGGAGCACGGTGAACGGCCCGTCGTTGACCAGCCGCACCTTCATGTCCGCCCCGAAAACCCCGGTGGCGACGGTCGCCCCGAGCTCCCGCAAGCCGGTGACCACCGCATCGAACAACGGCTCCGCGACCGCCCCGGGAGCCGCCGCCGTCCACGACGGCCGCCGCCCCTTCCGCGCGTCCCCGTAGAGCGTGAACTGCGAGATCAACAGCAGCGGCGCACCGAGGTCGGCGCAGGACTTCTCGTCCGCCAGAACCCGCAGGGTCCACAGCTTCTCCGCCAACTTCTGAGCTGTGGCCTCGGTGTCCGCATGCGTCACCCCCACCAGCACGCAAAGGCCTGGTGCCCCGATCTCTCCGACCGTGACGCCGTCCACCTGCACACTCGCCTCAGCCGCCCGCTGAATAACCGCTTTCACGAGCAGAGATGGTCTCATAGGCTCGAAGCCATGCCGACGCCGCGCATCACCCTGGAGGAGGGCGACATCACGAAGGTCGCCGCCGACGCGATCGTCAACGCGGCGAACTCCTCGCTGCTCGGCGGGGGCGGCGTGGACGGCGCGATCCACCGCGCGGGCGGCCCGGAGATCCTCGAGGAGTGCCGGGCGCTGCGGGCCTCGCACTACGGCAGGGGCCTGCCCACCGGCCAAGCCGTCGCCACCGGCGCCGGACGCCTCCCGGCCCGCTGGGTCATCCACACCGTCGGACCGGTCTACGAGCCGACCGAGGACCGCTCCGAACTCCTCGCCGCCTGCCACCGCAACTCCCTGCGCGTCGCCGACGAACTCGGCGCCGAGGTCGTCGCCTTCCCGGCCATCTCCACCGGAATCTTCGGCTGGCCGCTCCCCGACGCCGCCCGCATCGCCATCGCCACCGTCCGCGAGACGGACTGCGCGACCGTCCGCGAGGTGCGCTTCGTGCTCTTCGGCCGGGCGGCCTACGACGCTTTCATGAATGACGTTCAACCGTAGGCGGACGTTCGCCGGACGGAAACCCCGCGCGTCGATAGTTGTATGGACAACTTCGGCCTCAGCGAGGAGACCCACCACCGTGAAACGCTCCTGGTCTGCGATGATCGGCACACTTGCGCTGCTGGCCGCAGCGTTTGTGTGCGCTCCCACCGCCACCGCCACCGCCGCTGCCGCGACGACGAGCGGCAACCTCATTCTCGACGGCGACGCGAACGCCGGGTACTGCACCTCGGACTGGACCGCCGCCACGACGGTGCCGGGGTGGAAGATCGTGTCCGGCAGCCCGGATCTGGTGTGCTCCTCGGTCGGCGGTTTCAGCTACCCCTCCGGCACCGCGGACTCGGCCTTCTACGCGCCCGGCAACCAGGGCGACGGCTCGATCCAGCAGACGGTGGACGTCTCCTCGGCGGCCTCAGCGATCGACGCGGGCGGAGTGAGCTACAACCTGTCCGGCTGGCTCGGCGGGTGGACCACCTACGCGGGGTACGCCCAGGTGTCCCTCAGTTTTCTCAACGCCTCCGGCGCGCAGCTCGGCACCGGCTCGCTGCCGACGGTCAGCGAGTCGGACCGGGGCGGGAAGACGGAGTTCCTCGCACGGTCGGCGAGCGGCGCGATTCCGGCTGGGACGCGCTCGATCCTGGTGCAGCTCGCGTTCGTGGACAGCGGTAGTGAGACCGGCTACGCCGAGCACCTCTCGCTGACGCTCAACACCGCGGTGACCGCTCCGGCGCTCACGCCGCCGGCGTCCTCGGTGCCCGGCTACAGCCACGTCTTCACGATCATGATGGAGAACACCGACTACAACGAGGTCGTCAACAACCCCTCGGACACGCCCTACCTGCACACCCTCATGTCTCAGGGTGCGACGATGGCGAACTATCACGCCGTCTACCACCCGAGCGACGAGAACTACCTCGCGGTCGCGGGCGGCGACACGTACGCGACCGGTGCCACGTACTTCCCCAACATCAAGGACCCGAACAAGAACCTCGGGGACGAGCTCACGGCCAAGGGCGAGACCTGGAGGGCCTACGAGCAGGGGATGGGGACGCCGTGCAACACCAGCACGCAGTACGACTCCTACTACGAGCCCGACGACGCGCCCTTCATCAACTACACCGACGTCTCCGGTAACTCGGCCTACTGCAAGGCGCACCTTTTCGACACCAGCCAGCTGACCACGGATCTGGCCAGCGCCTCCACGACGCCGAACTTCTCCTGGATCGCCGCCGACGACTACAACGACGGCGAGGCCTCGGGCAACGGCTCGGCGACCAGCCTCCAGGTGCAGGACGGCTGGATCAAGCAGACCGTGGCGCCGATCCTCAGCTCTCCCGCGTGGACCACGCAGAAGTCGATGCTGATCGTCACCTGGGACGAGGACGAGACCGAGCCCGGCAACCACGTCGCGACCATCGTGCTCGGATCGCAGGGCACTGTTCCGGCCGGCACGGTGAGCAACTCCCGCTACGACCACTACGGCACCGGCCGCACGATCGAGCAGGCTCTCGGGATCGCCCCGCTGACCGCCAACGACACGTACGCGACGCCGCTGAACGACGCGTTCACCGGGACCGGTTCGGCCGCGGCCGCCGGCATCACGCCGAGCTCGACGACCGTCGCGGCCGGGCAGGCGCTGACCGTGGCGTATCAGACCCCGTCGAACACCGCCAACGCGCAGAACTGGGTCGGCCTCTACCCGATCGGCGTGACCCCGGGTGCGCAGTCCTCGACGGCCTGGGAATGGGCCGCCGGATCCTCCGGCACGGCCACCTTCCCGGCGAGCTACCTGCCCGCCGCCGGCACCTACGCGCTCTGGTACCTGTACGACAACGGATACACCGCGCTCGCCGGGCCGGTGGACATCACCATCCAGTAGTCACTGAGCGCCGGTCACTCAGCGCCGGTCACTCAGCGCCGTTCACTGAGCGCTGTGCGGATGGAGGAGGTCTTGCAGGCCGATGCGCGTGAGGAACTGCTCACGGATGCGGTCGGCCACGAGTGAGACCTCCTCCGAGCCGTCGTTCGCGGAGTCCACGTGCACTCGGAACGGACGGCTGCCGTGCGCGGCGTCGACCACCGCGACGACCGCGTCGGCGACCATCGAGACCTCCGCGTCGGCCGGGGCCAGTGCAGCCAGCCGCTGCGCGACCTGGTCCATCATCCCCGCGTAGCGCTCCTCGTACCGCTTGACGATCTCCTGGTCGGCGGGGTGGCCGCCGGTCGCGAAGTGGTTCGTGCCCGAGGTGAACGGGCCGGGCACGACGATCGTCGTCTCGATGTTCAAGGCGGCGTCGCCATCCTGCCCGAGGCCGTCTGCGCGATGTTCCCGCGCCCCGGGATCACGTACGTGCCCGTCATCGACCTGCCGCCGGGGCAGGTCGCCCTCGCCTGGCCCGCGGGCCGCCGCACCCCGCTCGTGCGCGCCCTCGCGAAGGCGGCCCTGGAGACGGCGAAAGGGGCCTGATCCGAAGCTCGGATCAGGCCCCTGACGAGTTCGGCGGATCAGCTGGCCGACACCTCGAGGAGCATCGAGGAGCCGTTCGGGAGACCCGCGATACTCGGATCCGTGAAGGTCGAGGCCAGCGTGGTCTGCTGCGGGGCCGCCCAGCCCTGCGGCTGCCAACTGCCGTTCGCGTTGCGGATGTCGTGCAGGAGCGCGCCCGCGGTGGTCACGACGAGGAACTGGGTGGACCCGTTCGGCATGGCGGTGATGGCCGCCTGGGCGATGTTGATCGCCCCGGCCGGGGTACCCCAGCCCTGCGACTGCCAACTGCCGTTCGCGAACCGGACGTCGTGCTTCATCACGCCGGTCGAGGTGACCTCGATCAGCTGCGAGGAGCCGTCCGGCATGCCGGCGATGCCCGCCTCGGTCACCTTGACGTTCGGCTGGGTCAGCGGACGCCAGCCCTGCCAGGTGCCGTTGGCGTTGCGGATGTTGTGCTCCAGTGTGCCGGCCGTGGTGACGGCGACGAACTGGGTGGATCCGTCGGGCATGGCGGTGAGGGCGGCCTGGGCGATGCCGGTCGACCCGGCCGGGGTGCCCCAGCCCTGCGGCTGCCAGCTGCCGTTGGCGTTGCGGACGTCGTGCTCCATCACGCCGGTCGAGGTGACCTCGATCAGCTGCGAGGAGCCGTCCGGCATACCGGCGATGGCGGCCTGGACGGGCGTCGCGTTGTTCGCCGGGACGCCCCAGTTCTGCCAGGTGCCGGCGCCGCTGGAGTAGACCGTGTGCTCGAGCGTGCCGCTCCGGGTCACGGCGACGGCCTGCGTGTCGCCATCGGGCATCGCGGTCACGTCCGCCTGCGCGATGTTCGTGGAGTTGGCCGGACCCTGCTGCCAGGAGCTCCACCACGCGCCGGTCGCGCCGCGCTCGGTGTCGAACAACTGGCCGCCCGGCTGGACGCCGGAACCGGTCATGTTGATGTACATCGCGCCCTGGCCGGTGTCGGTGCTCACCTCGTAGGCCCCGGAGTAGCTCTGCACCGCCGTCGGCGTGAAGTTCATCGTGACGGTGATGTACTCACCGGGCGCCAACTGCTGGCCCTCCGGGATCGGGTTCGTCGCGGAGAACGGAGCGGTCGGCGGGGCGGCCTTCGTCACCGTCAGGTTGAGGTTTCCGGTGTTCGTGACGGTGAAGGTCTGCGTCGCCGTCCTGCCCACCGCGACGTTGCCGAAGGACAGGCTCATCGGACTGATCGTGACCTGCGGATTGGCGGCGATCGCATTGCCGGTCAACGGGATCGTGAGCGATCCCTGGTCGCTGGTCAGCACGATCGACGAACTGTCGCTCGCCGACACCGCGGTCGGTGTGTACGTGGCGGTGATCGTGGTGGAGGCGCCCGGAGCCAGCGTGCTGCCGACGGCCGGCAGGCCGCTCGCGGTGAACGGCGCGCTCGGTCCGGTCACCGCGGAGAACGTCTCGGTGCTCGTACCCGTGTTCGTCACGCCCACGGTCAGCGTCTCACTGCTGCCCACCGCCATCGAGCCCCAGTTGAGCGAGGTCGGCGTCGCTCCCAACCCCGGCTGGGTGCCTGTACCGTTCAAGCCCAGCGGGAAGGTGCCCACGTTCGTGGTCGCCGTCAGGTTGCCGGTGCTGCCGCCCCAGGTCGTCGGGCTGAAGGTCACCGGGACACTCAGCGTCTGACCGGCCGTCAGCGTCGCCGGGAGGGCCGGGGTCGGCGTGCCGGCGGAGAACGGGGCCGAGGTGCTGAGCGAGGAGATCGTCACCGTGCGGGTCGCCGTGTAGGTGGCCGTCGCGGTGCTGGAGGAGCCGACCGCCACGTTCCCGAAGCCGACCGCCGTACCCTGCAGCGTCTGCGTGGTGGGCGCGCCGAAGGCGAGCAGGTGGCCGTCGCGGGTGCCGACGTACACGCGGCCGTTGTTGGTCGCGGGCACCTCGAACTTGCTCACGGTGCCGAGCGGCCAGGAGCGCAGCAGCGTCATCGAGCCGTTCGACGGAACGGCGTTGTAGACCATGAGCTCGCCGTTGGCGCCGGTCGAGCCGGAGGACTGGATGACCCAGACGAGCGCGGAGCCGGCGGTCGTCCCGTTCGAGGTGACGACGGGTGAGCCCGAGCTGAAGGCGTACTTCTCGGCGCTGGTGCCGGCGACGCGGAAGGACGGCAGGCCGCTGCCGGTCAGGCCGTAGGCGAGGGCGACGAGGTGGTTGTTGGCCTGGTCGAGGTAGACGTAGCCGCCGTCACCGCCCCAGACCGCGGGGTGGCCCCAGACTCCGGACACCTGCGTGAAGCCGATGATGTCGTCCGTGCCGCTGCTGCCCTGCGCGCGACCGCCGAGCGAGTCGCGGTTCAGCAGGAACATCCGGCCGTCCTTGCCGACCTCGACCATCAGGTGCGGGTAGGTCGCGGTGCCGAACTCGGCGTCGGGCAGCGCGGCCGGACCGCCGGAGCTGACGTCCTGGTCGTTCGCGTCCAGGGTCGCCGCGTTCGCCGGGGAGAAGAAGTCGGAGGCCGAGATCGCGCCGCTCGAGGCCACGGAGAGGTGGATGACGGACTCGGAGAGCGTCTTCGGCGGCGAGGTGCCGGGGCCGACCGGAGGCGTCACGCCGTTGCCCGAGGCGATGAACATGCCGGTTCCGCCGTCGGAGACGATGCCGCCGCCGGACTGCCAGATGCCCGCGCCCGAGGCGTTGGCGCCCGCCTCGTCGGTCCACATGTGCAGCGACTTCGTGCTCGTGTTCACGCCGACCACGTAGCCGCGGTAGGGGCCATAGTCGCAGTGGCCGCCGAACGCCATGAACACGCTGCCGTTCTGCAGCAGGATGCCCGGGCGCTGCATCTCGCGCTCGGGGTTGAAGGTGTTCGTCGAGTCGTTCGAGGGCGACCCGGCGATCGACACCGGCCACCCCGTCGCGATCGCGCCGGTCGTGGCGCTCATCGCGTAGAGGTAGTAATGCGGGACCGTGGCGTTGGCGCCGTTGTTCACCTTCGCGGTCAGGTAGATGAGGCCTGAGGACGCGTCGTAGACCGGGGTCGAGGTGATGCCGATGTCGGGGACGAGGTCGCCGCAGCCGATCGTGGAGGCCGGCCAGGAGGGGCCGAGGTAGTCCTTCCAGCGGATCGCGCCGGTCTCGCTGTCGATGCCGTAGACGTAGTTCTCCTCGGTCCCGACGATGACCGTCGAGCCCACCACGAGGGGCTGGGCGTAGACCTGGCCGGTGACGTCGCTGGAGAACAGCTGGCCGAAGTCGCTGCCGGTGACCGAGCTCGAGGTCAGCGAGGCCTCGTTCTGATCCCAGCCGGTGCGCTGGTTGTCGCTCGAGACGGTCACCACGTCGGCGTGCGCCGGCATCGCCTGCGCCACCAGCGTCGCGGCCCCGAGGCCGGCCGCCAGGCCAAATATGAGTACACGTATTCGAGCCGCGCGAAGACGCGGCAAACCGGACACCATGGACCAGTCCCTCCCTCAGCCCGGCCGAGCCGGGCACCCGCCGATCACAGCAGCCTCCGCCGACAGCACGGCGGGCCACGGGCTTTACCCCGTCTTGACTACTGGCCGAACCCTAGGGGCGCTTTCATGATCACGGTGTATGCGGGCGCGAAGTGTTACAGGCCTGGTTCAATCGATGGACATTCGTAACGTTGAGAGGCCTCCACCCCTTGAGGAATGCGGCCTTAGTTGAACGTGACGGACCCGCCGATGTCCCGAGCCTGCACCACGTTGCCCCGAACCCGCGCACCCTCGCCGATCGTGTTGGTCACAGCGTCGTTCCCTCCGCCGAGCTCCCCCGCGAGCTCGATCCACGCGCGAAGATCGGCCTCGAACCGCGGATCCCTCCCCGCCTCCTCGACCAACGCCGCCGCGACCGCCGCGGCCTCCTCCGGCTGCGCCGTCTCCCGTGGTTCCACGGTCTTCATCACCCCAGCCGACCGCCGCCGAGCCCGCCGGATCAACGCCGCCAGCCCCTCCCAGACATGCTTCCCCGCCTCCTGCGAAGCCGAGTTCGCCGCCGCCTTCACACTGCTGAGCACCAGCGCCGCCAAGCCCGCGTCCATGGTCGTCCCCCTCGTCGTCCGCACGGCTGCAGCCGCCTGCGACAGCCGTCTGCGATACATCGACTCAGGCCCGCCGGGGAACGTCAAGCGACAAGGCGGTCCGGAATGAGGAGCGGGGGTACGACAAAGTCAAAGGGCTGTCCTCGACACCCGGCGCGCCATCGGCGTCCCGACGGCGGCGAAGGTCGGCCCGGACGGTGTGATCCAGCTCAAGCCGGTCGGCGCCGACTCGGTTCCCGGCGACGCGGCGGCCGTGGTGCTCAACGTGACGGAGACCAACGGCGTCGGTGGACTGCCTGCCAAGTAGGCGTCGATCCCATGGGATCGGTGTGGGTCGGCTGCAATCAGGTTCCAAGTCTCCTTGGGAGCCGGCCGCGCCGGCTGGCGCGCCGAAGGCAAGAGCCGGGCCGTCGGCGGGATGCTGATGGGCCTGGCAGGCCCTTTTCCAGCGACGGACTGGCCCCGTGCGGGACTGGGTCCGGGTGCTTGCACAACGCGTGGATTCACTCGTCACTATTGGTCGTTTCCCGCTGGAGGCATGGCAGATAGCCGTGCGGTCATGAGCCTGCTCAGTCGGAGCCAGGCCGGGGAGTAGTCGTTCACGTATTGGGCCAGTAGCGACTGTTCGTCTGGCGAGAGGACCTTCTCCATCCGCCATTCGTCGGTTTCGACGCCCGCGGCCTGCGCCTGCTTGACGAAGCGGGCGGCCATGACGTCGGCGAGTTCCTCCAGCCGCGGATCGTCGGGCGCCCAGTCGTGCGCCTGGTCGTAGGTCACGTAGAACGCCCGGTATTCCTCGTCTGCCAGATCGGCCCGTTTCTGGGCGATCCACGTGGGCGCGTGCTCGGGATAAGCGCCGGACAGCATGATCCAGGCATCGCGCTCCATCAGCACTCCTCGCTCGCTGATCCCCGTCGCGCGCAGTTCGACTATGTATTCGGCGACGGCGGACGGCAGGAACAGGTGCTCGCCGTCGGTCAGTTGCGCGACCCTGCGGCGGCGTGCCCTGAGCTCGCGGATGTCGTGTGCCAAGGCCTTGTCGATCTCGGTGACCGCGGCGGAGAACTGCTCGCGGTCGGCCTTCGCCAGTTCCTGGATTCGGGCCAGGGGCACTCCGGCCTCGGCCAGAGTCTTGATCCTGATCAGGTTCACGACCGCCTGAGCGTCGTAACGCCGGTACCCGGAGACGTCGCGTTCCGGTTCGGCCAGCAGGCCGCGCTGGTGGTAGTGGCGCACGGCCCGCACCGTGACCCCGACGTAGTCGGCGAGCTGGCTTATGGTGAGCATCAGGGTCCTCCCGAGCGGGCCGGTACGCCGGCCCGTCGGTCGGACCGTGATCACGGCTGGCATCAGTGTGTCGCAGGACGCTTGAACGATGCCACGGCCCAGGCGTATCCTCCCGCGCCGAGCAGCGCACACCACACCAGCGCGATCACCGCGTTGTGCCCGATCGGCGCTCCGGTCAAAAGGCCGCGCACGGTCTCGATGGCCGGAGTGAAGGGCTGGTACTCGGCGAACTGGCGCACCCCGGCCGGCATCTGCGACGCCGGCGCGAAGGCGGAGCCGACGAAGGGCAGGAACACGATCAGCATCGGGGCGTTGCTGGCGGCCTCCGGGGTCTGCGAGACCAGGCCCATGGCGACGGCCAGCCAGGTCAGTGCGATGCTCAAGCCGAGAAGTAGGCCGATCGCCGCGATCCATTCCAGCGCGGAGCCGTGCGGCCTGAAGCCCAGCAGAACACTGACGAGAATGACCGAGGTGGTGGAGACGAGCGTGGTCAGCACGCTGTTGATCACGTGCGCGGCCAGGATGGCGACCCGGGATATGGGCATCGTGCGCAGCCGGTCGACGATCCCCTCGGTCATATCGACGCACACCGCCACCGCCGTGGCCATGCTGCCGGAGGCGACCGCCGTGATGATGATGCCGGGGGCGATGTATCCGATGTAGCCCCCGCCCGTCCCGGCTGCAAGTCCCTTGCCCAGAGTCTTGCCGAGGACGCCGACGAACAGCAGCAGCATGATGACCGGCCCGAACACGGAGCCGAGGGTCATCGACGGATAGCGGACGGTGTGGCGCAGGTTGCGGCGCAGCAGGGTCAGGGTGTCGGTCAGGGTGTGGCCGGCGCCGGCGGTCTGGATGGTCATGAGTGTTCTCCGGTCGGGTTGTGAGGGTCAGTGGGAGGTCAGGGCGAGGAACACGTCGTCGAGGTCCGGGGTGTGCAGGGAGAGCTCCACAGCGGGGGTGCCGGCGGCGTCGAGCCGTGCGATCACCGAGCGCAGCGAGTCCATCCCGCCGTCGCTCGGCACCTGCACCGTGAGCGCGTCGTGATCCACTTCGGTCGTATCCAGCGCCGCGGCCGCCGCGGCCAGGCTCGCCGTGCCGGCGAACCGCGCCATGATGTGCCCACCGGGGATCAGCTTCTTGAGTTCGGTGGCGGTGCCCTGCGCGACGATCCGGCCGCCGTCCAACACGGCGATCCGGTCGGCCAACTGGTCGGCCTCCTCGAGGTACTGCGTGGTGAGGAAGATCGTGACGCCGTTCGCGACGAGTTCGCGCACGATCTCCCACAGTTCGCGCCGGCTGCGCGGGTCCAGCCCTGTGGTGGGCTCGTCCAGGAAGATCACGCTCGGGTCGCCCACCAGCGTCATCGCCAGGTCGAGCCGGCGCCGCATCCCTCCGGAGAACGTCGAGATCGGCTTGTCCGCGACGTCCGAGAGTCCGAAGCGCTCGAGCAGTTCGGTGGCCCGGGCCCGCCCCGCCCGCCGGCCGAGCCGGTAGAGGTCGGTCATCAGGATCAGGTTTTCGCTAGCCGTCAGCAGATTGTCGACCGCGGAGAACTGTCCCGTCACCCCGATCGCCGCACGGATCGCGTCCGGCTCGGTAGTCAGATCCCGGCCGGCGACCGCGGCCTGGCCGCCGTCCGCAGCGATCAGTGTGGACAGGATGCGCACCGTGGTGGTCTTGCCGGCGCCGTTCGGCCCGAGCAGCGCGAACACCGTCCCCGCCGCCACCTCCAGATCGATCCCGTCCAGGACCTTCTTCTCTCCGTAGGCCTTGCGAAGCCCGGAGACCTTCACTGCGCTCGCGCGCGTCATGTTCGTCGTGTTCGGCATGACTGCAATGCTGGAGGCCTGACCCGGCGTCAAGGTCAAGCACCGGCTCGGGCCCAGGCCACAGCCGGTGTGCCTCCTGTCGCCAACCAGAAAGCGTCGGAAGCTTGCCGGTGCGAGGACCTAGCGATGCGTCTTGATCCGCCGGTCCCCGACATGTCGCAGGCTTGCTCGACACGTCCACCCGGGCGTGCGATCTCCATGGCAGCAGCACCTCGCTACCCGGAAAGTGTTCTTCACCCTGTGGGTAGGGCTTCAGTGCGCGAACCGCGTTCCAGCGAAGGGGCCCGCTCATGTAGGGCAGTCCGGACTCGAGCAGCCGCTTGGTCAGCGCCTGCGGCGGCCTGTCCTCGCCGGCGAGCTTGACCCCACGTTCCCTGTTCTGCTCGCTGAGTTGGTCGAGCGGCTTCTCAAGAGCCGCGATCAACCGAGACCTTATTCCCGGCCCGAACTGACTCCTGGCCCCGGCTCCGTCTCAGGGCTCGCCGGCGGATGGTCGCGCGACTAAGGATGCGTAGCTGCGCTCGCGTGACCTGCCGCCGGGAGGATCGGTCGAGGCCGCCTACTTCTCGGGGGGAAGGTCGGTTGTCAGGTCGAGGCGGGGAGTGAGGAGGAGTTCTTCGACGCCGACGAGGTCGGTGAGATCGAAGCCGTCCATGTCGGCGGCCTGCTCCGGGCTCGCCAGGAACGCGCGGACGACCTCGGCCGGGTCTGCGCCGTCGGGGTAGGAGACCAGAGCGAACAGCCGGTGCGAGGGCGAGTCCGGTTCTGTCCAGACTCCGTGGGTGGTGACGCCGAAGCGGCGCAGGCTCGGCACGTGGCGCGGCCAGTGGATGTTCGCGTAGGCGTCGAGGGCTTCGGCCGTGCGGAGGGTGTAGGTCCTGAGCTGATACAGCACGGGGGTGGTTCTCCGTTCTTCGGTGATCTGGTTTTGGGTCGGGCTGGTTGGGGGTGGTGGTGCCGGTCGCGGTGGCTGAGGGCCGGGCCGCCCGGCCGGATCTCCGGCCGGGCGGGTGTGGCCTGGTGTGGTGCTAGCTCCAGGCGGCTGGGACGGGGGCGTCGGTGGGGGCGGCGAGTTGCGTCATCAGGCCGGCGAAGTCTTCGAGGTGCCAGGTGACGACGATGCGGTTGTCGCGGACCTGGTGGATGTCGATGGTGCGTATCTCGATGCGCCGGCCGGTGGGCTCGTATCCCATGAAGGCGCCCTGGTGGGTTCCGCTGACCGTGTTTCGGACGGCGACGCGGTCGCCTCCGATGACGATGTCTTCGTGCGTGACGTGGTAGTCGGGCATCGCCTGGCGGAATGCCGCGATCTGGGCCGGCAGGCCTGCGGGCCCCTGCTGCTGGCCGGGGGCGAGCGGGATGTCGATCCAGTCGTCGGTGAGGATCTCGTCGTAGACGGCGGTGTCGCCGGTGCGGAACGGCTCGTAGAAGGCGCGGACGACGTTGATGATGTCCGGGTCGGAGCCGGTGGTCGCGGACGTGTCGGGGCGGTTCGCTGTGGTCATGGGACTGCCTTTCCGGTGATGACTACGGGTCGGGAGTGGTCGAGCGGGTGATGGCGGTGGCCAGGGCGTGGTGGTCTGAGCTGTGCTAAACGAGCGCGAGGATGAGGCCGACGGCGACGAGCAGCGCGGCCGTGACCGCGTGGATGCTCAGCGCTTGGCGGAGGGTCCCTCCGTTGGTGACGACGATGACGGCGTCTCCGATCGGGGTGATCGCCGCGGCGAGCATGACCCAGCCGAAAACGTGGATGCCGCCGGCCGCGAGGGCTGTGAGTGGCACGACTCCGGAGGTGATGTCGCGGACGCCCTTGATGCTGGTCAAGGCCCGCAGGCTGTCCTCGGGTACGCCGAATCCGGCCATGGCGACCTTGGGGGCGAGCAGGAACCGGCTGCCGATGAACAGGATGAAGGCGCAGCCGAGGAGCGCGACGACGAGTGCGGCGATCGTCATGATGGTTCCTTTCAGTGTTATCTATCAGCGTTCCCTAACGACGTTAGCACACGATTGGCCGACGCGCCTCCCCGGCGCCTGCCACGAGTCCTTCCAGGTCGCCACCCATGGCGGCGTCGAGCCGGACGGGGGTCGCCGTTCGCTAACGTTGATAGGTAACCGTGCTATGGTCAGTGCCATGTCCCCCAAGCCCGCACCCGACCTCGAACTGCGACGCGGTCAGATCATCCGCGCCGCACGAGAGCTCGCCGAGTCGGAGGGCTGGGCCGCGGTGACGACGCGCGCGGTGGCCTCCCGGCTCGGTGTCACGCAGCCGGTGCTCTACTCGGTCTTCACCGGCCGACAGGCGATCATCGACGCCGTGGCGCTGACCGGATTCACCGAACTCGCCGACGCGCTCGAAGCAGTCGATGCCGAGCCCCTGGCGCGCATGCGCGCCTACCTCGAGTTCGCCGCGGCGCGGCCGCACCTGTACGAAGCCATGTTCTCGATGCCCTCCGACCTGCGATTCGGAACCGAGAGCGCCCCCGAACCGCTTCGGCGTGCCTTCGCGGCCATCCACGAGACCTTCCCGGGCTCGGACCACAGCAGAGCGGAAGTCGCCTGGGCGACCCTGCACGGCCTGGCCACCCTCCAGACGGGCGGGCGCCAGCCCGCGTCGCGCATGCAGAGCCGTCTGGAATACGCCCACCACATCCTGACCCGGTGACCTGACTCCAGCAGGCTTGAGCCGATCAGCGTCCGATCCCGCCGGCCATGCCGGACGGAATCCCGCAGCGCTCCCGGCGCGAACCCCGCCCGGACCGGCACTGATCGCCGCGTGAACGCCGCTTGGCCAGGCGCCTGGAGACACCGGATCTCCCAGGCGCTGCGGGCCGCCCGGCGCGCTGCGCCCGATGGTCGACGACGTCCACTCGGCCGCCGAGATCGCTGTGGCGCGGTGACCGCTCGAATACGGCGTCGCGTACTGGGCGAGCACGTCGCCGGCATGCTCGGGCGACGACGCCGGACCGCTCGCCGGTCTCAGCCGCCAGCGGCGTCTGCACCCGGCTCGAAGCCGTTGCGGTGCATGTCGGCCCATACGATCCGGCTCGCCAGCCGGGCCAGGTCCTGCCGGTCGCCGCCCGCCAGGCCGGCGACCAGGTTCTCGATCCGTGCGGCGAAAAGCTCGGCCACCTGCTCGACCAGATCCCGGCCGTCGTCCGTGATCGAGACGCGGACCACCCGGCGGTCGATGTCGCTAACCGTCCGGGCAACCAGGCCGCGCCGCTGCGCCCGGGAGACCAGTCCGGTGATCGAGGACTTGTCCAAGTTCAGATGCCGGCCGAGTTCGTTCATGGTCGGCTCGCGGTCCCGCAGCACCCCGAGCAACCGGGTCTGGGTCAGCGAGAGGTCGTAGTCCGCAGCGATCTCGGCCAGTGCGTTCTGCACCAGGAACGACAGTTGGGCGAGGGCGTCCATCAGGCCGAGGGTTTCGTCGCGCGAGCTCATTCCCCGATCCTACTTGAAAAGGTACGTGCCACCAACTATATTAGTACGTGGCACAAACCAATCCGTTCGGAGGAGCCCCCCATGGATATCCACGCCGCCGTAGTCCGCTCGTTCGACGCCCCGCCCCGCTACGAGGTCTTCGACCTGCCCGCCCCGTCCGACGAGGACCAGGCGGTGGTCGAGGTCCTGGCCGTCGGCCTGCACCCGCGGGTGCGCTCCGGCGCCGCGGGCAGCCACTACACCAGCACCGGCGGCCTGCCGATGGTCCCCGGGATCGACGGCGTCGGACGGCTGGCGGACGGCCGCGTGGTCTACTTCGTCGCCGACGAGGACCTGCTCGGCCCGATGGCCAGCCGGACCGTCATCGACACCCGCCGCAGCGTCCCGCTCCCGGACGGCGCCGACGTGCTCAAGATCGCCGCCGCGATGAACCCGGCGATGTCCGCCTGGGTCGCGCTACGCCGCCGGGTGCCGATCGAACCCGGGCAGTCGGTGCTGATCCTCGGCGCGACCGGCAGCGCCGGGCAGATGGCTGTACAGGTCGCCAAGCGCCTCGGCGCGGGCCGGGTCGTCGGCGCCGGGCGCGACAAGGCCCGCCTCGACGCGCTGCCCGAGGTCGGCGCGGACGCGACCGTCGCGCTGACCGAGGACGCGGATGCGACCGCCGCCACGCTGGCCGCCGCAGCATGCGAGGTCGACCTGGTCATCGACTACCTGTGGGGCGCGCCCGCGAGCGCGGCGATGATGGCGCTGCTGCGGGCCCGCTCCGACCGCAGCAGGGCGCTGAATTGGATCCAGATCGGTTCGATGGCCGGACCCACGATCGAACTGCCATCCGTGGCGCTGCGCTCGGCGAACTTCCGCCTGCAGGGTAACGGCCAGGGCGCGGTCTCCACGAGGGCATACCTGGCCGAGCTGCCGTCCCTGATCGACGAGATCGACAACGGTGGCCTCCGGGTGAACGCGCAGGCGGCGCCGCTCGCCGATGTGGAGAGGATCTGGACCGCGCCCGAGGTCCCCGGGGTGCGCACCGTCCTGATCCCCTGACAGGGGCGCGTCGACGAAGGAGGTGTGATGCCGGTCTTGCATCATCGCCGGGTACGTCGCCAGAATCCGGCGGCAACCGATCGATCGTGGACTCGAGCAGCCATCTGATGACGTCGGCATGGCGGCCGGGAAGCCGTACGCCCCAGCAGCTCCCGAGCGGCCGCGCTGGGAAGCGGCTTGGACAGGGAACTCGAACCCACGACCTCTTCGCGCTTTCCGCACCCAACGGCCGTTCGAAGCCCCTGTGGCCTGCGCAGCGCATTCAGTCCTGGCTGTGACCGGCCTCACGAAGTCGTCCTCTACGCCGGCGCCGGCGAAAACCATCAGGGGCCGTATTCCACTCGCGGAATACGGCCCCTGATCACTATCAACCGTCGGGGTGGCGGGATTCGAACCCACGACCTCTTCGTCCCGAACGAAGCGCGCTACCAAGCTGCGCTACACCCCGGCTGTGCCCCGCTAGCTTAGCGGAGGGCCGGGCCGAACCGGAAATCGTTTCGGGCCGGGCGCCGATGGAGGAGCGTAGGTGCAGGTCAGCGGCGGGGGACCAGGGTGAGGAGGGAGGCCTCCGGGGGGCAGGCGAAGCGGACGGGGGCGTAGCGGGAGGTGCCGCAGCCGGCGGAGACGTGCAGATAGCTGGTGCGGGCGTTGGGGGCGGTGTGGGTGTGCAGGCCCTTGACGCGGGCGGTGTCCAGGTCGCAGTTGGTCACCAGGGCGCCGTAGAAGGGGATGCAGAGCTGGCCGCCGTGGGTGTGGCCCGCGAGGATCACCGGGAGGCCGTCCGCGGCCATGGCGTCCAGGGCCCTCACGTACGGGGCGTGGGTCACGCCCAGGGTCAGCTCGGCGTCCACGTCGGGGCCGCCGGCTACGAGCTCGTACCTGTCCCGCTTCACGTGGGGGTCGTCGAGGCCTACGAAGGCGAGGCGGCGGCCGGCCACGTCGAGGGCGCCGCGGGCGTTGTTCAGCGGTAGCCAGCCGTGCTTCTCCAGGCCGGACTGCAGCTCGTGCCAGTCGTTCTGCTCGCGCTCGCGCTCCGGCGTGTAGGAGAGGTCGCCGCGGCGCAGGTACTTCGCCGGGTTCAGCGACTTCGCGCGGTAGTAGTCGTTGGAACCGAACACGAAGACGCCGGGGACGCTCAGCAGCGGCTCGAGGGCGTCGAGCACGGGGCCGACGGCGTCCGGGTGCGAGAGGTTGTCCCCGGTGTTCACGACCAGGTCAGGCTCGAGCTCGGCCAGGGACCGCAGCCAGGCGTGCTTGCGCCGCTGGCCGGGGACCATGTGGATGTCCGAGACCTGAAGGATCCGCACCGGCGCGCTGCCCGGGTCGAGCACCGGCAGCTCGAACCGGCGTACCCGGTACAGGTTGACCTCGACCCCCGCGGCGTAGCCCAGCCCGGCCAGGCCCACCGCCGCCACTCCCAGCGGAACCGCGATGCTCTTGCGCATCCGACCATGCTAACCACCCGGGGATATCGCGTACCCGACCGGAGCGGTTTCATGACACCCTTGGAGCATGACCACGACTCTCAAGGCCCAGCTGCGCGCCGATCTGACGACCGCGATGAAGGCGCGGGACGAGCTGCGCTCGGCCACGATCCGGATGGCGCTGACCGCGATCACCAACGAGGAGGTGGCCGGCAAGGTCGCCCGCGAGCTCTCCGACGACGAGGTGCTCAAGGTCCTCGGCCGCGAGGTGAAGAAGCGCAAGGAGGCCGCGGAGGCCTTCGCCGGGGCCGGGCGCGCCGAGCAGGCCGCGCGCGAGGAGGCTGAGGGCGAGGTGCTGACCGCCTACCTGCCGGCCCAGCTCTCCGACGAGGAGCTGCAGGCCCTGGTCGACGAGGCGGTGGCGGAGTCCGGCGCCGAGGGACCGCGCGGGATGGGCGTGGTGATGAAGGTGCTCACGCCGAAGGTCGCGGGCCGGGCCGACGGATCGCGGGTCGCCGCGCTGGTCAAGGCCAGGCTGAGCCAGTAGAGCTTCCGGTAGAGCCTCCAGTAGGGCTTTGAGTCACGGGGAGAGGCCCGAGAGACGACAAGAAGCTCGAGAGACGACGTGGGGCCCGGGCGGAGATCCGCCCGGGCCCCACGTTCGTCGCTGCGGACGGCTCAGCTAGAAGATCCCGCCGAACAGGCCGCCGTTTCCGTTGCCGTTCCCATTCCCGTTTCCGTTCCCGGTGGTCCCGCCGGCCGTGGTGCCGATGGTCCCGGTCACGCCGCCGGTGGTGGCTCCGGCGACGCCCTGGTTCTGCGAGCTGCCGGAGTTGTCGTAGCCGGTCGGCGCGGTGAAGTTCTCCGCGGGGACGCCGGAGAGCGCGCCGAGCATGGCGTCGTTGAAGATGGGCGCGGAGATCGAGGCGCCGTACACCTGGCCGGAGAAGTACGTCCCGCCGATCGAGGTGGGCGTCATCGGCTTGGCCGAGTCGATCGAGCCGGTCCACACGGCCGTGGCGAGCTGCGGGGTGTAGCCGTCGAACCAGGTCGCGACGCCGCCGTCGGTCGTTCCGGTCTTGCCGGCGACCTCACGGCCGTCCAGGCTCACGGCGCCCGCCGCGGTGCCCCACTGGACGACGCCCTGCAGCATGTACGTCAGCTCGTTCACCGTGTTCGTGTCGAGCACCTGCGCGCACTGCTTGGTCTGCGCCGGGTACTGCTTGCCGGAGGTGTCGGTCACGCCGGTGATGACGTACGGCTTGCAGTACGTGCCGCCCGAGGCCAGCGTCGCGTAGGCCTCGGCCATGGCGACCGGGGTGATGACGTTCGTGCCGAGGGTGAAGGACGGGATCTGCAGCAGCGACTTGCCGGTGCCGGAGTCGTTGTCCTGGGTCACGCCCATGGATGCGGCGATCGTGGCCGGCTGGCACAGGCCCGTCTTCTCCTCCAGCCGCAGGAAGTAGGTGTTCACCGACTTCGCGAAGCCGTAGATCATGTCCACCGGGCCGTTGGTGTTGTCGTCGTTGGACGGCTTGTACGCCTGTGAGCCCTCCTGCCAGGGCACCGTCGTGTTCGAGCCGTTGGGGCAGGCCGCGAAGTTCACGCTCGTGTCGTCGATCTGGTGCACCGCGTCGATCTGCATGCTCGGGCTGATGCCCTGCTCCAGCGCGGCGAGGCCGACGAAGATCTTGAACGAGGAGCCGGCCTGGAAGCCTGAGGTCCCGTTGTGCGACAGGTCGGCCGAGAGGTTGATGTACGTCTGGCCGCTGCCCGAGCCCATCTTCTTCGACTGGGCCATCGCGACGATCGCGCCGGTGCCCGGGGTGACCTCGACGAGCGCCGAGCCGACCTTGTCGGTCGCGTAGACCTTCTTGCTGATCGCGGAGTCCGCCGTGGTCTCGTTCTTCGGCACCATCGTCGTCGTGATGGTCAGGCCGCCCTCGTTCCACATGGCCTTGCGCTCGGCCGAGGTGGTCCCGTAGGCGCCGCTCTGCATGAACGTCTCGTAGACGTAGTTGCAGAAGAAGGACGCGGAGCCCTTGGCGGTGATGCAGCCGTCCTGCGGCACGGTCGGCTTCAGGTCGAGCGGCGTCTTCTCGTACGCGGCGGCCTGCTGCGGGGTGATGTAGTGCAGGGTCGGCAGGGCCATGTCGGCGATCACGATGTTGCGCCGGGTGAGGGCTTCCTTCGGGTGCTCGAAGGGGTCGTACATGGTGGGGCTGTTCACGATCGCGGCCAGCATCGCGGCCTGCGGAACGGTCAGCTTCGCCGAGGTGGTCGAGAAGTAGCGCTCGGCCGCGGCCTCCACGCCGTAGGCGTCGTTGCCGAAGTACACGATGTTCAGGTAGCGGTCGAGCAGTTCCTGCTTGGACATCTGCTGCTCGACGGCGATCGCGTACTTCAGCTCGGTTATCTTGCGCGAGACGGTGTCCGCGATGGCGGCCTGCTGGGCCTGCACGTTGTCGCCGGCCTCGACCTCGAGCACGTTCTTCACGTACTGCTGGGCTATCGAGGAGCCGCCCTGCAGCGAGCCGCCGGAGGAGTCGTTGACCAGGGCGCGCAGCGTGCCCTTGAGGTCGATTCCGCCGTGCTGGTAGAAGCGCTGGTCCTCGATCGAGACGATGGCCTCCGGCATCGTCGAGGCGATCTGGCTCCACGGGACGACGACGCGGTTGCCGTGCAGGTTGTCGTCCCAGGTGGTCGCGATGACCGAGCCGTCCGCGCCCAGGATGCTGCTGCGCTGCGGGAGGGTCGGGGTCTGGAAGTCGACGGGCAGATCCTCGAAGTGGTCCGAGGCGGATTTCGCCGCGAGCCCCGCCGACGCCGACACCGGCAGCACCAGGCCCGCGAGCAGCAGCCCGGCTATCGCGCTGATGACGACGAAGGTGCCGAGATGTGCGGCAAGACGGCCTATACCGCCCAAACCGGAATAATCGCCTTCTGACTTGGCCATGGGGCCCAGAGTACTTTTCCCTAGCGCATCCGTGGCAGTCGCGGAGGGCCCTGAGGCCCACTGTGACCCACTTGCGACAGGGGAAATAGTCCGGACGGGCCATCAGAGATTGACCAGTCTGGGGACTGTCGCCGATTGAAGGCTTTCCGTACTGTCGTGCTTACTGAGGGAAACCGGAAGACCCCGGCCCTCGGTACCGGGCAGCGGCAGCGCGACACACCGTCGCGATTGCCGCACTGTACGTGACTCTCCGTCAGGGCGGAGGGTCGGCAAGGAGAACGGCGTGTGCGGCTAGTGCGGATGCCGTGTCTTCATCTCGCGGGGGCGGTCACGCGGGTGAGGGTCGCGGTGGGGAGCCTCGAGTGCGGAGAGGACTGCACCGGAAATGGCGTGGGTTGAGGATTGGACCATAGCTGCGGGGTGTCGGGGGATGGACCCGGACGAACTGTTCGTGCAGGGTGCGGCGCAGAATCGGGCGAAGGTCGTGTGCGCGACCTGTCCGGTGCGCACGGAGTGCCTGGCCGACGCCCTGGACAACCGGGTCGAGTACGGAGTGTGGGGCGGGATGACCGAACGCGAGCGGCGCGCGCTGCTGCGAAAGCGGCCCGACGTGCGCTCCTGGCGGCAGGTGCTCGAGGAGGCCCGCGATGCCTATCTCGAGCGCAACGGCGCCGTGCTCCTGGTGCCCGAGCCCGTGACCGACCTTCCGCAGGAGCGGGGGACGGTGGCGGTGGAGGTCGCCTTCGAGGAGCAGGAAGCGATCGTCGTCGGGCTCAGCGTCTAGGCCCGGCACGGCCGCGAGCGCGGGCGGGTACCGCGAGCCCGCCGCGCCCGGATCCACCGCAGTGCACGCAGTACACACCCACCACGAAAAAACCGCCCACACGACAACGACATAACGTCGGAGAGTTCAGACCGTCTGCTGAGCCGCCTCCGTGACCGCGCGCAGGCCCTCGAGGTCGTGCACGTCCTCGGCCTGCGCGGGCAGTCTGAGCATCCCGATCCCGGGATGGCTGGCGGCGAAGCGCTCGGCGTAACGCGCCTCCCGCCGGTTCAGCTCGACCCGCTCCGCGTGCAGGCGCAGCAGACCCCCGGCCAAGGACTGGGCCGAGGTCGGATGCGCCACGTCCAACTGCTCCGCCGCGGCCAGCGAGCGCTCCGCCGTCAGGTCCGCCAGCCGCGGATGCACCCGGTTCAGCACCAGGCCGGCCAGCGGCATCTTCTCCTCGGCCAGCCGGCGCGCGAAGAAGGACGCCTCGCGCAGCGCGTCCTGCTCGGGCACCGCGACCACGACGAAGGAGGTGCCCTTCGCCTGGAGCAGCCGGTACGTGGCCTCGGCCCGTTCCCTGAAGCCCCCGAACATGGTGTCCAAGGCGTTCACGAAGGACTGCACGTCCGCGAGCAGTCCCGAGCCGAGCAGCTTGCCCAGAGCGCCGGTCACCAGGCTGAATCCGCTGGTCAGCAGCTTGAAGGCGCCGAATCCGCCGACCTTGGCCGGGGCGGTGAGGACCTTGATGAACTTCCCGTCCAGGAAGGACCCGAGCCGGTTCGGCGCGTCCAGGAAGTCCAGCGCCGAGCGGCTCGGCGGGGTGTCCACGATGATCAGATCCCACTCGCCGCGCGCGTGCAGCTGGCCCAGCTTCTCCATGGCCATGTACTCCTGCGTGCCGGCGAAGCTCGCGGAGAGGGACTGGTAGAAGGGGTTCGACAGGATCTGCTCGGCGCGGCCCTTGTCGGCGTGTTCGAGCACGATGTCGTCGAACGTGCGCTTCATGTCGAGCATCATCGCGTGCAGCCGTCCGCCGGCCGACGTGTCGATCCCTTCGACCGGCCGCGGGGTGTTGTCCAGCTCGGTGAGCCCCAGCGACTGCGCGAGCCGCCGCGCCGGGTCGATGGTGAGCACCACCACGTCCCGGCCGCGCTCGGCGGCGCGCAGCGCGAAGGCCGCGGCCGTGGTGGTCTTGCCGACGCCGCCGGAGCCGCAGCACACGATGATCCGGGTGTCCCGGTCGTCGAGCAGCGCGTCGAGGTCCAGATCCGGGGATACGGGGTTCACGCTGCCCCCTGGTCGCGCAGCGCGGCCGCGAGCCGGTCCAGGCCCACCCGGTCCACGCCGTCGTTCAGCAGCGGCAGTTCGTAGAGCGGCGCCTCGCAGTCGCTCAGCGCCTCGCGCTGCTCCTGCTCCAGCAGCACCCGCCGCGCGTGCTCGGTGGCCAGCGCGGAGAGCGCGTCCACCACCTTCGGGCGGTCCAGGCCCACCTCGGCCAGGCCCGCCTTCAGCTCCGCGCGGTCCACGCCCTCGCCGGCGGCGCGCTTGAGCTGGGCGTCCGTCAGCACCACGTCGCGCGCCTGGTTGACCATGATGCCGCCGACCGGCAGCCCGGCCGAGCGCAGCTCCTCGATCCCGTCCAGCGTCTCCTGCACCGGCATCTCCTCCAGCAGCGTCACGAAGTGCACGGCCGTCTGCGCGCTGGTGAGCACCCGCATCACCGCGTCCGCCTGGTTGTGGATCGGCCCCATCCTGGCCAGCCCGGAGACCTCCGAGTTGACGTTCAGGAAGCGGATGATCCGGCCGGTGGGCGGCGCGTCCATCACCACGGCGTCGTAGTGGAAGGTGCGTCCCTCCTCGTGCGCGCGGCGGCGCACCGCCTCGCAGGTCTTGCCGGTCAGCAGCACGTCGCGGATGCCGGGGGCGACCGTCGTGGCGAAGTCGATGGCGCCGAAGCGCTTGAGCGCCTTGGCCGCCGCGCCCAGCTTGTAGAACATGTCCAGGTACTCGAGCAGCGCCTGCTCCGGGTCTATGGCCAGCGCCCAGACCTCGCCGCCGCCCGGCACGGTCGCGACCCGCCGCTCCTCGTAGGGCAGCTGCGGCGCGTCGAACAGCTGCGCCAGGCCCTGCCGCCCCTCGACCTCGACCAGCAGCACCCGCGGGGTGCGCGCGGGCCCGGTGGCCCGGCGCCGGGAGGCCCCGCGGGCGGCCAGGGCCAGCGCGAGCGAGCCCGCCACCGTCGTCTTCCCGGTGCCGCCCTTGCCCGTCACCACGTGCAGGCGGACTCCCGGCCAGTCCTTGGCGGCTGCTGAGTCTGCGGTAGTCACCGAACGAGCGTAACCCGTGGGGCAGTGCGAGGGGCGACGCGGCGTCGCGAGGCGTTACGGTAGGCGGCATGGCGAAGAAGTTCGAATACGCGACGGTCCCGCTGCTGGTGCACGCCACCAAGCAGATCCTGGACAACTGGGGCCAGGACGGCTGGGAGCTGGTGCAGGTCGTGCCGGGCCCCAACCCGGAGAACCTGGTGGCCTACATGAAGCGCGAGGTGGCGTGATGGCGCACCCCGAGGAGCGGCTGGCCGAGCTCGGGCTGAAGCTGCCCGAGGTGGCCAAGCCGGCCGGGGCGTACGTCCCGGCGCTGCGCAACGGCGCCTTCGTCTACACCTCGGGCCAGTTGCCCTTCGTGGACGGCGCGCTGCCGGCCACCGGCAAGGTCGGCGCCGAGGTCTCGCCGGAGCGGGCCAAGGAGCTCGCCGGGCTGTGCGCGCTCAACGCGCTCGCCGCGGTCAAGGCCGAGCTCGGCGACCTGGCCAAGGTGCGGCGCGTGGTCAAGGTGCTGGCCTTCGTCTCCTCCGACCCGTCCTTCACCGGCCAGCCGGGCGTGGCGAACGGCGCCAGCGAGCTGCTCGGCACCGTCTTCGGCGACGCCGGCGTGCACGTCCGCTCGGCGGTCGGCGTCGCGGTGCTGCCGCTGGACGCGCCGGTCGAGGTCGAGATCACCGTCGAAGTCGAGTAATGACGACGCGGCGTTCCACGCTGGTCCTCGCGCCCAACCCCTCGCCCTACACGCTGGAGGGCACGAACACGTGGGTGCTGCGCGAGCCTGGATCCACCGCCGCCGTGGTGGTGGATCCGGGGCCGCTGCACGAGGGGCACCTGGCGGCGATCCTCGCGGCCGTCGAGCAGCAGGGGGCGCGCGTCGCGCAGATCCTGCTGACCCACGGCCACGCCGACCACTCCGAGTCCGCGGCCCGGTTCGCCGAGCTGACCGGAGCCCCGGTCCGCGCGCTCGACCCCAGGCACCGCCTCGGCGACGAGGGCCTGGCTGACGGCGACGTGGTGGACGTCGGCGGCCTGGAACTGCGGGTCATCGGCACGCCGGGCCACTCCGGCGACAGCCTCTCGTTCCTGCTGGCCGCGGACCGCGCGATGCTGACCGGCGACACCGTGCTCGGCCGGGGTACGACGCTGGTCGCGCACCCGGACGGCACGCTCAAGGACTATCTGGACTCACTCGGCCTGCTGCGCGACGGCGCGGCCCGGCAGGACTTCGACCTGGTGCTGCCCGGCCATGGCCCCGTGGTCGAGGACGCGCTCGGCGTGCTGGAGTTCTACATCGCGCATCGCAAGGAGCGCCTCGCGCAGGTCGAGGCGGCATTGGCGGCGGGGGACGGCTCGGCGGCCGAGGTCGTGCGCCGGGTGTACGCGGAGGTGGACCCGGCGGTGTGGCCCGCGGCCGAACTCTCGGTGCGGGCGCAGTTGCACTATCTGGATCCGGCCCGATTCAGCTGAGGTTCCACGTGGAACATTATGCGAAGTCGCGCATGGAAATGCGGGCTAGCGGGCGCGGCGCGCCAGGC
This sequence comes from Actinospica sp., assembly GCA_035712985.1. Lineage (GTDB taxonomy): Bacteria > Actinomycetota > Actinomycetes > Streptomycetales > Catenulisporaceae > Actinospica. The sequence goes on from DASTAE010000146.1 coordinate 30,393, forward strand.
GGACCGTGTCGAGCAGGACGACGGCCCTCGCCTCGAGCTTGATCCAGCCGCGCTGGGCGAAGTCGGCCAGCGCCTTGTTCACCGTCTCGCGCGAGGCGCCGACCAGCTGGGCCAGCTCCTCCTGGGTCAGGTCGTGCGAGACCTTGATGCCCTCCTGGTCCTCGCCGGCCGGCTGGCCGAAGCGGGTGGACAGGTCGAGCAGCGCCTTGGCCACGCGGCCGGGCACGTCGGAGAAGACCAGGTCGGCCAGCGTCTCGTTGGTCCGGCGCAGTCGGCGGGCCATCGCCTTGAGCAGCGCGCGGGCCACCTCGGGGCGGGCGGAGAGCCAGGGCTGCAGCTCGGCGTGGCCGAGCGCGAGCAGCTTGGTGCCGGTCAGCGCGGTGGCCGTGGAGGTGCGCGGTCCGGGGTCGAAGAGCGAGAGCTCGCCGAACATCTCGCCGGGGCCCATCACCGCGGTGAGGTTCTCCCGGCCGTCACCCGAGGTGCGGCCGAGCTTGATCTTGCCCTCGACCACCACGTAGAGCTGGTCGCCCGGGTCGCCCTCGTGGAACAGCGCGTCCCCGCGCGTCAGCACGATCTCGGTCATCGACTTGAGCAGGGAGGCCGAGGCCTCCTCGTCGAGCGCGGCGAACAGCGGGCTCCGGCGAAGCACGTCGTCCACGGGCGAACCCTCCAACAGTCCTTTCGGACACTCAAGGTCGCCGATCGCCGGTGCGGAAGACACTCGACGTCGGCTTCCAATGTGTTATGTCGTTGCTCCCACCAGTGTGGCCTACGACACCGTCTAACACCTAGTCGGTTGATCTGCTAGACCGAAACGATGCGAAACAGCAGCGTGAACAGCGTGCCAAATGAGTGCGCGCACCGTTATTCGGACAGTCGGGTGCCGCCGAACGGATCGGAACCGTAGGCTAGCCCGAAGCGTTAGGGCGGTGCGGGGCCGGAAGAGTTCGGGCGGGAAGGGTCGGCGAGGCGGAACGTGGCGGTGCGGAATCGGGACGGCAGGATGGAGTCCCGCGTGGCCCTGGTGCGTCGCGCCCGAAAGATCAACCGGTTGCTCGGCGAGCTGTACCCGGACGCGCACTGCGAGCTTGACTTCGCCGATCCGCTGCAGCTCATCGTCGCGGTGATCCTCTCCGCGCAGTGCACCGACGTGCGGGTCAACCAGGTCACTCCCGCCCTGTTCGCGCGCTACAAGACCGCCGAGGACTACGCGTCGGCCGAGCGTGTCGAACTCGAGGAGCTGATTCGGCCGACCGGGTTCTACCGGAACAAGGCCACCTCGATCCTGGGCCTGGGCCGCGAGCTGTGCGACCGCTTCGGCGGCGAGGTGCCCGGCAGGCTCGAGGACCTGGTCACGCTGCCCGGCGTCGGCCGCAAGACCGCCAACGTCGTGCTCGGGAACGCCTTCGACGTGCCGGGGCTGACCGTGGACACGCATTTCGGACGCCTGGTCCGCCGCTTCGGCTGGACCGAGCTCGAGGACCCGGTCAAGGTCGAGTTCGCGATCGGCGAGCTGTTCCCGAAGTCCGACTGGACGATGCTCTCGCACCGGCTGATCTTCCACGGCCGCCGGATCTGCCACTCCCGCAGGCCCGCCTGCGGCGCCTGCCCGCTGGCCGCGCTCTGCCCCTCGTTCGGCACCGGGGAGATGGACCCCGCCAAGGCGGAGGCGCTGCTCAAGCCCGCCTCGGCCCGCGAGGCCGCCGCCCTGGCCCAGGTCCGCAGCCGGCAGGCCGCCGAGAAGGCGCAGGTCGCGGCGCAGCGCCGGGCGAAGGCCGAGGCGGTGCCCTCGTGACCGACGACGGACCCGATCCCTTCAGCGGCGACTTCGCCGGGGCCTTCGATCCCAGCCCCGTCATCGACACCGACTTCAGCGACCTGCCCGGCTGGCTGGTCCCGCTGGCCGACGCGGTCGCCGAGTTCGGCCCCGGCGACCATTTCCTCGGCCGCCCGCCGCTGCGCCGCCCCTCCTCGCTCGGCGGCGAGGCCAAGCCCTCGGCCGTGCTCATCCTGTTCGCCGACTCGCTGCCGCACGGCCCGGACGTGCTGATCACCGAGCGCTCCGCCACGCTGCGCTCGCACGCGGGCCAGGCGGCCTTCCCCGGCGGACGGATCGACCCCCTCGCCGACGGCTCCGAGGACGAGGGCCCGATCCGGGCCGCGCTGCGCGAGGCCGACGAGGAGGCCGGGGTCGACCCGGCCGGAGTGCGGGTGTTCGGCGAACTGCCCGAGCTCTACCTGCCGCCCAGCGACTTCCTGGTCACCCCGGTGCTGGCCTGGTGGCACACCCCGAGCGACGCAGCCGTGACCAGCCCGGAGGAGGTGGCCGCGGTGCACCGCGTCGCGGTCTCCGCGCTGGTCGACCCGGCCAACCGCTACCGGCTGCGGCATCCCTCCGGCTACCGGGGCCCGGCGTTCGTCGTGGACGAGTTGCTGGTCTGGGGCTTCACCGCGGGCGTGCTCGACGCGGTGCTGCGGCTCGGCGGCTGGGAGCGGCCCTGGGAGCCGGCCGAGGTGATCGACTATCCGCTCGACGTGCGCGAGTTCCGGAGGACCCGTGGATCTGCTTGATCTGATCATCATCCTGATCTGCATCGGTTTCGCCGTCTCCGGTTACCGGCAGGGCTTCGTGGTCGGCGTGATGTCCTTCGTGGGCTTCGTCGGCGGCCTGCTGGTCGGCGTCTGGCTGGTGCCGCAGGTGATGAGCCACTTCCAGTCCTCGCTGGTGATCTCCACCATCTCGCTCTGCGCGGTGCTGGCCCTCGCCGTGATCGGCCAGGTCATCGCGACCACGGTCGGCGGCCGGGTGCGCCGCGAGCTGACCTGGCGGCCGGTGCAGGCCGTGGACCAGGGCGCCGGCGCCGTGGTCTCGGTCGTCTCGGTGCTGCTGGTCGTCTGGTTCCTCGGGCTCGCGCTCTCCAGCTCCTCGATGCCGCTGGTCGTCCAGCAGGTGCAGTCCTCGCGCATACTGGCCGGGATCCAGAAGGTGCTGCCGAAGGACTCGTCGTCCTGGTTCCGCTCCTTCTCCTCGGTGCTCGGCCGCAGCGGCTTCCCGCAGGTCTTCGGCCCGTTCACGCAGGAGACGATCGCGAACGTGCCCGCCCCGGACGCCGCGGTGCTCGGCCAGGCGGGGGTCAGGTCGGCCGAGTCCTCGATCGTGAAGATCGTGGGCGACGCGCCGAGTTGCGGCAAGCAGATCGAGGGCTCCGGCTTCGTCTTCAGCCCGGACCACGTGATGACCAACGCGCACGTGGTCGGCGGCGTCAGCGGCCCGACCGTGCAGATCGGCGGAGTCGGCCAGCTGCACCGCGCGCGGGTCGTGCTCTACGACCCCGAGACGGACATCTCCGTGCTCTACGTCCCCGGCCTCGACGCCACCCCGCTGAAGTTCGACACCAGCGGCAAGGCCGAGGACGACGCGGTCGTCGCGGGCTTCCCGGAGGACGGCCCGTTCAGCGCCGTGGCCGCGCGCATCCGGCAGGAGATGGACGCGCAGGGCCAGGACATCTACGACCAGAACACCGTCACCCGCGACATCTTCTCGCTCTATTCGACCGTGCTGCAGGGCAATTCCGGCGGTCCGCTGCTCAGCCCGAGCGGCGAGGTGTACGGGGTCGTATTCGCGAAGTCGCTGCAGGACTCGACGACGGGATACGCGCTGACGGCCAGTCAGGTCGCCCAGGACGCGCAGCAGGGGGCTGACCTCACAACGGCGGTCGACACCGAGGGCTGCGCCGTGTAGCTTTTTGGCTGATCAACAGTCAATTCGCATATTCGGAGGGGACGCCGGGTGCTCGGCCACTCGCATTCGACCAGCGGTGCCCTGGCGTGGGGCGCGGCGGCGGCCGCCGCTCCGGTCACCTGGTGGACCACCGCGCTGAGCCACCAGCACCTGACCGTCGCGGACATAGTGCTCGGGACCTTCACCACCGCAGGCGCCGCGCTGCTGCCGGACCTGGACCACCCGGACGGCACGATCGCGCACTTCCTCGGGCCGATCTCGCACCAGTTCTGCCGCCTCGTCGAGAAGGTCTCCGGCGGGCACCGGCACGCGACGCACTCGTTCTTCTTCGTCGCCCTGGTCACCGTGGGCACCTGGGCCGGCGCGCACTACTGGGGGCGCTGGTTCGTCCTCGCCATGATGTACATCCTGTTCTCGCTGGCCGTGCGCGCGCTGCACCTGTGCCCGTCCGGCAAGGGGATCGGGTCCTGGGGCGTCGTGGTCATGGTCTCGGCCGCGGGCACCGCCGCGTCCTACGAGTTCCTGCCCGCGAACCCGGTGTGGCTGCCCGTCTCGGTGGGCCTCGGCGCGCTGATCCACCTGACCGGCGACTGCCTGACCAAGGAGGGCTGCCCGCTCTTCTGGCCGGTGCCGACCCGCTTCGAGATCCCGATCATCCGGCGCACCGGCAACAAGTTCGAGACCGCGTTCCTCACCCCGGTGATGGCGGTCGGCGCCTTCGTACTGGTCTTCATGGCCGTCAAGCACCCGCACTGAGGCGCGAAGCGCGGGCTAGCGGTCCGGCTCCTCGTCCCGCAGCCAGCCGAGCACCTCGTTGGTGAACAGCTTCGGCGCCTCCTCGTGCGGGAAGTGCCCGAGGCCCTCCAGCAGCCGCCAGCGGTAGGGCGCGTTCACGTAGCCGCCCGAACCGCGCGCGGTCGAGTCCAGCACGACCTTGTCCAGCGCACCGTGCAGGTGCAGCGTCGGCACCTCCGTCAGCGTCCGCATGCGCTGGTGGTAGCGCAGCCCGTCCGGACGCGCCAGCGAGCGGACCTGCCAGCGGAAGTACTCCATCGCGCTGTGCGCGACGCCGGGGATCTGGATCGCGTCCCGGTAGCGCCGGGCCACGTCGGCCTCCGGCCAGCCGGGGCCGCTCCAGGACTCCAGCAGCCGGGCGGCGGCCGCCCCGTCGTCCTTGGTCAGCCCGTGCTCGGCCTGGATCGGGCGCTGCGCCGCGAAGATGTGCCTGCTCGCCGCGATCTGCGAGGGGCTGGTCAGCAACGCGGTGCGGAAGCGGCGCGGGTGCGCGGCCCCGACGATCACCAGCCGGCGCACGGCCTTAGGCCGCATCGTGGCCGCGGTCCAGGCCAGACCGGCGCCCAGGTCGTGGCCGACCAGCACCGCGTTGGACTCGCCGAGCGCCCGGATCACGCCGGTCACGTCCATGGTCGCGGTCAGCGGATCGTAGCCGCGCGGCGGCTTGTCGCTGCCCCCCATGCCGCGCAGGTCCATCGCCACGGCGCGGTAGCCCGCCTCCGCGAAGGCCGTCAACTGCTCCCGCCAGGTCCACCAGAACTGCGGGAATCCGTGCAGGAACAGCGCCAGGGGCCCGTCTCCGAGCTCGGCGACGTGGAAGCGCGCGCCGTTCGCGGAGACGTCCCGGTGTGTCCACGGCCCGTCCGCGTACACCGGGCTCAGATCTGATGCCATGCTCGTCAGCATCGCACATTCCGGTCTCCGGACCGTGCAGCAGACTCGATCGTCACCCGTCCACCCGGCGCAGTACGCGCAGCGTTCGGTTGGTGGACCGCTTCGTCGCCTCGGCTCCGTTGATCCTCTTGAACCTGGTCAGGCCGATGAGGGCGCAGAGCCCGGCCAGCAGCAGGAAGGCCCCGGCCACGATCAGCCAGCACCAGGCCAGGCCGAGACCGGTGGCGTGCAGCCCGTAGGCCGCCGCGAAGCAGAGCATGATGAGCGCGAACACGCCGAGCACCGCCGCCGCGCCGAACAGGCCGCCGCCGGTCGCCGCCTGCTTCACGTCCTGCCGCACCTCGGCCTTGGCGAGCGCGATCTCGCCGCGCACGAGCGCGGAGACGTCCTGGGCCGCGCTGGCCACGAGCCCGCTCAGCTTGTGCTCGGTCTCGATCGACATGGGGTTCCTCCCGACGGGATCTGGGGCGAAGGCTGGGGCGCTCGCCGCCGCGAGTACCCGCCGAAAGGCCGCGGCATGCCCGGATTAGGCCGCTCGGGTAGCGCCTCACGCGACAGGGTCTCTAAATCGCTTTGTCGACAAATCGATGTAGCGACATGGCTCGGAAAAGCGGTGGCGCGCGGGCCGGGCGGGTGTTAGGCAGGACCCATGCCAGCCTGTGAACTCACCGTGCGCCCGCTCGCCGTTTCCGACATGTCCCGCCTGTTCGAGCTGGACAACATCGCGTTCCTCGAGGCGCCCTACGGCGAGGAGCTGAACGCCTGGCACCTGCGCTTCCTGGAGGTGGAGCGCAGCATCGGGGTCTTCGACGGGGACACGCAGGTCGGCGGAGCCTCGATCTTCACGATGCGGCTCACGGTCCCCGAGGCGCGGCAGGTCCCGATGGCCGGCGTCAGCTGGGTCAGCATGCTGCCGACGCACCGTCGCCGGGGCGGCCTGTCGAAGATGATGCGCCATCAGCTGCACGACCTGCACGAGCGCGGGGCCGAACCGGTCGCCGGGCTGACGGCCAGCCACCCGGCGATCTACGGCCGCTTCGGCTACGGCCGTCCGACGCCCTACGCCGAGATCACCGTCCCGCGCGAGCACAACGCGCTGCGCCTGCCCGCGGGCACCGGGGACGTCACGCTGCGCCTGGCGGACCCGAAGCAGTCGATCGAGCTCTGCCGCGAGATCTACGCCCGTCAACTGCTGACCCGGCCCGGGATCCACGAGCGGCCCCGCTCGCTCTTCGAGTTCGACGCCGCCGACCTCGACCGGATCCGCGCAGGACGATCGAGCCTGCGCCTCGTGGTCGCCGAACGCGCGGGTTCGCCGGTCGGCTATGCGACGTACCGCACCAGGTCCGGCGGCCGGCAGAGCCAGGTGGACGTCCAAGACGTGTTCGCCGACGATGTCGCCGCATACGCCGCGCTCTGGCAGCTGCTGCTCAACGTCGACCAGACGACCGCGACCCACGCCGCGTATCGGCCGCTCGACGACCCGCTGTTCGCGATGCTCGAATCCTCCCGATACGCGGACCCGGCCATCCGCGACGGCCTCTACCTGCGCCTCGTCGACGTCGATCGCGCCCTCGCCGCCCGCACCTACGCCACCCCGATCGACGTCGTCCTCGAGGTCACCGACGCGTTCTGCCCCTGGAACGCGGGCCGCTGGCGGCTGCTCGGCGACGAGAAGGGCGCCACCTGCACGCGCACGGACTCCGCGGCCGACCTGACCGTCGACGTGCGCGAACTCGCCTCCATCTACCTCGGCGGCCTCACGCTGCGCGCCCTGGCCGCCGCGGACCAGGTCGCCGAGCACACGATCGGGGCCGTGCGCGCCGTCTCCCGCGCCTTCGCCTGCGACCTGCAGCCCTGGCTCACGATCGGCTTCTGAGCCACGCGCGACGGCCCGCCACTTCGGGAGTGGCGGGCCGTCGGCAGAGCGGGACGGGTTACTCGTCGCCGGCGTGCGGCAGCTTGGCGGAGATCAGGTCCATCACCGTCGAGTCGGCGAGCGTCGTGGTGTCGCCGATCGCGCGGTCCTCGGCGACGTCCTTGAGCAGGCGCCGCATGATCTTGCCGGAGCGGGTCTTGGGCAGTTCGGCCACGAACTGGATCTGCTTCGGCTTGGCGATCGGGCCGAGCGCCTTGGACACGTGCGCCTTGAGCTCGTCGTCCAGGCCCTCGTCCTCGGCGTGGCCGCCGCGCAGGATCACGAACGCCACGATCCGCTGGCCGGTGACCTCGTCCTTCGCGCCGACGACCGCGGCCTCGGCCACCTTCGGGTGCGAGACCAGCGCGGACTCGACCTCGGTGGTGGAGATGTTGTGGCCGGACACCAGCATGATGTCGTCGACCCGGCCGAGCAGCCAGAGGTCGCCGTCCTCGTCCTTCTTCGCGCCGTCGCCCGCGAAGTAGTAGCCCTGCTCGGCGAAGCGGGACCAGTAGGTGTCCCGGTAGCGCTGCGGGTCGCCCCAGATGCCGCGCAGCATCGAGGGCCACGGCTTGTCCAGCACCAGGAAGCCGCCGCCGCCGTTCGGCACCACGGTCCCGTCCTTCTCGACGACGTTCGCCGAGATACCGGGCAGCGGGTTCATCGCCGAACCGGGCTTCGTCGAGGTCACGCCGGGCAGCGGGGAGATCATGATCGCGCCGGTCTCGGTCTGCCACCAGGTGTCCACGATCGGGCAGCGGCCGCCGCCGATGTTCTCCCGGTACCAGATCCAGGCCTCCGGGTTGATCGGCTCGCCCACCGAGCCGAGCACCCGCAGCGAGCTCAGGTCGAACTTCGCCGGGATCGCCTCGCCCCACTTCATGAAGGTGCGGATCGCCGTCGGCGCGGTGTAGAGCAGGGAGACCTTGTACTTCTGCACGTTCTCCCAGAACCGGCCCTGGTGCGGGGTGTCCGGGGTGCCTTCGTAGAGGACCTGGGTCACCCGGTTGGAGAGCGGTCCGTAGACGATGTAGGAGTGGCCGGTGACCCAGCCGACGTCCGCGGTGCACCAGTACACGTCGGTGTCCGGCTTCAGGTCGAAGACCGCGTTGTGCGTGTAGGAGGCCTGCGTCAGATAGCCGCCGGTGGTGTGCAGGATGCCCTTGGGCTTACCGGTCGTGCCCGAGGTGTAGAGGATGAACAGCGGGTGCTCGGCGTCGAAGGCCTGCGGCGTGTGCTGGTCGGACTGCGCGTCCACCAGCTCGTGCCACCAGACGTCGCGCTCGGCGTTCCACGGCACCTCGTGGCCGGTGCGCCGGACCACGACGACCTTCTCGATCGAGGCCGCGCCCTCGACGCCCGCGTCGGCGTTCGGCTTGAGGCTGGCGACCGTGCCGCGGCGGTTGTAGCCGTCCGCGGTGATCAGCACCTTCGCCTCGGCGTCGTCGATCCGGGCGCGCAGCGCGTCGGGCGCGAAGGCGGCGAAGACCACCGAGTGCGGCGCGCCGATCCGGGCGCAGGCCAGCATCGCGAAGACGGTCTCCGGGATCATCGGCATGTAGATCGCGACGCGGTCGCCCGCCGTCACGCCCAGCGAGGTCAGCGCGTTGGCCGCCTTGGAGACCTCGCGCTGCAGCTCCGCGTAGGTGATCGCGCGCGAGTCGCCGGGCTCGCCCTCGAAGTGGATCGCGACCTGCTCGCCGTGCCCGGCCTCCACGTGCCGGTCCACGCAGTTGTAACTGACGTTCAGCTTCCCGCCGACGAACCACTTGGCGAAGGGTGCGTCGGACCAGTCGAGGGTCTGCGTCCACGGTTCGGCCCAGTCCAGGCGGTTGGCCTGTGCGTCCCAGAAGGCCAGCCGGTCGGCCTCGGCCGCGGCGTACGCTTCGGCGGTCACGTTGGCCGCCGCGGCGAGCTCCGCCGGCGGTGCGAACCGTCGCTCCTCGTGCAAAAGGTTTGACAGCGCTTCGTTGGACACGCTCGAACTCTCCTTCAGGGCTTCGTTGCGCCACCTACACGGTGTGAGGGGTTGGAAACTCCCTCCAGCGCCCAAGCACAGCAGCCCGCCCGGGCTATTGCAAGGGGCTGCGCCGAAAATTTGGTCTAGACCTATGATGCCGCGCCGCGGCCCCGGAGGACGGGGTCGCGGCGCGGTCGATCACGGTCTGCCTCCGGGTCACCGCTTGAGGTTCACCGGCAGCAGCTCGCGCTTGTGGCTGGTGTTCACGACGGTCGCCGCGGCCGTGTACCAGGCCAGCAGCCCGGTCACCACGCCCAGCCAGCCGCCGACCTTGGTCAGGCCCGGGTCGTTGAGCGGGTTGAAGGTTCCGCCGGCCTGCCACTGGCCGAAGCCGAGGAACAGGAAGGTGATGGTCAGGAAGAAGAACACCGCGATCAGCGCGTGGTTGGTCTTCAGTGCCGCCAGCGTGAAGATCGCGGTGACGATCCCCCAGCCGACGAAGAACCAGCCGACGGCGTTGCTCGACCCGGCGGCGTCGTAGTGGTTGAACCAGTACCAGATGACCAGCCAGAACGCGCCGTACGAGGTGAAGGCCGAGGCGCCGAGCGTGTTGCCGCGGCGGAACTCCCACATGCCGGCGAGCACTTGCGCGCCGCCTCCGTAGAAGATGGCGAGCGACAGCACGAGGCCGGCGCCCTCGGCCACCTTGAACGTACCCGCGTTCACGAGGGAGAGCATGAGGGTGGTGAAGCCGAAGCCGAGCAGCCCGAGCGGCGCCGGATCGGCGATGGTCGAGACGGGAGCGTTTTCTGTGCTCATGATGCGGCCGAGATCCCTTCTCCATTGTAGGGTTCTGACCGAGCTGTGCCCGTTCGCGGTGTTCCCGCAGATGATCCTTGGTACCTGTGCGCCCAGAGGTCATCGGAGCGCGCCGAACGGCAAGCCGCCTCAACTGCGCTGGCCGGGCAGGTTTACCAGGCGTTCGCGCAGCTCGCGGGCGTGGCGACGGCTGACCGCGAGCACCTTTCCGCCCACCGTCACGGTCGTGTGCCCGGCGTCCCAGCGGACCTCCGAGATATGGCCGAGGGCGACCAGGTAGGAGCGGTGGATCCGGGCGAAGCCGTGCTCCGTCCAGCGCTCCTCGAGCGTGGCCAGCGAGATGCGCACCAGGTGGGAGCCGTTGGCCGTGTGCAGCCTGGCGTAGTCCCCGTGCGCCTCGACGTAGCGGATCTGGGAGCGCAGCAGGAAGCGGGTGACCCCGGCGAGCTCCACCGGCACCACCTCGTCCTCCGGCGCGCTCTTGCCCTTGGCCCGCGCGGTGCGCCGCTCCTCGACCCGGCGCACGGCCTCGGCCAGCCGGTCCTGGCGCACCGGTTTGAGCACGTAGTCCACGGCGTGCAGGTCGAAGGCGTTGACCGCGAAGTCCTCGTGCGCGGTGACGAACACCACGTGCGGGCTGTCCTTGCGCCGGGCGAGCGTCCCGGCCAGGTCGAGCCCGGTGACCCCGGGCATCCGGATGTCCAGGAAGACGGCGTCGATCCGGCCGGGCTCGGACAGCGCGCGCAGCGCCTCGGCGGCGCCGTTCGCGGTGCGGATGCTGGCGATCCGGGAGTCGGCGCCGAGCAGGTAGGCGAGCTCCTCGAGAGCGGGTTTCTCGTCGTCCACCGCCAGCACGGAAAGTCCGGTCTGCTCAGTCACCGCGCCCGCTCCTCGATCGCTCGCTACCGCCCTCGCCCTGCGCTACCGCGGAATGCGCACCGTGACGCTGGTCCCGGTCTCCGGGGACGAGCCGAGCTCGAGCCCGTAGCCGGGGCCGAAGGCCGCGCGCAGCCGCTCGTGGATATTGGACAGCGCGTGCGCCTCGGTGGATCCGGTCCCGTCCAGGGAGGCGCGGATCGTCTCCTCGTCCATGCCGATGCCGTCGTCGCGGATGACGATCGCGTAGTGCTCGTCGATCCCGCCGGCGCCGCGGCACTCCGCGGTGATCGTCACGGTACCCTGCCCGCCGCGCCCGCGCAGCCCGTGCCGTACGGCATTCTCCACGAGCGGCTGCAGGCAGAGGAAGGGGATTTCCACCGCGAGAATCTCCGGCGCGACCCGGACCGCGAGTTCCAGCTGGTCACCGAAGCGGGCCTGCTCGAGCTCGAAGTAGCAGTCGATGCAGCGCAGCTCCTCGGCCACGGTCGTCATCGAGCCGCCGCGACGGAAGGAGTAGCGCGTGAAGTCGGCGAACTCCAGCAGCAGATCGCGCGCGCGGCCCGGATCGGTGCGCACGAAGGAGGCGATGGCCGTGAGCGAGTTGTAGATGAAGTGCGGGGAGATCTGCGCGCGCAGGGCCCTGATCTCGGCGTCCACGGCGCGGGCCCGCGACTGGTCCAGCTGGGCGAGCTCGAGCTGCGAGGAGACCCAGCGGGCGACCTCGCACACGGCCCGGGTCAGCGCGACGGAGGCGGCGGTGTTGTACGCGGCGAGCGTGCCGACGGTCTCGCCCTCCACGACCAGCGGCGCGATCACGGCGTCGCGCACCGTGCAGTCCTCGCTGCCGCACTCGATCCAGTCGAGCAGCTTCACCCGGCCGGTCGCGATGACCTCTTTCGCGTGCGTGTAGGCGTCGATCTCGTGCCGGTGCCCGCTGCCCTCCCAGGCGAGCAGCTCGTTGGCGTCGGTGATCGCGACGGCGGTGGTGTCGAGCAGCCGGCGAAGATGCCGGGCGGCCTTGCGCGCCGAGTCGGCGGACAGGCCCTCGCGCAGCGCGGGCGCGGCCAGCGAGACGGTGTGCATCGCCTCGTACGCGGCCCGCTCGGTGGCGGTGCCGTAGACGTGGTGGCGCCGCGCCGCGCGCATGGCGGCACCCACCGGGATGGCCAGGACTCCGGCGACGGCGATGGACGTGGTCAATGAGTCCACATCTGTGACGGTACGGCAGTCCGCCCTCGCGCGGAAGACGGGGTCCGCCGAATCGCCGACCCGTTCGCCCGGCGGCACCCGGGGCGCGGTTACGATCAGCCCATGAGCCAACAGGTGCAAGCCGACCCCCTCGCCGCCGTCGCCGAGCTCCCCGGGGTCGCGGAGGCCGTGGACGGGGCCAGGGCCGCCGTGGACCGGCTGCGCGGTCACAAGGTGCTGCGAAGCCGCAGCGCGCAGGTGACGGCCGAGTCGGCGCTGCGCGGGGCCCGCGCCTCGGCCGCGCTGGCCGGGGCCGACTGGCCGCTCGAGGAGCTGCGCCGGCGCACCGACCTGGGCGACGAGGAGGGCGCCGCGCTGGTCCGCGGCGCGCTGCGGATCTCCGGCGAGCTGTCCGAGCTGCTTCCGATCCTCCGTCAGGCGCCCGCCCAGGCGCTGACCCGGATGCACCTGCTGGCCGCCGCCGGCTCCTTCGACGCGGACCGGATCGGCCGTCCGCGGCTGCCCGGAGAGCCCGTCGTCCCCGAGCCTGCCTCGCCGGCGGACGCGGTCGACGCGCAGCAGGCCGCCGCGCGGCTCGGCGCGATCACCGGGGTGCTGGCCGCGCCGAGCAAGGCCCCTGCATTGGTCGTCGCGGCCATCGCGCACGCGGAGCTGCTGGCCACGGCCCCCTTCGGCTGGGGCGACGGACTGGTGGCCCGCGCCGTGTTCCGGCTGCTGCTGGTGGATCGCGGCCTCGACCCGAACTCCCTGGCAGCCCCCGAGGTGGGTCTCGCCGAGCTCGGGATCGACGCGTACCGCGCTGCCTTGGCGGCCTACGCGGAGGGCACCGCGGCCGGGATCGCGGCCTGGATCGCGCACTGCGGCGAGGCCCTGGTTCTGGGCGCGCAGGACTCGCTCGCGGTCTGTGAAGCACTAGTACGCGGCTGACCTGCGACTTTAAGCTGTTATGTCCGCCATTCGGGTGAAGATCTCGGTATAGGGGTGGCGCTCGGCTTTCCAAGCGGCCGGTTCGGGCCTAGAAAGGAAGTACGGCCCGCGAGACCGATTCCAGTGGATACCAGGGATATCCGAGATTAAGGAGTAGGAGTCGACCGGCCACACGGACCGCAGACGGAAATTCGGGAACCCACGCGCGACCGACCCTCGTATGGGCCCGCCGCCGGACCACCGAGACCCGGGCGGAGCGAGACCGGGTGGTGGCCTGGAACAGGCGAAAGAAACGGTGCACGCTGCTAACCCGGATTCCCGCTCCCGACGGCACCTCAGGCGAAGCTTGAGGTGCCGTCACCTTTTCCGGCCTGTCTCAAGCGGCCGGTCGCGGCGGAATCAGGAGTCGTTGGACTTCTTGCGCCGGGCGTACCAGACGATGCCGGCCGCGGCCGCCGTGCCCACGCCCACCGCGGTCGCCGCGAGGACGGGCTTCGGCGGCAGCTGGATATTGGCCATCTTCGCCCGCAGCGACACCGGGTTGGTGAACACCAGCACCGGCCACTCGCGGGTCCCGGCCTCCTTGCGCAGCGCCCGGTCCGGGTTCACCGCGTAGGGGTGGCCGACCGCCTCCAGCATCGGCAGGTCGGTCGCCGAGTCGCTGTACGCGTAGCTCTCGCCGAGGTCGTAGCCCTCGGACTCGGCCAGCTCCTTGATCGCCGTCGCCTTGTTGTCCGCGTAGGCGTAGAAGGCGATCTCACCCGTATAGCGGCCC
>DASTAE010000147.1:0-39330 GCA_035712985.1 Actinospica sp.
CGACGACTACGCGCAGTTCGGCTGGGGTCTGTCGGCGGCGAAGCTCGGGCAGTTCGAGCTCGCGGTGGAGCACTTGGCCGTGGCCGCCGCGATGCGTCCGGACGTGAACTACTACACGCTCGCCCTGCGCGGCGCCCGGGCTACGGCGCGGGCGCAGACCTCGGCGGCGCACCGGCGGCAGGAAGCCAAGAAGTCGCGCGGCGGGACGACGGACGCCAAGATAACAGGCCCGCCGCCCCCGCGGGGGAGGTGAGCGGGCTCGGTGCCGCTGCGGGCGTTGGACGGCTGGGCGGCGATCGGACGGCAGTACGGCTGTCTGGCGGCGGGGCGGCCGCTCGGAGGGGCGTCGGCTCGGTTGTCGGGATTGGTGCGGCAGCCGGATGTCAGTGCGGTAAGGCGGCGGTGGGGGAGTGCGGGAGCGCGGCGGCCTGGCGCTGTGGGTGGGGACAGGGGCGGGGGCGCTTGCGCGTTCCGCTCGGCTTATAGGATCAACCTCGTGACCGACGCCGCGCATCTGCCGCTTGCCCGCCGCTATGACACCGCTCTGCTCGACCTCGACGGGGTCGTCTACCGGGGCGCCGACGCCGTGCCGCATGCCGTGGAGGCGCTGTCGGCCGCGGCTTCGCTGGGGATGCGGCTCACATATGTCACCAACAACGCCTCACGGACCCCTCAGGCGGTCGCGGAGCATCTGGTGCGGCTCGGGCTGCCCGCGACGCCGGAGGACGTCGTGACGGCCGCCCAGGCGGTTGCCCGGATGATCGCCGAGGAGGTGCCGGCGGGGTCCAAGGTGCTCATGGTGGGGGGCGAGGGGCTGCGGGTGGCTCTGGTGGAGCGCGGACTGGTACCCGTCGACTCGGCCGATGAGAATCCGGCGGCGGCCGTGCAGGGGTATCGGCCGGACACCTCGTGGGAGCACCTCGCCGAGATCGCGTACGCGGTGGAGCGCGGGGTGCCGTGGTTCGCGGCGAACACCGACCTGACCATGCCGACCGCGCGCGGGATCGCGCCGGGCAACGGGGCGCTGGTCACGGCCGTGTCCAAGGCCTCCGGGGGCTGGCCGCGGATCGCCGGGAAGCCGGAGACCGCGCTGCACCGGGAGACGATGCTGCGCACGAACGCCCAGCGCCCGCTGGTGGTCGGGGACCGGCTGGACACCGACATCGAGGGGGCGAACCGGGCCGGGGTGGATTCGCTGCTGGTGCTGACGGGAGTGACCACGCGCGCCGAGGCCGACGCGGCCGAGGGGGCGCACAAGCCCACGTACGTCGCGGACGATCTTCGCGCGCTGCTCGAGAGCTGAGCGGGTTAGAAGATCTTCCTGAGCTTCAGCAGGTCGCCGAAGGAGGCGCTGACCTTGATCCGGCCCGCGGTCCAGGCCTGGACGAAGTTGAGCCGGCCGTCGACCAGCGCCAGCAGGTCGTCACTGGGGATGGTCAGCTTGATCTGGGCGTTCGGGAGCGCCGCGACGTCGTCGTAGTCGACCACGTCCTTGAGCGTGGCGTCCTTCATCCGGCCGTGGAAGGCGACCCCCAGGTCCGGTACGGTGCAGCTGACGGTGCGTTCGAAGCCGTTCTTCGCGCGCCGGTCGTCGTCCAGTCCGCCGAGCTTCTCGGCCAGCCGCTCCAGGGCGGCTGCGCATTCGTCCTTGGTCGCCATTCAAGGCACCGTACACGCCACGTTTGCCGACCGCACGCGATACCGTCTACGACATGAACAGCCCCGAGATCGCCGAACTGCCCCAGGCCCACGCGGACAGCCCCATCCCCGCCCCCGAGCCCACCGGCAACCCGGCGGTGGACGCCGCGCTGGAGCGGCTGCGCGAGCTGCCGGAGCGGCAGGCGGCCGAGCATCCGGAGTTGTACGACGACGTGCACCAGCGGCTGCAGGCGGCCCTCGCGGACCTCGGGCGCTGACAAGAAGAGAGACCGGGCTCGCGGATCATGGCAGGGCAGGAGCGGCGTCGGCTCGACGCCGAGCTGGTGCGGCGCAAGTTGGCCCGTTCGCGGGAGCAGGCGGCCGAGCTGATCGAGGCCGGGCGGGTGAGCGTCGGCGGGCAGCGCGCGTCCAAGGCGGCGACCCGGGTGGAGACCTCGGCGGCGATCGTGGTGGCCGCGCCGCCGGAGGGCGAGCCGGACTACGCCTCGCGCGGCGGGCACAAGCTCGCGGGCGCGCTGGAGGCCTTCGGGCCGGCCGGCCTTCGGGTGGCCGGACGGCGGTGCCTGGACGCGGGCGCCTCGACCGGCGGGTTCACCGACGTGCTGCTGCGGGCCGGGGCCCGGCAGGTGGTCGCGGTGGACGTCGGCTACGGGCAGCTGGTCTGGGAGTTGCGGAACGATCCGCGGGTCTCGGTGCTCGATCGAACCAACGTGCGCGAGCTCACGTTGGAGCAGATCGGAGGTGAGTCCGTGGAACTCGTCGTGGGTGATCTCTCGTTCATCTCGCTGACGCTGGTGCTGCCCGCGCTGGTGCGCTGCGCCGAGCCGGAGGCGGATTTCGCGCTGATGGTGAAGCCGCAGTTCGAGGTGGGCCGGGAGCGGCTCGGCTCGGGCGGCGTGGTGCGGGACACGGAGCTGCACGTCGAGTCGGTGCGCACGGTCGCGGCCTCGGCGGCGGAGCTCGGGCTCGGGGTGCTCGGCGTGACGGCCAGCCCGCTGCCCGGGCCGAGCGGGAACGTGGAGTACTTCCTGTGGCTGCGGCGCGGCGCGCCGGCGCTGCGGGACGAGGACGTCAGGCGCGCGGTGGCCGAGGGTCCCGCGGGTGTGGCAGCGCCGTGACGGTCAGTAGCATCAGCTGAGGAAGGGAGCACCATTGAGCGCGAAGTCGCCGGGCAAGCGCACCGTCCTGCTGATCACGCACACCGGCCGCAGCGAGGCCAGGGACGCGGCGCGGAAGGTGGCTCACTGGCTCTCGGTGGCCGGGATCGGCGTGCGGATGCTGGCACCCGAGGTGGAGCTCGACCGGCTCGAGGTCGGCGAGCCCGGCAGCTGGATCGTGCCCGAGGACCGGCACGCCGTGGAGGGATGCGAGCTGGTGGTGGTGCTCGGCGGGGACGGCACGCTGCTGCGCGGCGCCGAGCTCGCCCGGATGGCCGACATCCCGCTGCTCGGGGTGAACCTGGGCCGGGTCGGCTTCCTCGCCGAGGCGGAGCTCGAGGACCTGCACGAGGTGGTCGAGCGGATCGTCGAGCAGCGCTACGAGGTCGAGGAGCGGATGACGCTGGACGTGCGGGTCACCCGCGCGGGGGCGTTCGTCGGGCAGACCTGGGCGCTGAACGAGGCGAGCGTGGAGAAGCGGTCCAGGGAGCGGATGCTCGAGGTCCTGGTGGAGGTGGACGGCCGGCCGCTGTCCCGCTGGGGCTGCGACGGCGTGGTGTGCGCGACGCCGACCGGTTCGACCGCGTACGCCTTCTCGGCGGGCGGCCCGATCGTGTGGCCGGGGGTGGAGGCGCTGCTGCTGGTGCCGATCTCGGCGCACGCGCTGTTCGCCCGGCCGCTGGTGGCCGCGCCGGACTCGATGCTGGCGATCGACGTGCAGGACGGCGCGGGGCCGGGCCACGAGGGCTCGGGCGTGCTCTGGTGCGACGGCCGCAGGACCCTGACGCTGCCCCCGGGGGCCCGGGTGGAGGTGCGCCGCGGTACCCGGCCGGTGCGCCTGGCCCGGCTGCACCAGGCGCCGTTCACGGACCGTCTGGTGGCGAAGTTCGCGCTCCCGGTGGACGGCTGGCGCGCGATGCGCTGACGCGCGGATTGTCGGCGCCGGCTGGGAGACTGGTCGGCGTGATGATCGGTTTGCGCGCTCCGCGGCCCAAGGGTGCGGTCGGCGCTCGGGACAGCGCGGAGCACCACCGCGTCTCGACGCCGCTGGAGCTGTTCTTCGACCTCTGCTTCGTCGTCGCGGTGGGGCAGGCCGGCCGGGAGCTGGCGCACGCGGTCGGGCAGGACCGGGTCGGACACGGGGTGGCCGCCTACGCGGCGGTGTTCTTCGCGGTCTGGTGGGCCTGGATGAACTACTCGTGGTTCGCCACGGCCTTCGATCCGGACGACGTGCCCTTCCGGCTCGCGACCTTCGTGCAGATCGCCGGTTCGCTGGTGATCGCGGCGGGGGTGCCGCGCGCCTTCGAGCACCGGGACTTCACGGTGGTCGTGATCGGGTACGTGATCGTGCGGCTGGCGTTCGCCTCGCAGTGGCTGCGCGTCTACCGGGACAATCCGGAGCTGCGCGGGCTCGCGGCGCGCTGGGGCGGCGGCGTGCTCGGGGTGCAGGTGCTGTGGGTGCTGCTGCAGCTGGTGCACTCCTCGGCCGGGTTCGACATCGGATTCGGCGTGTTGGTCGTGCTGGAGCTGCTGGTGCCCTACTGGGCGGAGCGCGGCGGGGATCTGCCCTATCATCCGCACCACATCGCCGAGCGGTACGGGCTGTTCACGCTGATCGTGCTCGGCGAGACGGTCTCCGCGGCGACGGTGGCGATCCAGGGGGCGATGAGCGGTCAGGAGGACGTCGAGGAGCTGGTGCTGCTGGCGCTCGGCGGGCTGCTGATCGTGTTCTCGATCTGGTGGATCTACTTCGCGCACGAGGCGGGGGATCTGCTGGAGGACCGGAGCAGGTCCTACCAGTGGGGCTACGGGCACTATTTCGTCTTCGCCTCGGCGGCCTCGATCGGCGCGGGAGCGGAGGTGGTCGCGGCGCGCGCGGCGGGCGGCGAGGAGATCTCGGCGCCGCTGGCCGCGGCCTCGGTGACGGTGCCGACGGCGGTGCTGCTGCTCGTGGTCTGGGGCCTGCAGGCGCGGCATTTCAAGGCCGGTCCCGCTCAGGCGGTTATGCCCGGTGCGGCCGTGGCCGTGCTGCTGTGCACCTTCGCCGGGAGCTACGCGGTGTTGCTGGCCGGGCTCTGCTGCGCGGCCGCCGTGGTGCTCGGCGTCTACGGCGAACGGCTCGGTTCCATCGGAACCGAGCCGTCGGCAGGCTGAATCAGGGGGCTCAGGGGCGGGCCGCGCCGACGAAGGGCATGTTGCCGTAGTAGGGCGAGCTCGGGTTCAGCGACGCCCACTCGACGTAGGAGCCGGGGTGCGTGGCCTGGACGTACATCCCGTCGCCGACGTAGATGGCCACGTGGCTCGGGCCCGCGGAGGTCGGGAAGAAGAAGAGCAGGTCGCCGGGCTGCAGTTCGCTGGTGGAGACGTGCGTCAGCTGCGCCCACTGCTCGTAGGAGTCGCGCGGGATGGAGACGCCCGCGGCGGCCCAGGCCATCATGGTCAGGCCGGAGCAGTCGTAGGTGTCCGGGCCGGTCGCGGCGTAGACGTACCGGTCGCCGATCTTGGACTCGGCGTAGGCGACCGCGGCGGCGGCGCGGCCCGAGGGGACCGGCAGCTGGCCGCTGTAGTGCGTCCACATGCCAGCGCTGCCGGAGCCGATGCTGACCTGCTGCTGCTCCTGCGGGGTCAGCGAGTCGACGAGGTTCTTCGCGGCCTGCGTCTCGTTGTCCGCGGTCTCCTTGGCGGCCTTCGCCTTGGCGAGCGCGGCCTGCTGCTGCTGGACGAGGGTCGCGGCGAGCGCCTGCTCCTGCTTGAGCTCGGACTGGTCGGTCGCGATCGTCTTGAGCTGCATCGCCTCCTGGGAGGCGATCTCGTTCTGGCTGGCGACCTTGTCGAGGTACGTGGTGGGGCTGGCCGAGAGGGTGAGCTCGAGGGTGGTGCTGACGCCGCCGTTGCGGTACTGCTGGGCTGCCTGCTCGCCGATCACCGTGTCCAGGTTGGATATCTCCTGGTTCTGCGAGGCGATCTGGCCCTGCAGGGAGTCGATCTTCTGCTGGAGCTGGGCGTACGCCTGCTCCTCCTGGTCATAGGTCTGGCTCGCCGCCTCGCCCGCGGCCAGGTCGGCCTGGTACTGGGCCTTGGCCTGCGCCAGGGTCTCGGCCTGGCTGGAGCTCGCAGCAGCCAGGACCGCCGATCCCGCGGTGAGCCCGACGACGGCGACCGCGGTCGCTTTTCGCGGGGTGACCAACTTCGGGGCGCGGTGCGTGGCGGTGCTCATCGAACTCCTCAA
Organism: Actinospica sp.; assembly: GCA_035712985.1. Classification (GTDB taxonomy): domain Bacteria; phylum Actinomycetota; class Actinomycetes; order Streptomycetales; family Catenulisporaceae; genus Actinospica. The sequence goes on from DASTAE010000147.1 coordinate 6,046, forward strand.
TTCTCTCTGAGGCAGCACTCAGAACCGAATCAGGCGGGGGGTGGAACTTGAAGCGTTACCTTGCCAGGCGCTCGCCCAAGGGAGGTAGTCGGCCGGGTAAAAAATCCCTTTACTCCCACGGTTATCCTGCCCCGGCGTCGAATCCGGGAGGGCGAACGGATTGACGCAGTACGCTGTGGTATGACCGAATCGCGTCCGGGGTCGATCCGGGTGCGGCGGGCTAAACCGGACACGTGTCACGGTATGGTCACAGCGTCCCCGGCGGCGTCCGGGTTTCCGACGCGGCGTCGGTAAGATCCCCGTGCGGGCCACCGGACCCCCGGCCGCGGCGCGGAGCGGATAGTCTCGTGGTGTGCTGGAGCAGATGCGCATCCGCGGGCTCGGCGTGATCGAGGACGCGGTTCTCAGTTTCGCGCCGGGCTTCAACGCCGTCACCGGCGAGACGGGCGCGGGCAAGACCATGGTCGTCACCGGCCTCGGACTGCTGTTCGGGGACCGCGCGGAGAGCGGCCGGGTCCGGCCCGGCGCCGGGCGGGCCGTGGTCGAGGGCCGCCTGGAGCTTCCCGAGTCGGGCCGCGCGGTCAAGCGCGCCGAGGAGTACGGCGCCTCGCTCGACCCGGCCGACCCCGACGCGGGCGGCGGCCCGCGCCGGGAGCTGCTGATCAACCGCTCCGTCGCGGCGCCGGGAGCCGGCGGCTCGCGCGCGTTCCTCGGCGGCCAGCCGGTGCCGGTCTCGGTGCTCGCCGACCTCGCCGAGGATCTGGTGGAGATGCACGGCCAGGCCTCGCAGCAGCTGCTGCGCCAGCCCGCCCGGCAGCGCGACGCGCTCGACCGGTACGCGGGGGAGCCGGTGCTCGCCGCGCTCGCCGAGTACCGCACTGCTTATAACGCGTATAAGAGCGTCGGCGCGGAGCTCGAGGAGCTGACCACCAAGGCCGCCGAGCGGTTCCGCGAGGCCGACTCGCTGCGCTACGGCCTGGCCGAGATCGAGAAGACCGATCCGCAGCCCGGCGAGCGCGAGGAGCTCGCGGCCGAGATCGAGCGGCTCGGCAGCGCCGAGGAGCTGCGGATGGCCGCGGCCCGCGCGCACGAGGCCCTCAGCGCGCAGGAGACCTCGGAGTCCGCGGCCGACGCGCTCACCCTGATCAACCACGCGCGCCGCGCGCTGGACGCGGCCAAGGACAAGGACCCGGCGCTCGCCGCGGTCGCGGGCCGGCTCGACGACGTCTACTGGCAGCTCGGCGAGGTCGCGACCGACGTCGCCGGGTACCTCGCGGGCATCGAGGCCGACCCGGCCAGGCTCGAGTACGCGCACGAGCGGGTCGCCGACATCGACGCGCTGTGCCGCCACGTCGGCCGCTACCTCGTCGACAGCACCGCGGAGCCCGGCGGCCCGAGCGTGGCCGAGGTGCTCGCCTGGGGCGAGCAGGCGGCGCTGCGGCTGGCCGAGCTCGAGGGCGACGACGGCCGGATCGCCGAGCTGACCGAGCGCCGGGACGCGCTGCACGGGCAGCTCGGCGCGCTCGCGGACCGGGTGACCGAGCTGCGGCAGCAGGCCGCGGGCAGCTTCGCCGAGGCGGTCGGCACGGAGCTGGCCGCGCTCGCCATGCCGCACGCGCGGGTCGAGGTGCGGCTCAAGCGCCGCGAGGAGTTCGGTTCCTCCGGCCGGGACGACGTGGAACTGCTGCTGGCCCCGCACCCGGGCGCGCCGTTCCTGCCGATCGCCAAGGGCGCGTCCGGCGGCGAGCTCAGCCGCGTGATGCTGGCCATCGAGGTCGTGTTCGCCGGCGCGGACCCGGTGCCGACGCTGGTCTTCGACGAGATCGACCAGGGCGTCGGCGGCTCGGCCGCGATCGAGATCGGCCGCCGGCTGGCCAGGCTCGCGCGCAGCAGCCAGGTCATCGTGGTCACGCACCTGCCGCAGGTCGCCGCGTTCGCCGACCGGCAGCTCGTGGTGGTCAAGGACAGCGACGGCGGGGTCACCTCCTCCGGTGTCACGGTCGTGGCCGACGCGGACCGCTACACCGAGATCGCGCGGATGCTCTCCGGCCGCGCCGAGTCCGACTCCGCGAAGGACCACGCCCGCGAGCTCGTGGACGCCGCCATCGCCGAGCGCGCGCAGCCCTGACCTTCTCGGCCGCGGGCTAATTCCGGGTGCGGCTTCAGGCAGACCTGGCACGATAGGTCGGGATGAGGACCAGTCTGCGCGGTCGGCGGACCAGGAGGCCGACACCCGAGGTCCCGGGCGAGCAGCGTGCCGAACAGGCGGCGCCGTCCGGTGAGCCGATGCTGCACACGCCGCAGGTGCTGCGGATGGACAAGCGCACCAAGAACCTCACCAAGCGGCTGCGGCCCGGCGACATCGCGCTGATCGACCATCAGGACATCGACCGGGTCGCCGGGGAGGCGCTGGTGGCCGCGCGGCCCTCGGCGGTGCTCAACGCCGCCGCCTCGATCTCCGGCACCTACCCCAACCTCGGGCCGGAGATCATCGTCGCGGCCGGGATCCCGCTGATCGACGAGGTCGGCACGGAGCTGTTCGAGATCGCCAGGGAGGGCGAGCTGCTCCGGATCGAGGAGAACGTGCTGCTGCGCGGGGACGTGCCGCTGGCCGCCGGGCGCCTGCTGACCATGGACGATGTGGTCGGCGCGATGGAGGAGGCCAGGCTCGGGCTCTCCGAGCAGCTCGAGAGCTTCGTGGAGAACACCCTCGAGTTCCTGCGCAAGGAGCGCGAACTGCTGCTCGACGGCGTCGGCGTGCCCGCGATCAGGACCGACCTGGCCGAGAAGCACGTGCTGATCGTGGTGCGCGGCGACCACTACCGTGAGGACCTGGCCGCGCTGCGCCCCTACATCCGCGAGTACCGACCGGTGATGATCGGCGTGGACGGCGGCGCGGACGCGATCCTGGAGGCCGGGTACCGCCCCGGGCTGATCGTCGGCGACATGGACTCCGTCTCCGACAAGGCGCTGACCTGCGGCGCCGAGATCGTGCTGCACGCCTACCGGGACGGACGCGCCCCGGGCCTGGACCGGATCCGCGACCTCGGCCTGGACTTCGCGGTCTTCCCGGCCGCCGCGACCAGCGAGGACATCGCGATGCTGCTCGCCGACGACAAGGGCGCCAAGCTGATCGTCGCGGTCGGCGCGCACGTGAACCTGATCGAGTTCCTGGACAAGGGCCGCTCCGGGATGGCCTCGACCTTCCTGACCCGGCAGCGGCTGGCCGGCAAGCTGGTGGACGCCAAGGGCGTGTCCAGGCTCTATCGCAGCCAGATCTCCACCGGATCGCTGTTCCTGCTGATCGGGGCCACGATCATCACCCTGGTCGGCACCGTGGCCGTCTCGCCGTGGGCGGGGGCCTACTGGGAGGTGCTGCGGGGATACTGGGACAACTTCGTCTTCTGGGTGCAAGGACTCTTCTCTTGATCGATTTCCGCTACCACGTCGTCTCGATCGTCGCGATCTTCCTGGCGCTCACGGTGGGCCTCGTGATCGGCGCGTCGATCCTGTCCAAGGGCGTGGCCGACAGCCTGCGCAGCGACCTGTCCACCCGCAACGACCAGATCAAGAGCCAGCAGAACCAGATCAACCAGCTCAAGACGCAGATCGACCAGCAGGACAAGTACCTCAACGCCACCGCCGGCCAGCTGGTGTCCGGGCGCCTGAGCGGCCTTTGCGTGGCGCTGGTGGAGATCGCCGGGGCCGACTCGGACGCGTACGCGGGGCTGCGCGCCATGGTGCAGAAGCAGAGCGACGCCACGATCTGCAGCGAGACGATGATCAGCGCCTCGCTGTCCACCACGTCTTCCCCGGACCAGCAGCAGACCATGGCCGCGCTGATCGCCGAGCACACCCCGACCGGGCAGAAGCTCACCGGCTCGGTCGCGCAGCAGTCGATGGAGCTGATCGGCGAGGCGCTGACCACGTACCAGGCGGCCGGTGCGACGCCCGCGACGGTGAACCCGACCGGCACGGCGACCGCGACGCCGACGAAGACGCCCGCCACAGGGTCGACCGCGACGGCCGGATCGACCTCGTCCTCGGGCGTGATGACGGCGGGCCAGGCGCTCGGCACGCTCCGGGACTACCAGTCGGCGGGCTTCATCACGATCCTGACGCAGCCGGTCACCGGGGAGCAGGCGGCGCTGGCGTACGTGCAGGCGCCCGGCACGGCGAACGCGGACGCCGACAACCAGACCTACATCGCGCTCGCCGAGGCGCTGCGCAAGGGCGGCGCCGGAACCGTCGTCGGCGGCTCGGGGGACTCGGCGGCCAAGGGCGGCCTCGTCTACGCGATCATCGCCGACTCCACCGCGACCCGGCTGATCAGCACCGTCGACAACACGGACGTGACGATGGGCCAGGTCGCCTCCGTGTTCTGCCTCGAGGCCGAGTCGCAGGCCACCGCCGCCGGCTCCTCGGGCCACTACGGGACCGGCGCGAACAACGACGGGCCGCTGCCGCCGATCGCGAGCGGCGCCAACTGAGTCGCGGGCGCTGGCCAGGGCCGCGGGCGGCGTAGGCTGTGCGCCCATGGGACAGATCGCGCGCAGCCTGGTCGCCGCCGCCACCGGAGCGGCCGCGGCACGGCTCGGTCTCCGCGCGGCCCGCTCCCACGCCGCCGGCGACGCCGCCCGGGGCACACTGCTCGACGAGCGGCGCTGGAGCCGGGTCAACCACCGCGGCGAGCCGGTCACCCTGCTGGAGGGGCCGGTCTACGCGGCGGCCGCCTCGGCCGCGGTGCTCGCGGCGCCGGGCCTGTCCGGCCGGATGCGCGCGGCCGGGGCGCTGGCCGCGGCGGGCGCCGGGGCCTTCGGCGTGTACGACGACCTGTACGGCAACGCGGACCGGCGCGGTATCAGGGGCCACCTGACGGCGCTGGCGCAGGGCGAGGTGACCACCGGCGGCGTGAAGATCCTCGGGATCGGCGCGGTCGGCGTGCTCGGCGGCGCCCTGGCCAGGCGCGACGGCTCCGCGCTGGACAAGGCGCTCGCGGCGGTCGTCGTCGCGGGCGCGGCCAACGCCGTGAACCTGCTGGATCTGCGGCCAGGCCGGGCGATCAAGAGCGCGGCGCTGGTCGCGGCCCCGGGCCTGGCGGGCCGCGCGGCGCGGGTGTCGGGGCGGGCTCGGAGGGGTACGGATCTTTCCATGGCAGGGAGCGCGAACACGTTGGCCGCCGCCGGGCTCGGCGCGGCCCTCGCCCTGCTGCCGGAGGATCTGGGCGAGAGCGCCATGCTGGGCGACGCCGGGGCCAACGCGCTCGGCGCGCTGCTGGGCCTCGCCGCCGCGGCCGGGGCCCGCTCGACGACGGGACTCGCCTGCCGGGCCGCCGCGCTCACGGCCGTGAACCTGGCCAGTGAGAAGGTTTCCTTCACCACGGTGATCGCCGGATCCAAGCCGCTGAACGCGATCGACCTGTGGGGGCGCCGGCCGGCCCCCGCCCCGCACGTCCCGCCGCAGCCGAGTCCGGGCGCACGTGACTGACGAGCGGCTGAGCGACGCACGGGCCCGGCAGCCGCTGGATGTTTCGGAACGAACGGATCAGGCCGAGGGCGCGCGCCGCCCCAAGCAGCACGCGCCGGAACCGCACGAGATCGGCGAGCCGCTGCTGCTCGTGCAGGTCGAGGAGGTCGAGGGCGCGGAGAGCGCCGGCCCGTTCGCGGCGGCCGGTGGTTCGGTGGCCCGCGCCGCGGCGCTGATCGCGGCCGTCACCGTGCTCTCCCGGCTCTTCGGCTTCCTGCGCACGCTCGCGTTCTCGCACACCGTCGGGCACGGCGACCTGGCCGACGCGTACAACTCGGCGAATCAGATGCCGAATACGATCTTCGACATCGTGGCCGGCGGCGCGCTGGCGAGCGTGGCCGTCCCGCTGCTGGCCGGACCGCTCAGCCGCGGCGAGCGCGACTACGCCTCGCGCACCGTGTCCGCGCTGCTGACCTGGGCGCTGGCCGCGCTGCTGCCGCTCAGCCTGCTCGGTATCGGCCTGGCCGCGCCGCTCGGCCGGCTGATCGCCGGGCACCACGGGCCGCCCGGCGTCTACCCGGCGCTGATCGGCCACTTCCTGATCCTGTTCCTGCCGCAGATCCCGCTGTACGGCGTCGCGGTGGTGCTCTCGGCGGCGCTGCAGGCCGACCGCCGGTTCCTGGCGCCCGCGATAGCGCCGCTGCTCTCCAGCTTCGCGATGGTCGGCACCTACCTGGCCTTCGGCGCGCTCGATCCGGACGCCGGCTCCGACATCTGGACGCTGACCGGCCGCGCGCGCCTCGTGCTCGGGCTCGGCACCACGGCGGGCGTCGCGATGCTCGCGCTGTGCCTGCTGCCCGCGGTGCGCCGCGCCGGATTCCGCGTCCGGCCCACGTTCCGCTTCGAGACCGGCGTGGCCCGGCAGGCCAGGCAGCTGGCCGTCGCCGGAGTCGTCACGCTGATCGCGCAGAACCTCGCCGTGCTCGGCGTCGTGTTCCTGACCAACTACGCGGACCCGAGCGGCGGCGCGCTGACCGTCTACAACTTCAGCTGGGCCGTGTACCTGCTGCCCTACGCGGTGCTCGTCGTTCCGCTGGCCACGAGCGCGTTCACCGACTTCGCGGCGCGCGCGGACAGCGGCGACCTGTACGGCTACCGCGCCGGGATCGCCGCGACCTCGCGCGCGGTGCTGCTGGCCACGTGCGCGGGCGCGGCGCTGCTCGCGGCCGAGGCCTGGCCGACGGCGAGCCTGTTCATCGCGCCGAGCGGTCCGGGCGGGGCGGGCGCGAACGCGTCGACGATGGCGTACGGGATGCTCGCCTTCGCCCCCGGGCTGATCGGCTACGCGGCGATCGCGCTGCTGGGCCGGGTGCTCTACGCCGCGGGCCACGGGAGGGACGCGGCCGTCGCGACCGTGGCCGGCTGGTCCACCGTCTTCGCGGTCGACGCGCTGCTGATCCTCGGCTGGCCCGGACACGCGGTGGTCGCGCTCGGCCTCGGCAACGCGGTCGGCATGACGCTCGCCGGAATCCTGCTGATGCTCGCCGTGCGCCGCAGGGTCGGCCCCGGGGTCTTCGCGGGACTCGGCCGGACCGCGGCAGCGGGCGGCGTCGCGGCGGTCGCGGGCGGCGCGGCGGGCTGGATGCTCGGCACCTGGTTCGGCTGGACCGACTCGGGCGCGGCGCTGCTCGTGGCCCCGCTCTGCGCGACCCTGACCCTGATCGTGTTCGGCGCCGTGGTCCTCCCGCTCGACGGCGCCGAACTGCGGCCGCTGGTCATGCGCGCGCTGGCCCAGTTCCCGAAGCTGCGCCACTGATGCGCGTCGTGCTGGTGCTGGGCCCGAGCACCGGGGGGATCGGCACTCATGTAAGAGCCCTGGCAGAGCACTGCGTGGCCCGCGGCGACCAGGTCGTCGTCGTCGGCCCTCCTTCGACGGAAGCCCGCTTCCACTTCACCGCGACCGGCGCCCGCTTCGTCCCCCCGACCCGGCTCCGCAGGGCCCTGAAACGCGCCGACGTGGTCCACTCCCACGGCTTCAAGGCCGCCGCCCTGGTCGGCGTGGCGCTCACCTTCCGCCGCGCCCCGCGGCACGTCGTCACCCTCCACAACGAACCGCCCGCCCTCGGCCGACCGGTCGTGCGCCGCCCCGACGTGGTGCTGGGCGCCTCAGCGGACCTTGTGGACCGAGCGAGGCGGCTGGGCGCCCGCACCGTCGCGCTCTGCCCCGTTCCCGCGCCGCCCCTGGACCCGCCCACGCGGCCTCGCACCGAGATCCGCCGCGCCCTGGCCGTGGGCGAGGAGGAGTCCTTGCTTCTCACCGTCGGCCGCCTTGCCCCGCAGAAGGCCCTCCCGGTGCTCCTGGACGCCGCGGCCGGGCTCGCCGACCTCCCCGTCCGCCTGGCGATCGCCGGCGAGGGTCCGGAACGCGCCGCCCTCACCGCCCGCATCGAGTCGGGAAATCTCCCCGTCACCCTCCTCGGCCACCGGGCGGACGTGGCCGACCTGCTCCTCGCCGCCGACGTATTCGTGCTCTGCTCCCACTGGGAGGCGCGCGCACTCGTCGTCCAGGAGGCGCTGCGCGCCGGAGTCCCCGTGGTCACGACGGCCGTGGGCGGCCTGCCGGACCTGGTCGGCGACGCGGCGATCCTCGTCCCGCCCGACGACCCCGGCGCCTTGGCCCGTGAGCTCCGCAGAGTCCTGACGAATCCCGCGCTCCGCGACGAACTGCGGGCGGCGGGCCCCGCCCGCGCCGCCACGTGGCCGACGAGCGACGAGGCCCTCGCCGTCGCCCGAGCCTGGTATGCAGCGACCCCGATCAGGCCACGACGTTCCGCACGAACCGCGTGACGCCGTCGTAGTCGTTGACGTACGAGTACCGCTGAGCCGTGCTGTAGATCGTCCCGTCGTCGGCCGCCGCGACCGGCCCTGGCCGCCGTCACGATGATCCGGGGCACGACCTTCCTGATCATCCACATCGCGATGCGCCACAGCGGTCCTCCCCGCCACCCTCGGCGCCGCGCCGTCCGCCGCGGCCGAGATCGTCCTGATCGGCCGGCACGCGCTCGACGCGTACCGGTAGCCGATCAGTCGGCGCACCGGCCGCCGGACAGGGCGGAGCCGAGCGAGAGCGTGTCCTCGCGCATCCTGATCCAGTCGGTCCACGTGTGGCCGCAGGGGAGCACCTCGGGCTGCTCGGCGTCGCCGCTCATCAGCCGGGCGTGCGCGATCGCGGTGGACTCGTCGGCGGGGATCATCACCTGCATCCGCAGGCCGTGCGTGCCGTGGATGCCGAAGCTGGTGGAGACGAACCTGAGCATGCCGACCGCGGGCTGGTAGTAGACCCGCAGCTGCCGGCCGAAGGGCGCGACCTCGTTGCGGGACCACAGCTCCGCGAAGGACTCGCTGTACTCGATCAGATCGCTGATGAGCTTCTCCCAGCGCGGCTCGCCGACGTGCCGGGCGTAGGCGCCGCGCAGCATCGCGACCATCTGCGGGATCGTCTCGTGCCGGTTCACGAAGGGGTGGCAGCACTCGGGCAGGTTGAACATGCACCAGAGCACGTTGTGGTTCTCCTCGGCCTGCGCGAGCATGCTCGGGAACAGCACATCGAAGTGCCGGTTCGTCGCCACCATGTCGAAGCACTCGTTGACCACCGTCGCCACGTGGCCCATGCCGTCCAGGATCGGCTGGATCTCCGGCGGCAGGCCGCAGCCCTCGGCCTCGGCGGCCCGGAACTCGGGGACCTGGGCGAGGGTGTAGAGATGCCGGTGCTCGGCCGCGTCCAGCTGCAGGGTGCGCGCGATGGCGTCCAGCACCTGGGTGCTCGCGTTGATCGCGCGGCCCTGCTCGAGCCAGGTGTACCAGGTCACGCCCACCCCGGCGAGCTGGGCGACCTCCTCCCGGCGCAGGCCCGGTGTGCGCCGGCGCGGGGCCGGCGGCAACCCTGCCGCCTCGGGCGTGATCCGCTCCCGGCGCGAGCGCAGGAAGTCGGCCAGTTCGGTGCGTCGCGCGGTGTTCCTCGTCGCGGCCAGATCGGTCACGCCCCCAGTCTCTCCCCGAAACGTTCCCGGTACCAGGTACCAGGGGTAATAGGATGACGGGGCTCTAGGTAACAGGATCGCCGCGCCCGCAGGATGGGCTCATGTCGACGACCCTCGGTTCCACCGGATCCCCCGCATCAGTCTACGAAAGCCGCCGCCGCGCCGCCCCCTCGCGGCCCGGCGCCGTGCTCACCGTCGTGCTGCTCGGCTACTTCATGGCCATCCTCGACGTCGCGATCGTGAACGTCGCCCTCCCGACCATTCGCAGTACCCTGCATTCCTCGGGGGCGGGGCTGCAGCTTTCGGTGTCCGGATACACCATCTCCTACGCGGTGCTCATCGTCAGCGGCGCGCGGCTCGGCGACCTGTGGGGGCACGCGCGGCTGTTCCGCGGCGGCCTGGTGCTGTTCACCCTCGCCTCGCTCGCCTGCGGGCTCGCCCCGACGACCGGCGCGCTGATCGCGTTCCGGCTGCTGCAGGGCGCGGGCTCGGCGGCGATGATGCCGCAGGTGCTCTCGCTGATCCAGCGCACCTTCGAGGGCAGGGCGCGGCTGAAGGCGATGAGCCTGTACACGGCCGTCATCTCCGGCGGCGCGGTCGCCGGCCAGGTGGTCGGCGGACTGCTGATCAGCGCGAACCTCTTCCACGCCACGTGGCGCCCGTGCTTCCTGGTGAACGTGCCGGTCGGCATCGCCGTGCTGCTGATCAGCTTCCGGGTGCTGCCCAAGGACCGCGGCGAGCCGGGGCGCGGGCTCGACCCGGTCGGCGTCGCGGTGCTCACCCCGACCGTGCTCGCCTTCGTCGTCCCGCTGGTGATGGGCCACGACGAGCACTGGCCGCTGTGGGGCTGGCTGCTGCTCGGGGCGAGCGCGCTCGGGCTCGCGCTGTTCGTGCTCGTCGAGTCCCGGGTCGGGCGGCGCGGCGGCACGCCGATCATCCCCGGCCGGGTGCTGCGGCACGAGGGCTTCGCGGTCAGCGTCGGCACGCTCTTCCTGTGCATGGTGCTGATGATGGGCCTGATGTTCTCGATCACCCTGCACCTGCAGGGCGCGCTCGGCTTCTCCGCCCTCGACTCAGGGCTCGCATTCGCCCCGCAGGCGCTCGCGGTGTTCCTGGTCGCGATGAACTGGCGCCGGCTGCCGCAGCGCTGGTTCGTGCCGGAGGTGGTGTTCGGCTTCCTGCTCGTGGCCGCGTCGCTGGTCGCGATGGCCTTCGTGCTGCGGCACGGCGGGACCGGCGGCGGCGCGCGCTGGGTGTGGATGACCACGCTCGGACTCGGGCTCGGATTCGCGTTCAGCCCGCTCATGGGCCTGATGCTCTCCCGGGTCCCGGTGCGCGACGCGGCCGACGCGAGCGGGGTGATCGCCACGCTGACCCAGATCGGCCAGGTTACCGGCGTGGCCACGGTCGGCACGCTCTTCCTCAATCTGGACGACGGTTCCGCGCACTCCTCGGCGCACGCGGTGACCGTGGTCTGCGGCGTCGGCGCGGCGCTCGCCGTGGTCGGGGCGCTGGCCGCCTCCCGAATTCCGCGACTGCGTTAATGGACAGATCATGGTCCGTTAGATTTCGCGTTTCGCATAAGATCATCGAATCCGTAAGGACCTCAAGGCTCTGATGATCATGACAAATCGCTGATCTTCATGACTTCTTGATCCGATCGTGACGCGAGATCGTGTCCCGGGCAGGTCTTTCTGCGCTACAAATTCCCCCAGCACACACAGCGCCACAAGAAATAAGCATGATGGCAATCCCGCGCGGCGACCTCGCGCCGCGCGGTCGAGACCCCTCGCGCGGGCCGGTTCCGGTGACCCCGGACGGCGCGCGCGCGGCTGTGCGTATTGGGATGGATGTTCGCTATGGCTAGTGATCGGAAACGGCGCCGTAATCGCCTCACGGTGGGAATGGCAGCGATCGGCGCCCTCGCGTTGGCTCTGACCGCCGCGTGTTCGTCCTCGAAGGGCACGACCACGCAGACGACGGGTAATCAGAACAGCTGGAACACGATCAACACCGCGACCGTCAAGAGCGGCGGCACGGTGACGGTGGGCATCGAGAAGCAGCTCGGTGACTGGAACCCGCAGGACGCCTCGATCTCCGCGGACCAGATCTACCCTCTCGATGGCGTGTACTACGCGGGCGCGTACCTCTACGAGCCGGACGGCACCGTGACGCTCAACTCCGACGTCATGCAGAGCGCCACGCTGACGAGCACCTCGCCGCAGACCGTGGTGTACAAGATCAAGCCGTCCGCGGTGTGGAGCGACGGGGTTCCGATCGACGCCACCGACTTCGTCTACGACTGGCTGACCAACAGCGCCGTCGACCCGAACATGCAGACGGCGGGACCGGTCGGCTACAACCAGATCTCCTCGGTCGTCGGCTCCGACGGCGGCAAGACCGTCACCGTGACCTTCTCGACGCCGTTCCCGGACTGGAAGTCGCTGTTCGGCCCGCTGCTGCCGGCGCACATCGCCGCCAAGCACGGCTACGACGAGTCGATGACCCTGGCCCAGCTGACCGCCGACGTGAAGGCCGAGAACGGCGCGGCCACCTCGACCGGCGCGGTGCTGCAGCTGGAGAACTCCTTCAACTACTTCAGCACCACGGCCCCGGTGGTCTCCAGCGGCCCGTACGTCGTCTCCAGCGCGCCGTCCGACGGCTCGAGTGTGACCGAGACGATCAACCCGAAGTGGTACGGGGCGACCCCGGCGCACCTGGCGACGATGGTCTACAAGTACATCGCGGACGCCTCGCAGGAGCCGACCGCGCTGCAGAACGGCGAGGTCAACGTGATCTTCCCGCAGCCGGAGACCGACCTGGTCACCCAGATCAAGGGCATGGGCTCCTCGGTCAAGTACCAGATCGCCGCGGGCTACGAGAACGAGCACTTCGACTTCAACCTGGCCAGCCCGGCGATCGGCGGCAAGACCGAGTCCGCGCAGGAGGCGCCGGACAAGCTGGCGCTGCGCACCGCGATGCTGACCGCCACCAACCGGCAGGCGATCATCGCGCGCACCGTGGGCCTGTTCGACCCGGCCTCCAAGCCGCTGAACAACCGCTTCCTGATCCCGCAGCAGGCGGGCTACTCGGACGACGTGACGCAGTACGGCCTGGGCGCGGGCAACACCGACTCGGCCAAGTCGATCCTGCAGAAGGCCGGCTTCACCGGCGTCGGCACCGCCCTCAAGTACCCGAACGGCACCGCCGTCCCGGCGCTGACCATGCGCTACACCTCGGGTAACGCGATCCGGCAGACCGAGTGCAACCTCTTCGCCACCGAGATGAAGGCGCTCGGCATCACGGTGAACGTGGAGACCACGACCTCCCTCGGCAAGTCGCTGACCCACGTGGCCGGCTACGACTACGACATCATCGTCTTCGCCTGGGTGGCCACCCCGTTCCCGAACTCCGGCAACTACTCGATCTACGTGTCGGGCCAGGGCCAGAATTACGAGAACTACACCAGCGCGCAGGTCGACTCGCTGTACAAGGCCGCCTCCTCGTCCTTCGACACGGCGACGGTCAGCGCCAACCTGAAAAAGATCGACGGCCTGCTCTCGCAGGACGCGGTGACGCTGCCGCTGTATCAGAAGGACGACATGGTCGCCTTCGACTCGAACCTCGGCAACGTGCGGATCAACTCGACCTCGCAGCTGTTCACGTACAACGTCCAGGAATGGGGATACGTCTCGGGATCGGCCTCGCCGACCTCCTGATCCGTCTCCCGCGGCCCGACCGGCCGCGACATCGGACCGCTCGCCGGACGCCGCCACCCGCGGCGCCCGGCGGGCGGCCGTCCCCGGTTCCGCCACCGATATTCGAGGTCTTACGATGCTTGTCTACAGCGTCCGACGACTGCTCCAGTCGATCCCGATCCTGGTCGTCTCGACTTTCGTCATCTTCATGATGGTCGCCTCCTCGGTCGACCCGATGACCCCCTATCTCACCAAGCGCCCGCCGCTGTCCGCCGCGCAACTCGAATCCCTGAGGGTGCGGTTCGGGCTCACGAAGCCCTTGCTGCGGCGCTACTGGGACTGGCTGACCGGCCTTGTGATGCACGGCACCTTCGGCACCAGCACCCAGACCAACTTCCGGATCGGCGAGCAACTCGGCTACGCGATGGCGGTGACGCTCCGCCTCGTCATCGGAACGATCCTCATCGCGCTGATCCTGGCGGTCATCGTCGGCGTCACCACGGCCGTGCGCCAGTACAGCAAATTCGACTACCTCACGACGACGATCGGCTTCCTGTTCCTCTCGCTGCCGACCTTCTGGTTCGCGGTGCTGCTCAAGGAATGGGCCATCCAGATCAACGAGTCGACGAACACGCACTTCTTCGACACGCTCTGGGAATCGAGCCCCAACCCGCCCGCGGGCTTCCTCCCGCAGCTCGGCGACGCCGCGCAGCACATGATCCTCCCGGTGGTCACGCTCTCGCTGCTCTCCTACGCGGCCTGGTCCCGGTTCCAGCGCGCCTCCATGCTCGAGGTGCTCGGCAGCGACTACATGCGGCTCGCGCGGGCCAAGGGTCTCAGCCCCCTCCGGGTGCTGTTCCGGCACGGGCTCCGCAACGCCCTGATCCCGCTGACCACGCAGGTGGCGCTGGACACCGCCGCCCTGCTGAGCGGCGCGGTGATCACCGAGACCATCTACTCGTGGCGCGGCATGGGCCTGTTCTTCATCACCGCGATCACCTCGGCCGACCCGAACTCGGTGATGGCCTGGCTGCTGGTGACCGCCGTGTTCGTCATCGTCATGAACCTGATCGCCGACCTGCTCTACGCGGTCCTGGACCCGAGGATCCGCCTTGCCTAGCCCCAGCTCCGAGACCGCCGGGACGACGCTCGGCACCGCCCCCGCCTCGCAGGGCGCCCCCAAGCCCGAGTTCACCGTCCGCGCGCGCAGCCAGCGGCAGATCGTCGCCCGTCGCTTCCGCCAGCACAAGGCCGCGATGGCCTCGCTGGTGGTGTTCGTCCTCGTCGTCCTGTTCGCCTTCATCGGCCCGCTGCTGTGGTCGACCAGCCCCTCGTTCATGAGCAACGACATCTTCACCGCCCCCGACGGCACGCACCCCTTCGGTACCGACAGCAACGGCATCGACCTGCTGTCCGCGGTGATGAAGGGCACCCAGTCCTCGCTGATCATCGCCGTCGTGGTCTCGGTGGTCTCCACCGGGTTCGGCGCGATCTACGGCGCGGTCTCCGGCTTCTACGGCGGCTGGACCGACACGATCATGATGCGGATCGCGGACCTCTTCCTCACCTTCCCGATCATCGCCATCGCGATCATGCTGGACAACCGCTTCCAGGCCGAGGCCAGCTCCCTGTGGCTGCTGATCGCCGTGCTCACCGCGCTGTTCTGGCCCGGCGCCGCGCGCGTCATCCGCGCCCAGGTGCTCTCGCTCAAGGAGAAGGAGTTCGTCGAGGCGGCCCGCGCGCTCGGCGCCCGGGACCGCCGGATCATCTTCCGGCACCTGCTGCCGAACACCCTCGGCTCGATCATCGTCATCAGCACGCTGACGGTGGCCGGCACGATCCTGACCGAGACCGCGCTGTCCTTCCTCGGCTTCGGCGTGCAGTTCCCGAACACCTCGCTCGGCCTGCTGGTGACCAACAACCAGACGGCCATCGAGGGCGGGCACCCGTGGCTGTTCTACATCCCCGGCGTGTTCATCATCCTGATCGCGCTGACCATCAACTTCATCGGAGACGGCCTGCGCGACGCCTTCGATCCGCAGCAGACAAGGGTGCGAGCGTGACCGACCAGAACCTCCCCACGCTCGGCGCCGGCGAGGAGCTGCTCGCCGTCCGGAACCTCACCGTCACCTTCCCGACCGCGGACGGCGACGTGCAGGCGGTGCGCGGCGTGGACTACGCGCTGCGCCGCGGCGAGGTGCTCGGCATCGTCGGCGAGTCGGGCTCCGGCAAGTCCGTCTCCTCGCTCGCCGTCATGGGCCTGCTGCCGAAGTCCGCGCGGATCCAGGGCTCGATCACCTTCCAGGGTGAGGAGCTGCTGGGCCTCTCGGAGCGCAAGCTCATGGCGATCCGCGGCAAGAGGATCGCGATGATCTTCCAGGACCCGATGACCTCGCTCAACCCGGTGTACAAGGTCGGGTTCCAGCTCGAGGAGGCCATCCTCGTGCACAACGACATCCCGAAGGAGCAGGCCCGCAAGCGCGCCCTCGAGCTGCTCGAGATCGTCGGCATCCCCTTCCCGCAGAAGCGGATCGACCAGTTCCCGCACGAGTTCTCCGGCGGTATGCGCCAGCGCGTGGTGATCGCGATCGCGATGGCCAACAACCCGGACGTGATCATCGCGGACGAGCCGACCACGGCGCTGGACGTCACCGTGCAGGCGCAGGTCCTCGAATCGCTACGCACCGCCCAGCGGGAGACCGGCGCCGCGATGGTGCTGATCACGCACGACCTCGGCGTCGTCGCCGGCCAGGCCGACCGGGTCCTGGTGATGTACGCCGGGAAGCCGGTCGAGATCGGCGGCGTGGACGACATCTACTACAACCCGCGGATGCCCTACACGCTCGGCCTGCTCGGCTCGCTGCCCCGCCTCGACGTGAACCGCGCCGAGCGCCTCACCCCGATCCAGGGCGCCCCGCCCTCGCTGCTCTCGCTGCCGGTCGGCTGCCCGTTCATGCCGCGCTGCCCGCTGGCCAAGGAGCCGTGCGCGGAGCAGGAGCCGGAGTTGCTGGTCACCGACCACCCCGAGCACCTGGCCGCGTGCCACTACAGCGCCCTGCTGGCCGGGAAGCAGGCGGACGAGGTCTTCGCGGCCACCGCCGTGGACTCCGCGATGCCCGAAGCCTACGGGGCCGAGATCGACGGGGTCACCGGCGAGATCCCCGCCGCCGTGTCCGACCTGCCGAAGCCGAATGTGGAGCGTGCCGAATGACCACGACCGACGCGGCCCCGGCCGAGCCGATCCTCTCCGTGCGCGACCTGGTCAAGGAGTTCCCGATCAAGTCGCACAGCGTCGTGCGGCGCACGGTCGGCGCGGTGCACGCGGTCTCCGGGGTCTCCTTCGACATCCGGCCCGGGCAGACCCTCGGCCTGGTCGGCGAGTCAGGCTGCGGCAAGACTACGACCAGCCGGGCCATCCTGCACCTGCAGCCGGCCACCAGCGGACAGGTGCTGTTCGAGGGCCGGGACGTCACCAAGATGTCCAAGGGCGAGCTGCGCCGGATGCGCCGGGACATGCAGATCGTCTTCCAGGACCCCTACGCGAGCCTGAACCCGCGGATCACGGTCAGCGAGATCATCGCCGAGCCGCTGAAGATCCACGGGCTCTACGCGAACGGCGGCGCCGGGCAGGTCGCCGAGCTG
Organism: Actinospica sp.; assembly: GCA_035712985.1. Taxonomy (GTDB): domain Bacteria; phylum Actinomycetota; class Actinomycetes; order Streptomycetales; family Catenulisporaceae; genus Actinospica. The sequence continues at coordinate 22,892 of DASTAE010000147.1, forward strand.
ATGCGGCTGGTGGGACTGAACCCCGAGCACGGCAACCGCTTCCCGCACGAGTTCTCCGGCGGCCAGCGCCAGCGCATCGGCATCGCCAGGGCGCTCGCCCTCAGGCCGAAGGTGCTGGTGCTCGACGAGCCGGTCTCCGCGCTCGACGTCTCGATCCAGGCCGGCGTCATCAACCTGCTCGAGGACCTGCAGGACGAGCTCGGCCTCGCCTACCTGTTCGTGGCGCACGACCTGTCCGTCGTGCGGCACATCGCCGACCGGGTCGCGGTCATGTACCTCGGCAAGATCGTGGAGATCGCGGACGGCGGCTCACTGTTCGAGAGCAGTCAGCATCCGTACACGAAGGCGCTGATCTCGGCGATCCCGATCCCGGATCCGCGCCGGGAGCGCGAGCGCGAGCGGATCATCGTGCAGGGCGACGTGCCGTCCCCGGCCGACCCGCCCTCGGGCTGCCGCTTCCGCACCCGCTGCCCGCTGCGGATGACCCTCTCCGAGGGCGACGCGGCCCGCTGCGCGGCCGAGGAGCCCCTGCTGCGGGACCGGGGGCTCGGCGCCGGGCACCTGACGGCGTGCCACTTCGCGGACGCGGGGTAGGCAATTCGAGGCGGCCTCGCGAAACTCGCGAGGCCGCAATTCCCTCAACACTAAATTCGGGCCCGTCACCGCTTCGGGGGATCACCGGAACCGGCGAGTGTAACGGTCGGAATCACCGGGCAGCAGGCAGACGTACTGTTCCGTGATCTGGACCGACCAGGCACGATCCGCGATCCGGAGGCGCTTCGCCGAGGTGTTGTCCAAGATCCGAGACGGAGAAACAGGGGCGAAACACGACGTTCCTCTGCTGTTTCTTGATCGGATCGTGACGCAGGGCCCCCTCCCGCTGACGCGGAATCGTGCGGTAAAAAAACTCCAGCAAAGCAAGAGTCTTCGCTCCTATGACCTGGAGGCGAAATGCTTCCGGTGCACCGTCGGTGACCTGGGGCGGTACGCGCGAGGTCGTCGGAGTGGAATAGAGCCGTGCTGTGTTCGTGGGGCGCAGCAGGGCGTTCTGGCGCGTCGGAGGCCACCAGCCAGCCCGACTCACCCCATAGGACTGTCCGAGAAATCCTCGGGCGCCTGGCGGCGGTACGTGCATAGATGATGCCGTGCGCGGAACCGGGCCGCCCAGAGAACGAGAAGGGTTGCCGATGGCTGCATACCTCCTGCGGAGGATGATCAACTATCTGTTCCTGGTGATCATCGCGGCCTCGATCACGTACCTGCTGGCTGCCTTCATCTTCCACCCGGAGAACAACTGGCTCGCCCGGCACCCGCAGCCCAGCGCCGCGACCATCAGGTCCGAACTGCTCGACCGCAACGAGTGGCGCGGCACCTCGATCTGGACCCGCTACGCGAACTGGGTCAACGGCATCCTGCACGGCAACTTCGGCGTGGAGATCGGCGGCGGCACGGTGGCCTCCGACATGGCCCGCCGCATCGGCGTCTCGACCCGCCTGCTGCTGCTGTCCACGGTCATCGGCTCCATCGGCGGCGTGGTGGTCGGCGTGTGGGGCGCCGTCCGGCAGTACAAGCTCTTCGACCGGGTCAGCACCGGCGCCTCGCTGCTCATCTTCGCGATGCCCGTGTTCACCCTCGCGATCCTGCTGCAGATGTTCGCGGTCTGGTTCAACAACACGACCGGCACGCACTTCCTGTACTACGTCAACGAGGTCTCCAACCCGAACGCCCCGTTCTGGAACCTCTCCGACCTCGTCGACCGCTTCGAGCACCTGATCCTCCCCACGCTCAGCGTCTCGCTCGGCTCGATCGCCTTCTTCAGCCGCTATCAGCGTGCCACCATGCTCGACGTCATGGGTAGCGATTTTCTGCGCACCGCCCGGGCCAAGGGCCTGACCAAGAACCAGGCCATCTTCCGGCACGGGGCGCGCACCGCGATCATCCCGGTCGCCACGCTGCTGAGCTACAACGCGGTGCTGCTGTTCACCGGCGCCGTGTTCACCGAGATCATCTTCACCTGGCACGGCATGGGGGAGTGGTTCATCTCCAGCATCGGGTTCAACGACGTGAACTCCGTGGCCGCGGTCGGCATCTTCACCTCCATCCTGGTGCTGGTGGCCGGCCTGATCTCGGAGATCCTCACCGTGGCCCTCGACCCGCGCGTCCGCGTCTGACCCGGCGAAGAACAGGAAGGCATACCCCATGTCTCTCAACGTCAACGTCGTCGACGAGGTCGACCCGGAGGCCAGGCTCGACGCCGAGGCGCAGATCTCCACCGGACGCGGCCGGCTGATCGCCAGGCGCTTCCTGCGCAACCGCGGCGCCACCGTGGGCCTGATCGTCGTGATCCTGATGTTCGTGGCCGCGTTCGTCGGCCCGCTGGTCGACAAGTGGCAGTTCACCGACATCGACTTCGAGAACTTCCAGACCGGGCCCTCGGGCACGCACTGGTTCGGCACCACGCAGACCGGCCAGGACCTGTTCGCGATGACGATGCACGGCCTGCAGAAGTCGCTGATCATCGGCCTGGTCGCCGGCGTGCTGACCACCGTGCTCGCCGCCGTCATCGGCGCCTTCGCCGGCTACTACGGCGGCTGGACCGACCGCATCCTGAGCTGGGGCATCGACCTGTTCCTGGTGCTGCCCTCGTTCCTGATGCTCTCGATCCTCTCGCCCTGGTTCAAGGGCAAGACCTGGCTGATCCTGATCCCGCTGCTCGCCGCCTTCGCCTGGATGGTCACCGCGCGCATCGTGCGGGCCCAGGCGATGAGCCTGAAGTCGCGCGAGTTCGTCTCCGCCGCCCGCTTCATGGGCGTGCCGGGCTGGCGGATCATCGCGCGGCACATCCTGCCGAACATCGCCTCGCTGCTGATCATCGACGCCACGCTGAACGTCGCCGCGACGATCCTCAGCGAGGTCGGCCTGTCCTTCTTCGGCTTCGGCATCCAGCCGCCGGACGTCTCGCTCGGCACCCTGATCAACACCGCCCAGCAGGACATCGGCTCCTACCAGTGGCTGCTGGTCTTCCCGATGGCCTGCCTGATCATCCTGCTGCTCGCGGTCAACCTGATCGGCGACGGCCTGCGCGACGCGCTCGACCCGAACGCCCAGGGCGCCAAGAAGAAGATCAGCAAGGCCGCGTTCGAGGCCATGATCAAGGAGTCAGGCGGCCCCGGAGCCGCCGGCTCGGTGGAGGCGATCGAGTCGTGAGCCTGTCGAACCCGTACGATTCCACCCCCTCCACGTCGCAGAACGGGCGAGCCGTGAGCACGATCGACACCCCGGCCCTCGAGGTCTCCGACCTGGCCGTGACCTTCCCCTCCGAGGCCGGCGCCGTGCGCGCGGTCCGCGGGGTGAACTACACGCTGCGCCGCGGCGAAGTGCTCGGCATCGTCGGCGAGTCCGGCTCCGGCAAGTCGGTGACCGCGATGGCGGTGCTCGGCCTGCTGCCCGAGTCCGCGCACATCACCGGCTCGGTGAAGCTGGACGGCCGCGAACTGCTCGGCCTCGGCGACAAGGACATGTCGAAGATCCGCGGCAAGGACCTGGCGATGGTCTTCCAGGATCCGCTGTCCGCGCTCACCCCGGTGTTCAGCATCGGCACCCAGATCGTCGAGGCGCTGCAGATCCACCAGGAGATCGACAAGAAGGCCGCCCGCAAGCGGGCGATCGAGCTGCTCGACCTGGTCGGCATCCCGGACCCGCAGCGGCGGGTGGACAACTTCCCGCACGAGTTCTCCGGCGGTATGCGCCAGCGCGCGATGATCGCCCAGGCGATCGCCAACGACCCGGCCGTGATCATCGCGGACGAGCCGACCACCGCCCTGGACGTGACCATCCAGGCGCAGATCCTGGACGTGCTCAAGACCGCGAAGGAGGCCACCGGCGCCGCCATCGTGATGATCACCCACGACCTCGGCGTGGTCGCCGGCTTCGCCGACCGGGTCATGGTGATGTACGCGGGCAAGCCGGTGGAGACCGGCGGCGTCGACGACATCTACTACGAGCCGCGGATGCCCTACACGATCGGCCTGCTCGGCTCGATCCCGCGGCTCGACGACGCCGACCGCGGCGCGCTCACCCCGATCGAGGGCAACCCGCCGAACCTGAGCGCGCTGCCGCAGGGCTGCCCGTTCCAGGCGCGCTGCCCGATCGCGATCGACATCTGCCGCGAGATCGAGCCGCCGCTGTCCAACGCGGGTAGCGACGCGCACCGCTCCGCCTGCCACCGCACCGTCGAGCTGGTGAACGGCTCGCTCGCGGCGGACGAGGTCTACCCGGTGCCGGAGATCCCCGAGGCCCCGATCGCCCGGATCCCGCGGGACGAGCGGGCCGCCGTGCTCGAGGTCCAGGGGCTGCACAAGCACTTCCCGCTGACCGCCGGCGCCCTGGCCAAGCGGAAGATCGGCGAGGTGCGCGCGGTCGACGGCATCGACCTGGAGATCCGGGCCGGCGAGACCGTGGGCCTGGTCGGCGAGTCCGGCTGCGGCAAGACCACGACCCTGATGCAGCTGCTCGAGCTGGTCAAGCCCGAGCAGGGCCGGATCGTGGTGCTCGGCAAGGACACCCAGGCACTCGGCAAGCAGGACCGGCGCGAACTGCGCCGCGACCTGCAGGTCGTCTTCCAGGACCCGATGGCCAGCCTCGACCCGCGCATGCCGGTCGGCGCCGTGCTCGCCGAGCCGCTGCGCGCCTTCGGCTGGGCCAAGGAGAAGATCGGCCCGCGCATCACCGAGCTGCTGAAGCTGGTCGGCCTCGAGCCCGAGCACGCCGCGCGCTTCCCCGCCGAGTTCTCCGGCGGCCAGCGCCAGCGCATCGGCATCGCCCGGGCGCTCGCGCTGGAGCCGAAGGTGGTCATCCTCGACGAGCCGGTCTCCGCGCTCGACGTCTCCATCCAGGCGGGCGTGATCAACCTGCTCGAGGAGCTGAAGGCCAAGCTGGACCTCAGCTACCTGTTCGTCGCCCACGACCTGTCCGTGGTCCGGCACACCTCGGACCGGGTCGCGGTGATGTACCTCGGCCGCATCGTCGAATCCGGCGACACGGACGCGATCTTCGGAACGCCCTCGCACCCCTACACCCAGGCGCTGCTCTCGGCGATCCCGATCCCCGACCCCCACAAGGAACGCGACCGCCGGCGGATCCTGCTGGAGGGCGACCTACCGTCGCCGACCAACATCCCCACCGGCTGCCGTTTCCGCAACCGCTGCCCGAAGTACCGGACGCTCGGCGAGGCGGACCAGGCGCGCTGTGTCGGCGAGGACCCGCAGCTGCACGAGCTGGCCGGCGACCACCGGGCCGCCTGCCACTTCGCCGCGGCGCTCGAGGTCGTCTAGCGCGCCGGGCACCAAACGTCCGCTCCGCAAGGGCTGCGGCAGGCGGAGGCACCAACCACCACACACCCAACGAGGGAAGGAAGAGGGGCAGAGAAATGCGCCTCACTAAGTCGACCGGCATCCTCGCCGCGTCACTTGTCGCTGTGGCTTTGACGAGCACCGCCTGCAGCAGCAGCTCCAGCGGCGGCGGCACCCCTGCCAAGGAGGTGTCCGCCAGCCAGGAGCAGATCAACGCGCAGCCGGTGAGCGCCCTGAAGCAGGGCGGCACGCTCGACCTGCCGATGGAGCAGTGGTCCACGCAGTGGAACATCTACTCCGCCAACGGCAACGTCACCGGCGACACCGCCACCGTGCTGTCGGCGCTGCTGCCTTCGCCGTACCACTTCACGGCGACCGGCCAGCCGTACACCGACACCGACTACATGGCCTCCGACCCGGTCTCGAAGACCGTGGGCGGCAAGCAGGTCGTGACCTACGAGCTGAACCCGAAGGCCGTGTGGTCCGACGGCACGGCGGTGACCTACAAGGACTACGTCGCCACCTGGAAGGCGCTGGGCGGCAACGCCGCGGGCTTCAACCCGACCAGCTCCACCGGCTACAGCCAGATGGCCTCGGTCGCCGAGGGCAAGAACCAGTTCGAGGTCGTCGTCACCTACTCGACGCCGTTCTCCGACTGGAAGTCGATGTTCGGCACGATGTACCCGGCCACCGAGTACGACACCGCCAAGGACTTCAACAACGCCCTGCTCACCACGCTCGGCCTGTCCGCGGGTCCGTTCGAGATGGGCTCGGTCAACCAGACCGACCAGACCGTCACCCTGGTTCCGAACCCCAAGTGGTGGGGCGACAAGCCGGTGCTGAGCCAGATCGTCTTCAAGACGATCGCCAACAACGCGATGGCCCAGGCCTTCGCGAACGGTGAGATCCAGTCCTTCGGCATCGGCGTGGACGCCTCCGGCTACAAGACGGCCAAGGCGACCAAGAACTCGGTGATCCTGCAGGCGGGCGGCCCGTACTTCCGCGCGCTGACCCAGAACGCCACCTCGCCGAACCTGAGCGACGTCCGCGTCCGCCAGGCCGTCGCCGAGGCGCTGGACCGCACCGCGATCGCCAAGTCGGACCTCGCGGGCCTGCCGGCCTCGCAGACGCTGGTGAACAACCACTTCTTCATGCCGAACCAGCAGGGCTACACCAACACCGCCGGCGCGGTGGGCGTGTACAGCACCTCGGCCGCCGACTCGCTGCTGAACGCGGCCGGCTGGACGCTGCCGAGCGGCGCCACCTACCGCACCAAGGGCGGCAAGGAGCTCGACCTCAACCTGCTGATCCCGACCGGAACCGCGGTCGCCACCAACGAGTCCACGCTGATCACGGCGATGCTCAAGGCGGTCGGCATCAAGGTCACCACCAGCAGCGAGGACACCCCGTTCTTCACCGACATCGCGGCCGGTAAGTTCGACCTGACCGTCTTCACCTGGCAGGGCACCGACTTCCCGATCTCGTCGAACCTCTCGCTGTACCTGAACGTCGCCAGCGGCAACTGGGGCCAGAACTACGCCCGCATCGGCACCGCCGCCATCGACGCCCAGATGAACACCGCGATCAGCCAGACCGACCCGGCTGCCGCGACCGCCACCATCAACAAGGCGGACGAGGCCATCTGGCAGGAGGCCGGCGTGATCCCGTTCTACCAGCGCCCGCAGCTGTACGGCCAGGTCAAGACGCTCGCCAACTACGGCGCCTTCGGCTTCGCCGACACCATCTGGCAGAACGTCGGCTTCATGAAGTAAGCAGTACCCGCAGTACCCGCAGTACCGCTGAGCACGTTCGCCCGCCCCGATCCTCACGGACCGGGGCGGGCGAACCGCTTCACCGACTCAGTACCCTCAGTTCCCCAGGGCCCGGGACTTCAGGGCCCGCTCCACCCCGTCCCGCGCCTCGATCAGCACCCGGCGCAGGGCGTTGTCGCGCGGCTCGGCCTCCAGGAACGCGTCCACCCGGGCGATCAGCTCGGGCGAGGCGGCCGTCTGGGGGAACAGCCGGGCCGCCAGCAGCACGCGCATCTGCTCGGGGCGCTCGGCCCACAGCCTCGGCAGCGCCTCGAAATAGGCGTCGACGTAGCCCGCGGTCAGCTCGGCGTGCTCGCCGAACCCGAAGCCCTCGCTGATGCTCGTGACGCCCTCGGGGCCGAGCTCGGTCTCCGTGAGCAGCCGCCAGGCCTCGGCCTTGTGCGCGGCGTCCGGGATGGACGCGCGGGCGCCCAGGGCGTGGTTGCGGCCCTGGTCGGTGGCGTCGCGCTCCAGCTCCGCGTCGATCTCGGCGTCGCCGACGGCCCCGAGCGAGGCGAGGCGGCGCACCAGCGTCCAGCGCAGGTCCGTGTCCACGGTCAGGCCGGGCAGCTCGACCGTGCCGTCCAGCAGGCCCCGGGCGAACCGCACCTGCTCGGGCGTGGTGGCCAGACCCGCGACCAGCTGGGCCCAGGTCAGCTGCCTGTCGCTGCCCGGCTCGGCCGCGCGCAGCAGCTCGAGGCCGGCCGCGGCCAGCTGGGCCTTGCCCTCCGGGATCCAGGCCGGCTCGGCCAGCGTGCGCATCGTCCGCGAGCCGGTGACGATCAGCGACTGCAGCACCGAGACCGAGCTCTCGTGCGCCATGCCGCGCGTCAGCATCGTGATGAACGCGGGGACAGAGAGCCGCGCCTGCCCGGCCATGTCCATCGCCGCGCTCCAGGACAGCGCGCGCGGCAGCGACTCGGCGAACTCGCCGACCGACTCCGTCAGGGTCCGCAGGGAGCGCTCGTCGAACTCGATCAGCGCGAAGGTGAGGTCGTCGTCGTTGAGCAGTACCAGATCCGGCTGCTCGACCCCGGCGAAGTCGGGCACCTCGGTGCGCGCGCCGGACAGGTCCAGCTCGACGCGGTGCGTGCGCACCAGCGCGCCGTCCACCCGGTTGTACAGGCCGATCGCGATGTGGTGCGGCCGCAGGTGCGGGTGCTCGGCGGGCGCGTTCTGCAGCACGGCGAAGGACGTGTACCGGCCGTCCGCGTCGAGCTCGAACTCGGAGCTCAGGGTGTTGGGACCGGCGGTCTCCAGCCAGGCCTTCGACCAGTCCGACAGGTCCCGGCCCGAGGCCTGCTCGAGCTTGGCCAGCAGGTCGCCGAGCGAGGCGTTGCCCCAGGCGTACTCGGCGAAGTAGGCGCGCACCCCCGCGAAGAAGTTGTCCCGGCCGACGTAGGCGACCAGCGCCTTGAGCACCGAGGCGCCCTTGGCGTAGCTGATCCCGTCGAAGTTCGCGATCGCCTCGCTGAGGGTCTCCACGTCGGCCGAGATCGGGTGCGTGGACGGCAGCTGGTCCTGGCCGTAGCCCCAGGTCTTGCGGTCGTTGGTGAAGGTGGTCCAGGCGTCGGTGAAGCGGGTGGCCTCGGCCGAGGCGAAGGTGCCGGAGAACTCGGCGAAGGACTCGTTGAGCCAGAGGTCGCCCCACCACTTCATGGTCACGTAGTCGCCGAACCACATGTGCGCCATCTCGTGCAGGATGACCATGGAGCGCAGCTCGTAGCGCGAGGCGGTGACCTTCGAGCGGAACAGCAGCTGCTCGGTGAAGGTGACCAGGCCCGGGTTCTCCATCGCCCCGGCCCGGAACTCGGGCACGAAGATCTGGCCGTACTTCGGGTAGGGGAAGTCGCAGTCGAACAGCTCGGTGAAGAAGTCCAGGCCCTGCGCCGTGATCTCGAACATGTCGGCGGGCTCGAGGTGCTCGGCCAGCGAGGCGCGGGCGGCGAGCTCGAGCGGCACCGTCTGGCCGCGCGCGGTGGTGTGCGAGCCGTGCACGACCGTGTACTCGCCCGCGGCGAGGCAGATCAGGTAGGAGGAAAGCCGCGCGGTGGGCGGGAAGATCCAGGTGGCGGCGCTGTCGTCGTCGGCGACGGGAACCGGCTGCGGGGTCGGCGTGTTGGCCAGCACCGTCCAGCCGGCGGGAGCGGTGATCTCGAGGTGGAAGACCGCCTTGAGGTCCGGCTGCTCGAAGTCCGCGTAGATCCGGCGCGCGTCCGAGGGCTCGCAGTTCGAGTACGTGTACACCTTGCCGTCGGCCGAGTCGACGTACCGCCCGAGCCCGCCGCCGTCGGTGCTGTAGGCGCAGGAGGCGACCACCCGCAGCTCGTTGTCGGCGGCGAGGCCGTCGAGGGCGATGCGGCCGTCCGCGTGGGCCGTGGCGGGGTCGATCGCCCGGCCGTTGAGGGTGATCTCGTGCACCGTGTCCGCGACCAGGTCGGCGTAGGTCGAGGCGCCGGGGGTGGCGGCGGAGAAGCGGATGACCGACGTGGACCGGAAGGTCTGCTCGCCCTGGGTGAGGTCGAGCGAGACGTGGTAGGTATCGACCCGCAGCAGTCGCGCCCGTTCCGCGGACTCCGTGCGGGTGATCTCTGCGATTGGCATGCACTGTTCCTTAGCCGGTCGGCGGTGTGGGGATGTGAGAGCCAGCATAGGCGCGCGGAAAACCATGCGCAGCGCCGAAAGGGTCGGGATTAGGCTCGCTCCCATGAACGACTTCTCGCAGCGCCCGCTCACCGACGCCGACGCCTCCGCGTACGCCGACCTCACCCACGTGATGAGCCGGGCGGACGGCAGCAGCCACCGGGCCGACGAGGCGGGGTTCCGCTTCCACCTGAACCACCCGCTCAGGGCGAACGGATTCGAGGACTTCCAAGGCGTCTTCGACGGCGACCGCCTCGTGGCCATGGCCTGGCTGCAGCGGGCGGGCACCGCGGACACGGCGCACTGGATGCAGGCGGACGGCGGCGTGCACCCGGACTACCGCGGCAGGGGGCTGGGCACCAGTCTGCTGCGCTGGCAGGCCGACCTGGCGCCCCGCATCCACGAGCACTACTTCCCCGGCCGTCCCCTGGAACTGACCGCCCGCGTGGCCGACACCAACACCGCCGCCCGCGACCTGTTCGCCCACGAGGGCTTCACCCCGGTCCGCTGGTCCGTCTCCATGCGCCGCCCCGCCGAAGCCCCGGAGCCGGAAGCCGAGCTGCCCGAAGGCCTCGTGCTGGAGCCCTACACCCCGGCCGTGGCCCGGGAACTGCGGCTGGCCCACAACGAGATCTTCCTCGACCACTTCCGCGGCTCCCCGTGGCCCGAGGACGCCTGGCTGGCCTGGATCGCGCAGGACAAGATCAGGCACGACCTGAGCTTCCTGCTCCGCGACCCCGAGTCCGACGGCACGATCGCCGGCTTCGTCATCAGCAGCCACTCCATCGCCGAGGACATAGCCCCCGACGCCCGCGAACTCCACCTCAACATCGTCGGCACCCGCCGCCCCTACCGCGGCCGCGGCGTGGCCTCCGGCCTCATCACCCAAGTGGTCCGCGCCGCCCGCAAGCACGGCTACCCGACGCAGAGCCTCGGCGTGGACGCGGAGAACTCGACGGGCGCCATCTCGGTCTACGAGCACAGCGGCTTCGAGGCGGTGCGCCGGTACGTGCTCTACAACAAGGTGTACGGGGTTTGAGGGTGTCAGAGGGGTTGAGGACTCGCTGACTTACGGGAAATCGCCGCTTCGCGACTGTGATGATAAGGCGCGCATGGCGTTCGATCGGGTGGGGCGGCATCGGCGGCCCGCGGACTGCGAGCGCTGTATCAGGCCGCGTATTGCCCTGCTGGCGAGTGTCACCAGGTGGAAACCCGGTTGAGCGGCTGACACGGATCGGTCACGCTGTGGGTCATGGGCATGTTGGATGCGATGGCCGGCAGGGTCGCGGCCGGCGCGACGGTGGAGTTCAGGCCGAGCGGGGCGTCCATGGTCCCATTGATCCGCAGCCGGGATTCGGTCGTGGTGGCCCCCGTGGACCCGTCGAAGCTCGAGGTCGGAGACATAGTCCTGGCGCGGGTCGCCGGGACGGTGTACCTGCATCTGGTCTCGTCGCTCGACAGCAGCAGGAACCGGGTCCAGATCAGCAACAACCGCGGCCGGGTGAACGGTTGGACGAGCTGCAACCGCGTCTTCGGGATCTGCGTAGAGGTCGAGGGCGTGCCCAGGCCAGGCTCCGCTGACAAGGTGCGCGCAGCAACCGCGCTCAAGCAGCCGCCGCAGCAGTACTGAGCACATAGTTGCGTCGGTGCGACCTTCGGCGCCTTCGGGCAGTTCGAAACGATGGTGATCCGTCCGTCGCGTCTCGGTACATTGCTCGAATGGTCCTCCGGTTGTTGCCCGGCACCGGGCTCGCGCTCCCGCCGAACGCGGGCGTTCTGCGGTTCGGCATGAGCGAGCAGGCCGCGCAGTGGGTGGCCTCGACGCTGGAGAACGTTCGTCCTTGGGAACCGATGCGCGGGGTGCGTTGGATGTTCTCCTTCGTCCACGGCGGCGTCCAGGTCACGGCCTACGCCTGTACGGCCTGCACCGAGCAGACCTTGGGGCACCTGGTCGTCGAGCGGTGCGAGAGGGTCCCGGATGGTCCCGCCGATGTTCCGGTCGTCGTCGGCGACATCGACCTGTTCGGGTACCCGATCCACGAACTGATCGAGGTTCTCGAGCCGGCGGAGCGCAAGCTTCTGCTGTCCGCCACCCTCAATCCTCGGAGCACCCACTATCTGGCCGCCGTGCGCCTTGACGCGTGCGAGGATGACCGGCGCTGACCGACCGTCCGTCGCAAGGCGCGGATCTACCGTCAGCCCCCTGCCATGCCGCGCGCTTCTACGTAGGCTCGCGGACGTAGCGCCCGAGCTAACCGCCAGCCCCGAACCACCGACCGAGAGGCCTACAGCCCCACGGCCTTGTACAGCGCCCCGATCTCCTGCTGGTTCAGGTTGCGGACCTTGCCCGGGCGCTGGTCGCCGAGGGCGATGGGGCCGAAGTGGGTGCGGACCAGGCGGTTGACCGGGAAGCCGACCTCGGCGAGCAGGCGGCGGACGATGTGCTTGCGGCCCTCGTGGATGACGACCTCGACGAGGGCGTTCTTGCCGACGGCGTCGACCATCTTGAAGCTGTCGACGCGGGCGAAGCCGTCCTCCAGCTCCACGCCCTCGCGCAGGCGCTTGCCCAGGTCGCGCGGGATGACGCCCTCGACGCGCGCGAGGTAGGTCTTCTGCACGCCGAAGGACGGGTGCGCCAGCCGGTTGGCCAGCTCGCCGTCGTTCATCAGCAGGATCAGGCCCTCGGTCTCGGCGTCGAGGCGCCCGACGTGGAACAGGCGCTGGCCGCGGTCGGCCACGTAGTCGCCGACGGTCTGGCGGCCCTCCGGGTCGTGCATCGCGGACAGCACGCCGCGCGGCTTGTTGAAGGCCACGTAGAAGGCGTCCGGGGCCGAGGAGATGCGCATGCCGTCCACGTGGATCACGGCGGACTCCGGCTTGACCCGCATGCCCTGCGAGGTCACCTTCTTGCCGTCGACCGTCACGCGGCCCATCTCGATGATCTCCTCGCACACCCGGCGAGAGCCGATGCCCGCGGCGGCGAGCACCTTCTGCAGGCGCACACCCTCCTCGTTGGGATCGGTAAATCCGGGCTTGCGCCGTTCCATCCTTCGTGCCTCTTCTTTCGTCTGTCGTTCGTGGCTCGCCTAGGCGAAGTCCTCGACGTCCACCTCGGCTGCGCTCGGCAGCAGCGGCGCCAGGTCGGGCAGTTCGTCCAGCGACTTCAGGCCCATCCGCTCCAGGAAGAACCCGGTGGTCTGGTACAGGATCGCGCCGGTCTCGTGGTCGTTGCCGTACTCCTCGACCAGACCGCGCGCGAGCAGCGTGCGCATTACGCCGTCGCAGTTCACGCCGCGGATCGCGGAGACCTTGGACCGGCTCACCGGCTGCCGGTACGCGACGACCGCGAGGGTCTCCAGCGCCGCCTGGGTGAGCTTGGCCTGCTGGCCGTCCCGCACGAAGCGCTCGACCACGGCCGCGCACTCGGCCCGCGAGTAGACCCGCCACCCGGTGCGCTCGCCCTCGCTGCCCACGCCTACTTCGCGCAGTTCGAAACCGCGTCCTAGAACAGTGTATTCCTCCGCGAGCTCCTTCAGCGCCTCGGCGACCTCGGCGGTGGGCCGCTCCAGCACCTGCGCGAGCAGCACGACGCTGACCGGCTCGTCGACGACCATCAGGATCGCCTCGATGCAGGTCTTCAGCGGGGGGAGCGGGGACGCGAGGTCGCCGCTCAGCTGCCACGCGGGTTCCGCGTCGGACTCGGGGTCGGACGCGCGGGCGGAAACGGAGTCCGAGTCGGTGACGGAGACAGCGGGGGAGGACTGCTCGGAGCGCTGTTGGGGGAAGCCGGGGAGCGAGGTCGCTTCGGCGACCCGCGGTTCGGGGATGACCTCGGGCTCGGCGTCAGATTCGGGGACGTCCTCGGGCTCGGGGACGACCTTCGACTCGGGGACGATCTCGGGCTCGGGTTCGGGGGTGTCCTCCGGCTCGGGGACATCGTCAGCCTCGCGCTCGGCGCCGACCGCCTCGGGCTCGGCGGCCAGCTCGGCTGCCTCCTCGACCTGCTGCTCGGCGACTTCGGCCTGCTCGTCATCCGGCCCCTCGACCGCGACCGCGAGCTCGGGATACTCGTTCTCCGAACCCCCGGCCTCGACCTCGACCGCGACCTCAGCCTGCTCGTCCTCCGAACCCCCTGCCTCAGCCTCGAACTCCTCCTCGTCGACGACCTCCGGCTCGATGCGGACGCCGCGCGCCGCCCAGAACGCCGCCCCGCCGCTCATCGGCTGCTCGGTCACTCGTCGTCCTCCTGCTCGGTCTCGTTCAGCACTTCGGCACCGTCGGCGTCGTCGCTCTCGCGCGGCACCGGGAGCGGGCGCACGCCGTCGCCCTCGTCGAACTCGTCGTCCACCTCGACGTCGCCGTCGTCGTCACCGGTCCAACGGACCGTCAGCTCGGCGTAGGCGGTCTCCTGGTCCTGGTCGAAGCCGACCGCTCGCTCGCGGAAGAGCTCGAGCAGGGCCAGGAAGCGGGCGACGACGTGCAGGGTGTCGGGGGCGTCGTCGACGAGCTGCTGGAAGGTGGCGATGCGCAGCTCGCGAAGCTTCTCGACGATCACCGCGGCCTGTTCGCGCACCGAGACCTGGATCTGGTGGATGTGCGCGATGGAGACGGTGGGCGGGATCTTCGGGGTCATCGCCTTGACGGCGAGCTTGGCGAACTGCTCGGGCGTCAGCGCGAAGATCAGTTCGGGGAGCAGGTCGCGGAACTCCGGGTCCAGCGGCACGGAGCGGGGGTGGCGCAGGGACGCGTTGGCGTAGCGTTCCGCCAGGACCGAGGCCACCTGCTTGTACGCGCGGTACTGCAGCAGCCGGGCGAAGAGCAGGTCGCGGGCCTCGAGCAGCGCGAGGTCCTCCTCGTCCTCGACCTCCGCGGAGGGCAGCAGCCGGGCCGCCTTCAGGTCCAGCAGCGTGGCGGCGATCAGCAGGAACTCGCTGGCCGCGTCCAGGTCCCAGTCAGGGCCCTGAGCCCGGATGTACGCGATGAAGTCGTCGGTCACCTGGGACAGCGCCAGCGTGGTGACGTCCAGCTTGTGCTTGGAGATCAACGAGAGCAGCAGGTCGAAGGGGCCCTCGAACTCGGCGAGCTTGACCCGGAAGACGCTCGGGTCAAGCTCCTCCTCGGCGGCGGGCACCGGCCCGGCCACCGTCTCGGCCGTCGGCTCGGTCCCGGGCGCGTCGGGCTCCGGGGGCTCTGCGGCCTCCCCCGGCACGGCGTCCCGGTCCAGCTCCACGGCCTCAGCCTCGGCCAACGTCTGCTCCACCCGCACACTCTATTACGCGCGGGTCCGGCTCCCGGCGCGCGACGCCCGGAAGGTCACGGCAGGCTCAGCGCTCGCCGGCGTAGTCCATTCTCAGCACCCGGACGAGGCTGGAGTCCTCGCCGTGCTCGCTCAGGTCGGCCAGCACCAGGTTCACCGCCTCGCGCACGATCCGGCCGCGGTCCACGGCGAGGCCGTGCCCGGCCCGCAGCATGATCCGCGCCTGCTCGAGGCCGACCAGCTCCTCCGGCGAGACGTACACGGTGATCTTCTCGTCGTGCCGCTCCCGGCCGCTGGCCCGGCCGGACGCGCGCCCGGCCGGGACGCGCGGGACCGGAGCGCTGCGCGGAGCGGGTGCCTCGCGCAGCGCCGTCTCGGCCGCCTCGATCTCGTCCTCGTCCTCGACCGGATCCGGCACGGCGCGCAGCCGTGCCGCGTTGTTGCCCAACGTCACGGGGCCGCGCCCGAACAGCTCGTCGGCCCCGGGCATCCTCACGCGACGGGGCACCGCGCGAGCACCTCCCTCGCCAGCTGGCGGTACGCGGCCGCGCCGACGGAGCTCGACGCGTAGGAGGTGATCGGCTCGCCGGCGACCGTGGTCTCCGGGAAGCGCACGGTGCGGCCGATGACGGTGTGGAACACCTGCTCGCCGAAGGCCTGCACCACCCGGGCCAGGACCTCGCGGCTGTGCACGGTGCGCGCGTCGTACATCGTCGCCAGGATGCCGTCGAGATCGAGCTCCGGGTTGAGCCGCTCCCGGACCTTCTCGATCGTCTCGGTCAGCAGCGCCACGCCGCGCAGCGCGAAGAACTCGCACTCGAGCGGCACGATCACGCTGTGCGCCGCGGTCAGGGCGTTGACCGTGAGCAGGCCGAGCGAGGGCTGGCAGTCGATGATGACGAAGTCGTACTCGCTGAG
Source organism: Actinospica sp. (assembly GCA_035712985.1). Taxonomy (GTDB): domain Bacteria; phylum Actinomycetota; class Actinomycetes; order Streptomycetales; family Catenulisporaceae; genus Actinospica. Next base: position 38,872 of record DASTAE010000147.1, read on the forward strand.
CGCGGGCTTCAGGGCCCGGGCCAGCGCCGACTCGCGCGCCACCTCCGTGACCAGCTGCACCTCGGCCGCCGACAGGTCGATGTTGCTCGGCAGCAGGTCCATGCCGGGGGTGATCGTCTTGAGCAGGATGTCCTCGATCGTCACGCCCCGCTCCATGAGCAGGTTGTAGACGGTCCGGTCCAGCTCCATCGGGTTCACCCCGAGGCCCACCGAGAGCGCGCCCTGCGGGTCGAAGTCCACCAGTAGCACCTTGCGCCCGTACTCGGCCAGCGCCGCGCCCAGGTTGATGGTCGAGGTGGTCTTGCCGACCCCGCCCTTCTGGTTGCACATGGCGATGATCTTCGCCGGGCCGTGCTCCATCGCCGGACGGGGCGCCGGGAAGCGCGGCATCGGCCGGCCGGTCGGGCCGACCCGCTCGCGCCGCTGCGTCGCCGGGTCCGGGGCCAGCGTGGCCGCGTA
>DASTAE010000148.1:0-32319 GCA_035712985.1 Actinospica sp.
GCAGCACCCCGCGCCGCTGGACCCCAACTTCACCGGCGCCGGGCGCGCGCTCACCGACGCCAACGGCGAGTACCGCTTCACGACGATCAAGCCCGGGCCGTACCCTTGGGGTAACCACGTCAATGCCTGGAGGCCGGCGCACATCCACTTCTCGCTGTTCGGGACCGCTTTCACCCAGCGGCTCGTGACGCAGATGTACTTCCCGGGCGATCCGCTGTTCGCCTACGACCCGATCTTCCAGTCGGTCACCGACCCGGCCGCGCAGCAGCGGCTGATCGCCGTGTACGAGCACGAGCGCTCCGTCCCCGAGTTCTCGCTCGGCTACCGCTTCGACATCGTGCTCGACGGCCCGTCCGCCACCTACTTCGAGGAGGACCACCAGTGAGCTCCCCGGTTCTGGAACCCACCCCCTCGCAGACGGTAGGACCCTTCTTCGGCTACGCGCTGCCCATCCCCGGCGGCGCCGACCTCGCGCCCGCGCGGCACCCGGACGCCGTCACCGTGCACGGATACGTCTACGACGGCGAGGGCGAGCCGATCCCGGACGCGATCCTCGACTTCTGGCAGGCCGCCCCCGACGGCTCCCGCTCCGGCGAGCCCGGCACGCTGCGGGTGGACGCCTCCAGCGGCGAACTGCTCGGCCGCGACGGCGTGCGCTTCACCGGCTTCGGCCGGGTGGCCACCACCGGCGACGGCCACTGGGCGCTGCACACCCTGCCCCCGGCCGCCGACGCCCCGTACATCGCGGTCGGCGTCTTCGCCCGCGGCCTGCTGCACCACCTCTACACCCGCATCTACCTCTCCGACGTGAACGACGCCCTTCTCAGCGGCCTGAGTCCGGAGCGCCGCGGAACCCTGATCGCCGAGCGCGACGGCGCCGCCTACCGCTTCGACATCAGGATCCAGGGGGACGAGTCCGAAGAGACGGTGTTCCTTGCCTTCGCCTGAGCGCCGCGGCACGGCGCTCGACCTCGGCCTGCTCGCCCCCGGCCGCGCCGGGAGCCGGGTCGAGGTCGAGACGGGCGACGGCGCCTACCTGCAGAAGATGCTCGACGCCGAGGCCGCGCTCGCCCGCGCCCAGGCCGCGGTCGGCGTCGTGCCGGGGCCGGCCGCCGAGGCGATCAGCGCCGCGGCCCAGGCGGAGGACTTCGACCTGCGCCGGATCGCCCTGGACTCCCGCGACGGCGGCAACCCGGTGATCCCGCTGGTGAACGCCCTGCGCGCCGCCCTCCCGGAGGAGACCGCGGCCCACGTCCACCGCGGCGCGACCAGCCAGGACATCCTCGACACCGCCACGATGCTGGTGGCCGAGAGCACCCGCGCCTGCATTCTGGCCGACCTGGACCGGGTGATCGCCGCCCTCGGCGCGCTGGCGGCCCGCCACCGGGCGACGCCGATGCCCGGCAGAACCCTGACCCAGCACGCCGTCCCCACCACCTTCGGCCTGAAGGCGGCGGGCTGGCGCAGCCTGGTCCTGGACGCCCGCGACCGGCTGGCCGGGCTCTCGTTCCCCGCGCAGTTGGCGGGCGCCGCCGGAACCCTCGCCGCGCTCATCCCCGGGCAGGACCCGGCCGCCGTCTTCCCCCTGCTGGAGTCCTTCGCCGCCGAATCAGGCCTCGACGTCCCCACCCTCCCGTGGCACGTCCTGCGCACCCCGATCGCGGACCTCGGCGGCGCGCTCGCACTGACCGCGGGCGCCCTCGGAAAGCTCGCCGCCGACGTCCTCGTCCTGGGCCGCACCGAGATCGCCGAGATCAGCCAGGGCAGCGGCGGCGCGGGCGGCTCCTCCGCCATGCCGCACAAGGCGAACCCCGTCAACGCCACCCTGATCGCCGCGACCGCCCGGCAGGTCCCCGCGCTGGCGAGCGTGCTCTACGCGTCGCTGGCCGCCGAGGACGAGCGCCCGGCCGGCGCGTGGCACGCCGAGTGGCAGAACCTGCGCCAAGCCCTGCGCCTGGTCGGCACCGCGGCCGAACTCGCGGCGGAGCTCGCCGAAGGCCTGGACGCGCGGCCGGAGAAGATGGCCCAGGACCTGGACCTCACCGGCGGCCTGATCGTCTCCGAACGCCTCGTCGGCGCCCTCGAACCCCTCCTGGGCCGCGCGGGCGCCCGCGCCGTGCTGGCCGCCGCGTCGAAGACCGCGCTCGCCGACGGCTCCTCCCTCACCGAGACCCTGATCGACGAGCCGGACATCAAGGCCCTGATCGATACCGGGCGGCTGAGCGCCGACGAGCTGGCCGACCTGCTCGACCCGTCCCGGTACCTCGGCGCCGCGCCCGACCTCGTCGACCGCGCCCTCCAGCGCGCCCCGCGCAAGACCAAGTAAGGGTCCTCCTGATGACCATCCTCACGTACGAGATCGACGGCCCCGCCGCGTCGCCCCTCCCGCCGCTCCTCCTCGGCAGCTCGATCGGCACCTCGGCGGCGATGTGGGCGGCGACGGTCCCCGTCCTGGCCAGGGACCGCAGCGTCATCCGCTGGAACCTCCCCGGCCACGCCGGCAGCCCCGCCGGCCTGGTCCCCACCGACGGCACCGCCACCGTCGCCGACTTCGCCCGCGCCGTCCTGGACCTAGCCGACAGCCTCGCCGTCACCACCTTCGACTACGCCGGCGACTCCTTCAGCGGCGCCATCGGCGCCCACCTCGCGGCCCACCACCCGGACCGTGTCAATGCCCTGGCGATCTGCTGCTCGTCGGCCCACTTCGGCGACCCCGCCAACTGGCAGGCCCGCGCGAAGAAGGTCCGCGAGGGCGGCGCGGCGGCCATGTCCGAGCTCGCCGAGACCGCCCCGAACCGCTGGTTCCCCGCCGCGTCCCCGGTCCGCTCCGGCGCGCCCACCGCCGCCCTTCTCGCCGTCCACGCGTCCGCCGACCCCCTGGCCTACGCAGCCTGCTGCGACGCCATCGCCGCGACCGACCTGACCTCCGCCCTCGCCGACATCACGGCGCCCACGCTCGTCATCGCCGGTCGCGAAGACCCCGCCACCCCGCCGATCCACTCCCGCGAACTGGCCGACGGCATCCGCGACGCCGCCCTGACCGAGCTCCCGCGTACCGGCCACCTGGCCCCCTTCGAGTCGCCCGAAGCCGTGGCCGACGCCCTGCTCGGGCACTTCTCCGGCTCCCGCCACGCCGCCGGAATGCGCGTCCGCCGCCAAGTCCTCGGCGACGCGCACGTGGACCGCGCCGTCGCCAGGACGACCCCGTTCACCCGGCCCTTCCAGGACCTGATCACGCGCTACGCGTGGGGCGAGATCTGGACCCGCCCCGGCCTCGACCGCCGCACCCGCAGCTGCATCACCCTCACCGCCCTCGTCGCGCACGGCCACCTCGACGAACTCGCGATGCACGTCCGCGCCGCGCGTACCAATGGCCTGACGCCCGACGAGATCGGCGAGGTGCTGTTGCAGACCGCGATCTACTGCGGCGTGCCCGCCGCGAACTCCGCCTTCGCCGTCGCGCAGCGCGTGCTCGACGAACTGGACCAGGACCCGAGAGAGACACCGTGACCGAGCAGAAGAGTGCGACCAAGACCACGATGACCGTCGGCATAGTCGGCGCGGGCCCGTCGGGCCTGCTGCTGGCCCGCCTGCTGCACAGCATGGGCATCGACTGCGTCCTGCTGGAAGCGCGCGACCGCGAGTACGTGGAGCAGCGCCAGCGTGCCGGTGTGCTGGAGCAGTCCACGGTCGAGGTCCTGCGTGCCTGCGGCGCGGGCGAGCGCCTGGAACTCGAGGGACTTCCGCACGACGGCATAGAACTGAGCTGGAACCGCCGCCGCCACCGCATCGACTTCCCGAAGTTGACCGGCGGAAAGCGCGTCTGGGTCTACGCCCAGACCGAGGTGGTCAAGGACCTGATCAAGCTCCACCTCGCCGACGGCCCCGAGCTCCTCTTCGAGGCCACGGTCAACGCCGTGACCGGCGCCGACACCGAGAACCCGACCATTCACTACACCTACCAGGGCGAAGATCGAACCCTGACGTGCGACTACGTGGTCGGCTGCGACGGCTACCACGGCGTGACCCGCCAGGCGATCCCCGAGGGCGAGCTGAGCACGTACGAGCGCGTCTACCCGTTCTCCTGGTTCGGCATCCTCGCCGACGTCCCCCCGTCAAGCGACGAGCTGATCTACGCCCACTCGCCCCGGGGCTTCGCCCTGCTCAGCATGCGCTCGCACACCGTCAGCCGCCTGTACCTCCAGGTCCCGAACGGCACCGACCCCGCGGCGTGGACCGACGAGCAGATCTGGGACGAGCTCGACGCCAGGTTCGCCGTCGACGCCGACTGGAAGCTCCAGCGCGGCCCGATCACCCAGCGAGCCGTCCTCCCGCTCCGCAGCAGCGTCACCGAACCCATGCGCTGGGGCCGAATCCTGCTGGCCGGCGACGCCGCCCACATCGTCCCCCCGACCGGCGCCAAGGGCCTCAACCTGGCCGCCGCCGACGTGACCGTGCTGGCCCGCGCCTTCGAGCAACTCCACACCACCGGCAGCACCGCAGGCCTGGACGCCTACTCCGACACCTGCCTGCGCCGCGTCTGGCGCGCCGAGCAGTTCTCCTACTTCATGACCACCACCCTGCACACCGACCCCGAGCAGAGCGACTTCGACACCCGCCTCCAGATCTCGCAACTGGACCGCATCGCCACCTCACCCCACGCGGCGGCGGAGTTGGCGGAGAACTACGTGGGGATCGCGCTGTAGGTCGGGTGGCTGCTCGCCTATCTGCGGAACGGGCGCAGCACCGCGATCGCCTCGGTGAACGCCGATCAGCGCCGACCCCCGCATCCGTCGGGGGTCGGCGCCGATTCCGGGCTACGGTGCGCCGATCACACCGGAGGCTGGACGAACTGCTCGTAGTCGTCCGGCGGGCCGGAGGTGTTGTGGGCGACGAAGGCCGGATCGTTGGTCTGCTCGATGTACGGCGGCGGGTTCGAGTTGACGTTGACCCATCCGTCCGCCCAGACCTGGACGATCGAGACGACCTGCTCGTGCACGCACTGCGTGGTCAGGCCGGGTAGGCCGCAGGGATTGGTGACCTTTTCCGTCGCCTCGATTTGCATCATCTGCGGCGCGGATTGGGTGACCAGGTAGGAACCGTCGACGAACTGGTCGGTGCTGAAGAGATTCCCCGTCGAGGTTTTCGTGGTGCTGATGTTCGCATAGGCCTGGGAGATGCCCCCGCTTGCGGTGTCCCAGCACGGCGTGATGGTGATTACCGAGTGGGCCTCAGTGAATCCGAAGCCCAAATCGCTGGTGTTCCAGTCCCAGTTGAACGTCACGCTGCCGGGACAGAGGGTGTCGTGCGGTGTGGCGGCCTGGGCCGGTGCGGCTATCAGTGTGGTGCCGACGACGGCGAGCAGGCTCACCGTGAGCGTCAGCAATATGGCACGCAATTGTCTCAAGATTTTCCCCGTTCTTGAGTTGTCGAACACTTGCAACGGGGAGGCTAGCAGCGGAAATCGCTCGAGCCAAGAGCGGTCGGCGGGAGAGGGAATATTCCCTCGATTGGCGCTCGGGTATTCCAGCCTATTGGCTGGGTTTGTAAGGTCGGTGGTATCGGGCATTTGTCGGTGCGGCCGTATCGGAGATTTCTAGGGCCTTACCGGCGGAATTCTTGGTGGCCGGTTTACATGAACGGTCGGGGGTGCGGCCGGCCTCGACGTGATCGCGCGGCACGTGCCGACGGCGCACGCGTATCGCGCGTTCAACACGGTCGACTGGGAGAACTTCGCCGACCCCCACTACGGCGACGTCGTCGGCGATCTGATCTACTGCGGGCCCGACGGGGATCCCCGGGAGATCGCGGAGCGGGTGATCGGCGCCACCGGGCTGCGGCCGGTCTATGTGGGCGGGACCGACAAGGCCGCGGTCGTGGACGGGATCGCGGCGCTCTGGTTCTCGCTGGCGTTCGAGCGGGGGATGGGGCGCGGCGTGGGATTCAAGGTCCTTACTCGCTGACCCCTTTCGCCACCCGGGTCACTCCACCATCTCCGCCATCTCCGCGAACTCTCTCGATGAAGTTAAAGTTTTGTCTCATCCGCGGCGGCCACTTGGCAACGTCGGTCGGCGGTTCTAGCTTCTCCCTCGCCCACTGGACCGAGGGAGGGGTACCGGATGATCAGAACTCGTAGAGCGTGGGGCGGGCTTGTCGCGGCGGCGGCGATGGTGGTCGGCGGGTACGCGGCGGCGCCCGCCTCCGCCGCCGCGGCGCCGAAGACCGTCACCGCGAACACGGCCTCGCATAATCCGCTGCTCAACTACGTGCTCGCCTACGGTGAGGACGATGTGACCGACTCGACGGCGCTTTCGGCGCTGTGCCAGTCGTACGCGGGCGACACGCACGTCTACAAGCCGATCGCGCCCAACGTGGACGCGATCAACGGCGATACCGTCGTGAACGTCGGCAGCCAGACCGGGTGTTACGCGGCGCAGAACGAGACGACCGTCGCCGTGAACCCGGAGAATCCGTGGAACCTGGTGGCCGGGTCCAACGACTACCGCCTCTTCAACAGCCGCGAGCAGCGCAACGACTCGTCGGGCTGGGCCTACACCTCCTTTGACGGCGGCAAGACGTGGAAGAACATCGTGATGCCCGGTCTGACCTACGAGACCGGCGCCACCGGCGCGTTGACGGACATGGACTCCGCCGGCGACCCGGTGATGGCGTTCGGGCCGCACAACACCGTCTACTACGCCAACATCGTCTTCTCGCGGCTCAACGGCGGCTCCGGCATCGCCGTCTCCGTGTCGCACGACGGCGGCCTGCACTGGGGCTCGCCGAGCATCGTGCAGTTGGACGGCGTGCTGCCGGACGGGACGGCCACGCCGACGAACTTCTTCAACGACAAGGAGTGGATCGCCGCGGACCCGCGCACCGGCCAGGTGTACCTGAGCTGGACGCGCTTCACCTACGACTCCTCGGGCAACTACGTCGAGTCGCCGATCATGGTGAAGACCTCGAGCAACCAGGGACGCAGCTGGTCGGACGCCTCCCGCGTCTCGCCGACCACGACGAACTTCTCCGGCGGTCTCACGGCCTTCGCTCAGGGTTCGAACCCGAAGGTCACGGCCGACGGCACGGTCTACATCGCCTACGAGGGCACCGTCTGCGCCACGCTGGTGTGCAACGGGGCCGGCGACCACGACGAGACCGTCGTCGCCGTCTCGCACGACCATGGCAAGACGTGGACGAACGAGCAGATCGGCCAGAACTACGACTACCCGTACAACGCGGACGTCGCGAACGACACGCTGACCGGCGAGAACTTCCGCATCAACTCCTACCCGCAGCTCACGGTCGACCCGGTGACGCAGCACCTTTACGTCACCTGGTCCGACGACCGCAACGGCCAGTACACCTCGGCCGGGGTGTCGGTGAAGACCGACGGCACGGCGTTCATCGCCGGCTCGGGCGACGGACGGCACTGGAGCTCGGTGGCGGCCGCGGAGCCCGGCGGCGACGTGGTCTTCCCGGCGGTCGCCGCGTTCGGCGGCAAGGTCGCGGTCACGTACTACACGCGCTCCTACGACCCGTCGGGCATCAACCTCGACTACGCCTACACGACGGTCGGCTGGAACGGCCAGTACTCCTCGCAGCACCGGATCACGACGCAGTCCGAGAACCCGCAGGTCCAGTTCGTGAGCACGGGAGCGGTCACCGGTGATGTCCTGCAGGGCGTCTTCATCGGCGACTACTCGGCCGCCGTGATGGGCTGGGACGGCCGTCTGCACCCGGTGTGGACGGACTTCCGCGGCGACCCGGGCCGCAACACGCCGCACCAGACGGTCGACACGCAGTCGATCCCGATCTACGGCTGGTAGATCAGAGCCTCACCCGGCTGGTCCCGGCGGATTCGTCCGCCGGGACCAGCGCGTTTCCCGGCCGCGGATCGACGGGGTGAGGCCAGCCCCCGGACGAAGACGGGGGAGCGCCCTCTGGGGCCGACCGGGGCGGGTTCGCGAGACTGGCGGAGGCCGGGGTCGCAAATCTATGACATGCCAGGGGGCTGTTCCCATGCTGACTCGATTGATTCCCGTGTGCACCGCCGTGGTGGCACTCGCGCTGGGTACGACGGGACCGGCGCACGCCGCGGTTCCGGCGCCGTACAGCGACGTCAGCGCGATCCTGCAGCGGTTGACCACCGTCGATGGGGCGCCGGGCGCGCTCGTCTCGATCAGCGATGCGCTTGGCCGCACGACGGTGCTGACCAGCGGCGAGGCGGATCGCGCGACGGGCGCGCCGATGACGGCCGGTGGCCGGTTCCGGATCGGCAGCATGACGAAGATGTACGTCGCCACCGTGGTGCTCCAACTCGTCGCCGAGCACGAGATCGACCTCGACGCGCCGATCGAGCGGTATCTGCCCGGCGTGGTGCGCGGGAACGGCAACGACGGCCGCGAGATCACCGTGCGCGAACTGCTCCAGCACACCAGCGGCCTGCCCGACTACCTGACGTACATCGATCTGCAGAGCGTCATCACCGATCCGCTGACGCACTACAGCCCGCACGAACTGCTGAACCTCGCGCTGGCGCATCCGCCGCTGTTCGCGCCCGGAACCGGCTGGAGCTACTCGAACACCGACTACGTCCTCGCCGGGCTGCTCATCGAGGCCGTGACCGGACAACCGTACGGCGAGGAGATCGAGCGGCGCATCATCGAGCCGCTCGGCCTGCACGACACTTCGGCGCCCGTGGACGAGCCCGACATCCCGGGCAGTCACCCGCAGGGCTACGCCGAACTGCCGAACTCCGACGTGATCGACGTGAGCGCGTTCAATCCGTCGATCGCCTACGCCTCCGGAGCGATGATCTCCAGCGGCGCGGACATGAACCGGTTCCTTCGCGCGCTCCTGCGGGGAGGACTGCTGCCTCCCGCCGAACTGCGGGCGATGAAGGCCACGATCCCGATCGGCGACGGGTCCGGCTACGGTCTGGGATTGCAGAGCACGCCGCTGCCCTGCGGCGGCCGGTATTGGGGCCACGACGGCGGCATCCTCGGCTTCGAGACGCTGAGCGGCACGACGCCGACCGGCCGCCAGGTGACGGTGATGGTCAACCTCAACCCCGGCGGCGCCGCAGCGCAGGACACCGACATGCAGGCCGCCGTGGCCGCGGCGCTCTGCGAGCAGTGAGAACTCCCGTCGAGGGCCTACTCTTCGATCGCGGCCTGCAGCTTGCGCATCGATGCCAGCCACTGGTCCGACTGCGCGGCGCGGGCCGCGTAGTACTCGGCGGCCTCGGGGTGCGGCAGGATCAGGAAGCGGCCGTCCTCGAGGGCTGACATGACGGTGTCGGCCACGTCGCTCGGCTCGATCGCGTTCGGCGCCAGCAGCACCTCGCCCGCCTTGCCCGCCGAGGCCATCATGGCCGTGCGGACGCCCTGCGGGCACAGCGCCTGGACCGTGACGCCCTTCTCGCCGTACGTGGCGCTCAGCCACTCCGCGAAGGCCAGCGCGCCGTGCTTGGTGACCGAGTACGAGGGCGCGCCGAGCATCGTCAGCAGGCCGGCCGCCGAGACCGTGGCCAGGAAGTGCCCCCGGCCGCGCTCGAGCCAGCCGGGCAGCAGCAGCCGCGCGGCGCGGACGTGGGCCAGCACGTTGACGTTCCAGGCGAGCTCCCAGCCCGCCTCGTCCTCCAGCGTCGGCGCGCCGCCCACGCCCGCGTTGGCGCAGTACAGGTCGATGGCGCCGAGGTGCCCGGTCGCGGCGCCGATCAGGGCCTCGACCCCCGCGGCCGACGCGGCGTCGCCGGGGACCGCGAAGCCGCCGATCTCGGCGGCGACCGCCGCGGTCTTCTCCGCGTCCAGGTCGTTGACGACCACCCGCGCCCCGGCCGCGGCGAACCTGCGCGCCAGCGCGGCGCCGATGCCCGCCCCGGCCCCGGTGACCACCACTCCCGCGCCGCTCAACTCCAGACCCATACCGGTCCTCCTCGACCGTCGACGTCCCGGCCCCGGTGATTGACAGGCCGGGGCCGCGGTTGCATTCTAGGCGAGATCCTAAGCGAGCGCTTAGTGCCTGTCGAGGGACGGCCGAGGAACGGAGCAAAGGTGCGCGACCTGCAGGGAAAGACCGCGTTGATCACCGGGGCGAGTCGGGGCATCGGGCTCGCCATCGCCCGGCGGCTCGTCGACGAGGGCGCCCGGGTGTGCGTCACGGCGCGCAAGGCGGAGACGCTGGAAGCCGCGGTCGAGGCGCTCGGCGGCCCCGAGCACGCGATCGCCGTGGCCGGCCGCGCGGACGACCCGGACCACCAGGCGCAGGCCGTGGCCGCCGCCGTCGAGGCCTTCGGCTCGCTCGACATCCTGGTGAACAACGCGGGCATCAACCCCGCCTACGGCCGGATGATCGACCTCGACCCCGCCGCCTTCCGCAAGACCTTCGAGGTCAACGTGATCTCGGCGCTGGCCTGGGTGCGCGAGGCGCACAAGGCCTGGCTCGGCGAGCACGGCGGCGCCGTGGTCAACGTCGCCTCGGTGGCCGGGCTCGGCGCCGCCCCCGGCATCGGCGGCTACGCGGCCAGCAAGGCCGCCCTGATCCAGCTGACCGTGCAGCTCGCCGAGGAACTCAGCCCGCTGATCCGGGTCAACGCGGTGGCCCCGGCGATCGTGAAGACCGACTTCGCCTCCGTGCTCTTCGAGGGCCGCGAGGACAAGGTGGCCCAGGGCTACGCGCTCGGCCGGCTCGGCGTGCCGGACGACATCGCGGGTGCCGTCGCCTTCCTGGCCTCGGCCGACGCCGGCTGGATCACCGGGCAGACACTCGTGCTGGACGGCGGGGTCACGCTCAAGTCAGGAGTCTGAGGAATGCGGCGCGGCCATCCGCAGCGCGAGGTCGGCGTACAGCTTGCCGAGCTCCTCGGGGGACTGCCGGCTGTTCGACGGGTACCAGCGGGCCACGTCCGTGACCATGGACAGCAGCGCGAGCGTCGTCCCGTCCACGTCCGGCACGTCGAAGACCCCGGTCCGCACGCCCTCGCTCAGGATGCCGCGCACCAGCGACGCGATCTTGCGGCGCAGCGAGCCGACCTCCTCGTAGTGCTCGGGGGAGAGGAAGGGCAGGTCGTACTCGACGACGCGCGCGGTGGTGTGGTGCCGCGCCTGCCACGTGGTCTGCGCCTCGATCACCGCGTGCAGCTGCTGCGCCGGGCCCGCCTCGCCGACCGAGCGCAGCGCCAGCACCGCGTTGCCGAAGGTCTGCTGATGGCCGAGCAGGGTGATCCGGTAGAACAGGTCCTCCTTGGAGGCGAAGTGCACGTACACGCCCGCCGGGCTCAGGCCCGCGCGGTCGGCGATGTCCCGGGTCGAGGTGCCGTGGTAGCCGCGCGCGGCGAACGCGTCCACGGCGGCGATCATCAGCCGGCGCGCGCTGGCCGGGCCGATCTCCTCCCCGTCCCACATCTCGGCGAGGCCCCGGGCCTGCGCCTCGTCGAGTCCGGTCGCGGTGGCCTTGGACATCACGCGGTGCTCCTTCCGTCCGGCGGACCTGCCGCCGCACACCAGTGTAAGCAAGCGCTTAGCTCAGGATGGGCGACATGACCGAAGAGAATAGCGCGGGCGACCTTCCCGGCCTGGATCTGAGCGCGCTCGCGGGCTTCCTGGGCCGCGGCCCGCTGTCCGGCGAGCTGGTCGCCGGCGGCCGCTCGAACCTCACCTACCTCGTGTGCGACGAGCGGCGGTCCTGGATCGTGCGCCGGCCGCCGCTGGGCCACGTGCTGGCCACGGCGCACGACATGGCCCGCGAGTACCGCGTGATGAGCGCGCTCGCCCCGACCGAGGTGCCGGTCCCCGAGACCTACCGGCTGTGCGAGGACCCGGAGGTGCTCGGCGCGCCGTTCTACGTCATGCAGAACGTCGTGGGGCATGTCTACCGTACGTCCGCCGCGGCCGCCGAGCTCGGTCTGCCCCGGCTGACCGCGCTGGCCGGGGAGCTGGCCGAGGTGCTGGCGAGACTCCATTCGGTGGACCCGGCGAGCGTCGGCCTCGGCGAGTTCGGCCGCCCAGACGGCTACCTGGAGCGGCAGCTGGCCCGCTGGAGCAAGCAGCTCGCCGCCTCCCGCAGCCGGGAGCTGCCCGGCATCGACGAGCTGCGCGACCGGCTCGCCGCCGAGCTGCCGAACTCCCCGCGCGCCTCGATCGTGCACGGCGACTACCGGCTCGACAACGTCATCTTCGGCGAGGACGACCGGATCGCGGCCGTCGTCGACTGGGAGATGGCCACGCTCGGCGACCCGCTCACCGACATCGGCGCGCTGCTGCTGTACTGGGACATGCTCGTGCACGGCCAAGGCATGTTCGGCAGGGTGCCGCCGGGCGCGCGGTTCCCGGGACCGCAGGTCTTCACCGAGCGCTACGCCGCCGCCGGCGGGGCCGAGCTGGACCGGCTGCGGTGGTACCTGGCGTTCGCCACCTTCAAGCTCGCGGTCATCTCCGAGGGCATCCACTTCCGCTTCCGGGCCGGCCAGACCGTCGGCGCCGGCTTCGAGCGCATCGGCGAGGCCGTCCCGGTCCTCGTCGAGCGCGGCCACGCGATCCTCACCGAAGGAGTCTGAGACCCGTGGACTTCACCTTTGACGCCACCACCGAGAAGCTGCGCACCGAGCTGCTCGACTTCATGGACGCGCACGTCTACCCGGCCGAGCGGGAGATGGAGGGCTCCGTCTCGGCGGACTTCACCACGCCCGCGCTGATGGAGGGGCTCAAGTCCGCGGCGCGCGAACGCGGCCTGTGGAACTTCTTCCGCGAGCTGCCGAACCTGTCCTACGCGCCGCTCGCCGAGATCACCGGCTGGAGCCCGAAGCTCGCCCCCGAGGCGGTGAACTGCAGCGCCCCGGACACGGGCAACATGGAGGTGCTCGCGCAGTTCGGCACCGAGCAGCAGAAGGACGAGTGGCTGCGCCCCCTCCTCAACGGCGAGATCCGCTCCGCCTTCTGCATGACAGAGCCCGAAGTCGCCTCCTCCGACGCGACGAACATCGAGACCCGGATCCGCAAGGACGGCGGCGAGTACGTCATCGACGGCCGCAAGTGGTACGCCTCCGGCGCGATGAACCCGAACGCCAAGATCTTCATCGTGATGGGCAAGACGGACCTCGAGGCCCCGCGGCACCGTCAGCAGTCGATGATCCTCGTGCCGCGGGACACGCCCGGGGTCGAGATCGTGCGGCCGATGCAGGTCTTCGGCTACCGCGACGAGTGGCACGGCGGCCACGCCGAGGTGCGGTTCCACGGCGTGCGCGTCCCGGCCGCGAACCTGATCGCGGGGGAGGGCGAGGGCTTCGCGATCTCGCAGGCGCGGCTCGGCCCCGGCCGCATCCACCACTGCATGCGGCTGATCGGCATGGCCGAGCGCGGCCTCGCGATGATGTGCGAGCGCACCGAGTCCCGCGTCGCTTTCGGGCGGCCGCTGGCCGAGCAGGGCGTGGTCCGCGAGTGGATCGCCGAGTCGCGGGTGCGGATCGAGCAGGCCAGGCTGCTGGTGCTCAAGACGGCCTGGCTGATGGACACGGTCGGCAACAAGGGCGCGCACACCGAGATCCAGGCCATCAAGATCGCCGTGCCCTCGATGGCCGAATGGGTGCTGGACAAGGCGATCCAGGCGCACGGCGGCGGGGGAGTCGGGCAGGACTTCGCCCTCGCCGAACTGTGGGCGGGCGCGCGCACGCTGCGGCTGGCCGACGGCCCGGACGAGGTGCACAAGCGCTCGCTCGCCAAGGCCGAGCTCAAGCGCCAGGCGGCCGCGCGCACCGGAAACTAGGGCTCGATCAGACCTCAGACAAGGGAGTCTCCATGGTCTTCAACCTCGCCACCACGCTCACCGAATCAGCCCACGAGCACCCGGACAAGTACGTGTGCCGCACCGTGGACCGCGACCTCACGTACACCGAACTCGACGAGCTGACCGGCCGCTTCGCCGCGGCCCTGCTCGCCGAGGGCCTGGAGCGCGGCGACCGGGTCGCGGTCCAACTGCCGAACGTGCCCGAGTTCCTGGTGGCCTACTACGGCATTCTCAAGGCCGGCTGCATCATGGTCCCGATGAACCCGCAGCTCACCGAGCCGGAGACCGCGTACCTGGTCGGCCACTCAGGCGCGCGCAAGCACATCGACGACCCCGAAGAGGTCGTATCCATGTGCGCAGACGCCAAATTCGCCGCCGGCGTGGCGGCCACGAACCCGCAGGACACGGCCGTCATCATCTACACCAGCGGCACGACCGGAAGGCCCAAGGGCGCCGAACTCAGCCACTTCCAGCTCTACATGAGCTGCACGGTGGCCTCCGAGACCTTCGGCGCCGTCCCCGAGGACGTGACCCTGGCCGCGCTGCCCCTGTTCCACATATACGGCCTCTCCTGCAGCCTCAACAGCGTCGTGCGCTACGGCTCGACCATGAGCCTCGTGCCCAGATTCGAGCCCAACGCCGTCCTCGACGCGATGGCGAGACATGGCGTGACCATCAGCCTGGGCGTCCCGACGATGTACCACGCGCTGCTGATGACCGATGTCGGCGACCGCGACCTGAGCGCCTACCGCGTCGCCTCCTGCGGCGGCGCCCCGATGCCCAAGGCGCTGATCGAGGGCTTCGAGCAGAAGTTCGGCGTCACGGTGCTCGAAGGCTTCGGCATGTCCGAAACCGGCGCCGCCGGCTTCGTCAACCGCCCCGACGCCCGCCGCGTAGGCTCCATCGGCCTGCCCCTGTGGGGAATCCAGGCCCGCATAGACGGCGCCGAAGGCCGGTCCGGCCCCGACCACGTAGGCGAACTCCTCATCAAGGGCCACGTGGTCATGACCGGCTACCACGACGATCCGGACGCCACCGCCCAGACCATCGTCGACGGCTGGCTGCACACCGGCGACCTGGGCTACGTCGACGACGAAGGCTTCTTCTACATCGTGGACCGCATCAAGGACATGATCATCCGCGGCGGCTTCAACGTCTACCCCCGCGAAGTGGAAGAAGTCCTCTACCGCCACCCCGCCATCCGCGAGGCCGCGGTCCTGGGCCGCCCCGACGAACGCCTCGGCGAGGAGATCGTCGCGGTAGTCGTCCTCAAGCCCGACGCCGGCGACGTCACCCCCGACCAGATCATCGACCACTGCCGAACCTCCCTGGCCGGCTACAAGTGCCCCCGCGAAGTCCGCTTCGTACCCCGACTCCCCCGCAACGCCTCCGGCAAAGTCCTCAAGCGCGAACTCCGCCGGGCGGCGTAGCCCGCGCTCGGGGATCTGCGATGCTCAGAGCGTCGCGAGGCCGGTCAGATCGGTGTAGACCGTGGCCGTGAGGGACTCGTCGAGCCAGGTCTTGGCAAGATCGATGTCCTCGCACGCGGAGACGTGCTCGCGGGCCGCCGCGGAGAGTTCGACACCCCGGTGGTCGAGGATGCGCAAGATCGACTCGACGACGCCGATGACCTCGCCCTTGGCGATGTTCTCCCGCGCCCAGCGGGAGCGGGGCAGCATGGTGATGGGGACGTAGGACACGGCCTTCCTCCAGTCTTCCAGGGCGGGGGTGTCTTGCAGCCCGCGTTCGACGATCTCGTGCAGGTTCTTGCTGAGGTCGAGGTCTCCGAGCTTGGCCAGGCCTGCGGCTACCACGTTAAGTATGGCGCCGATTCCGGCGTCGTGCGCGTAGGCGAGTGCACAGAACACAGCGAGGTAGGGATCCTCGATGACCTGGTCCACGCTCGTGATCCGGGGAAGGTCGTCCGGGCCGAACACGATCGGCGTGGAGACCAGGGAGGGATAGTCGGGCAGGCCGATGTGGTACGGCTTGCGTGCCCATGCGGCAGTTGTCGCGCTGCGGCACACGACGATGACCACGACCGGGCAGCCGTGCAGTTCGTGCAGGTAGGCGGGATAGTAGGCCCAGTTGCGCAGCTTCCTGTCCACGTGGGGCTTGTTCTGGGCTTCGATGACGATGAGGATCGGCCCGCTTGCGGTCTGGGCCTCGAGCACAGTGTCCATGCGGCGCTCGAGGACCTTCTTCGTCTCCGTCGCGTCGATGTTGCTGACCTTGATCGTCTCCGATACGGGGAAGGGGATCTCCGCGATCCGGAGGATTCGTGAGAAGAGATGCGAGTCTTCACGGAATATGCCGTGGAGCATCTCGTGGGGCGGGTTGGGCATGTGCGCAACGCTAGGCCCTGATTCCCTAACGTAATGAAGAACTCGTACTCGAAACGATCTCGCTTGTGCAACGTTTCGGTTGCGCAATTGAAGCTTGAACGATCTTTGGGCGTGGCGGATCCAGGGGTCCGTCGCGTGCCGCTTGACATATTCCTATATCGGCATACGATGGAGTCATGGCGAGAGCGGCGACCACCACGGATGCGTTCAACGCCGTCGCCGAGGTGCGGCGGCGGGAGATATTGGATGCGCTGGCTCGCGGAGAGCTGACGGTGAACGGGCTGGTCGAGGAGCTCGGCGTGGCGCAGCCGGTGGTGTCCAAGCACCTGCGGGTGCTGCGCGAGGTCGGGTTGGTCCGCGTCCGGGACGAGGGGCGGCAGCGGGTCTACCGGATCGATCCCGGGCCGCTGCGCGCCGTCTACGACTGGGTCAAGGACTTCGAGCGGCTCTGGGAGGAGCGCTTCGAGCTCTTGGACACGGTGCTGGAAGAACTCATCAAGGAAGACGAACAGGAGTGAGCACGATGAGCACGCAGATGCAGGTAAGCACCCCGACCGACACGCAGATCCTGATCACCCGGGAGTTCGCGGCGCCGCGGCACCTGGTGTACCGGGCCTTCACCGAGCCGGAGCTGCTGCGCCGCTGGTGGCACGCTAACCGGGCGAAGGTCACGTCGATCGAGATGGACGTGCGGGTGGGCGGCACGTACCGCTGGGCCGCGATCGCCGACGGCGGCTACGAGATGGAGTTCTGGGGCGAGTACCGCGAGGTCGTGCCGGACGAGCTGCTGGTCTCCACCGAGACCTTCTCCGGCGCGCCCGAGCATCCGGCGCTCAACCGGACCAGCTTCACCGAGAAGGACGGCCGCACCTACCTGGAGCTGCTCATCGAGCACCAGGACACGACGAGCCGGGACATGCAGCTGGCCTCGGGCATGGAGTACGGCCTGGCGGACGCTCTCGTCCTCGTCGAGGCCATCGCCCGGGAACTGGCCGCCGCCGTCTGAACCGCGCGTCCATCGGGCCGGGCTTTCAGGCGAAGCGCAGCAGGAGCAGCGCGAGGGCGAGGCCGACGGCCGTCAGCAGCGTCGGGAGGATCGGCCGGCGCACCCGGGTGTCGGCCTCGGCCCTGCGCATCTGTCGTTCATAGCTCATGCATCGATCATGACGAGCGACTGTTAAGCGAAGAATAAGGGCGTGTTCGAGTTCGCTGTGAATCGGCTCTCGTTCATCGCCCCGCCCGGAGCCGCCCTTCGGCTCACGGGGCGAGCGCGCGGAGGATCTCCTCGGCGCGCTCGACCGCCTCCGCGCGGTCCGCGTCCGGGCTGCCGATCCGCGGGTCCCAGTTGAGGTCGTAGAAGAGCTCGGTGACGCCCTGTTCGGCGAGCCACGCGGCGTCCTCGCGGATCTGGTCCGCGGTGCCGGACAGCCGCAGCCGCCTGCCCTCCTTGTCCGCGGTGCCGGTGCCGCTCGGGTCGTAGCGCACGACGCCGCGGCTCACGATGCGCACCGAGCGGGGGTCGCGTCCGGCGCGCTCGGCCGCGCCCCGCACCGTGGCGATGTCGGAGGCGATGTCCGCGAGTATCGTGCCGCTGCGGCTCATCCAGCCGTCCGCGATCCGGCCCGCGCGTTCGAGCGCCGCCGGGACCACCCCGCCGAGCAGGATCGGCGGTCCGCCCGGCTGCACCGGCTTCGGGTCCATCCGGCTCGGCGGGATCGTGTAGAACTCGCCCGCGAACTCGGCGGGGGACCGCGTCCACAGCGCGCGCATCGCCGCCACGAACTCCTCGGCGCGCTTGCCGCGCCGCTCGGTCGCGGCGTTGCTGGCGGCGAACTCGAGGGGGGACCAGCCGATGCCGAGCCCGAGGTCGAGGCCGCCGTCCGAGAGCACGTCGAGCGTCGAGGCCTGCTTCGCCAGGTACGCGGGGGAGACGAACGGGACGTTCACCAGCGCCACGCCCAGCCGCACGCTCGACGTGTGCGCCGCGAGGTACGTCAGCGCGAGCATCGGATCCAGCACGCTGCGGTAGACCGGGTCCCCGCTCCCGTCGGCCGGGGCGAGCAGCCGCTGGAAGGTCCACAGCGAGTCGTATCCGAGCTCCTCCGCGAGGCCGCCGAACCGCGCCAGCTCGGCGGGTCCCGCCCAAGCCCCGGACACCGGGGCACCGATCCCGATTTTCATGCCGTGATCCTAACGCTTGCCGACTGAACCGTCCGGACGGTACAGTAGAGGCATGGTCCGCGAACGCCTGCTCGACTCCGCCGAGACCGTGCTCGCCGAGCACGGCTCCCAGGGGCTGACCCTGGCGGCCGTCGCGGCGCAGGCGGGCGTGAGCAAGGGCGGCCTGCTGTACCACTTCGCCGGCAAGGACGCGCTGCTCACGGCGTTGGTCGACCGGCTGATCGCGGGCTTCGACGAGCTGATCGAGTCCTACCGCCTCGAACGTCCCGGCTGGTACACCCGCGCGTACGTCGAGGCGACCTTCGCCGTGCTCGGCGCCGAGGACGCGGAGGTGGCCCGCCGCCGCTGGGCCGCCGCCTGCGCCGCGTCCAACGACCCGGTGCTCCGCGGGCCCATCGCGGCCGCGCAGCACCGCTGGATGACCGAGGGCCTCGACGAGGAACCCGATCCCGACCTGTCCCAGCTCGCCCGGCTCGCCGCCGACGGCCTCTGGGACGACGCGGAACTCGACCCCTCGCTGCTCGCTCCCGAGCGGCTGCGGGCGCTGCGCGAACGACTGCTCGCGCTCGTTCCCTGACTCGTACCGATCTTTCACGGCAAGACCCCCGGCGCCGCCGTGCGCCGAACCAAGGAGCTTGGTATCCATGTCCGCCGACCGTCGACTCACCCGGGCCCGGCTCGGAATCCTGTCCACCTTCGCCCTCGCCGGCGCGCTGTGCGCGGTGTGGACCGTGCGCATGCCCGCGCTCCAGCGGAAGCTCGACCTCTCCGACGCGCAGCTGGGCCTCGAGGTGCTCGGCTGGGGCGTCGGCGCGCTGATCACGATGACCATCGCCGGCCGGATCATCGGCCGCTTCGGCAGCGCGACCGTGCTGCGCCTCGCCCTGCCGGCCACGGCGGTCTGCCTCGCGCTCGTCGGCCTGGCGCCGGACTACCCGCTGCTGATCGCGGCCGGGCTCGCGTTCGGGCTGTGCTTCGGCCTGGTCGACGTCGCGATGAACACGCAGGCCTCGACGGTCGAGCGCGCCTACGGACGTCCGCTGATGGGCGGAATGCACGCGGGCTGGTCGTTCGGCGCCGTGGCCGGCGGCCTGCTCGGCGCGACCACCGCGTGGCTCGGCTTCGGATTCACCGGCGCGCTCTGCCTGTTCGCCGTCGTCGGCTTCCCGCTCACGCTGGCCGTCGGCCCGCTGTACCTGCCCGAGACGCGCGCGTTCGAGCAGGCGCGCGCCGCCTCGCCGCGCGCGCGTCTTCCCTTACTGGTCTTCGTGTTCGGTGCGATCGTCTTCTGCAGTTATCTGACCGAGGGCGCGATCGCCGACTGGAGCGGGGTGTATCTGCGCGACTCGCTCGGCTCGGTGGAAACCGTCGCAGCACTCGGATATCCGATGTTCGAGGCCTCGATGTTCCTCGGCCGGATGTGCTCCGATCGGCTGACGACGCGCCTGGGCGCGCGCACCCTCATCCTCGGCGCGGGCACGGCCGCGGCCGCCGCGTTCACCCTCGTGGTCCTCGCGCCCTCCCCGCTGGTCGCGCTGCTCGGCTTCGCTCTGGTCGGTCTCGGCGTCTGCGCGGTGACCCCGCTCGCCATGTCGCTGGCCGGGGCGGCCGGCGGCGCGCAGACCGAGCGGGCGATCGCGGCCGCGAGCACCTTCGGCTACAGCGGCCTGCTGCTCGGCCCGGTCGTGATCGGATTCGTGAGCGCGGCCACCTCCATGCGGATCGGCTACGCAGTTGTCATCGGAGTCTGCGTCACCATCGCTCTGAGTGCTAACTTCGTTCCTCGGGGTCGGCACATTGAGGACAGGGGTAGCCATGGCGACGCGGTTGACCGGAGTGGTGATCCGGGCGTCAGATGTGAAGTCACTGTCTGAGTTCTGGACGAAGGTCCTCGGCGAGGACGTGGTCGACGGCGCGAACGGACTGGCCCTGCGCTTCGTCGAGGCGCAGGGCCCGAAGCAGGCGAAGAACCGCGTCCACCTGGACCTCAAGGGCGGCCCCGAGCAGCTCGCGCGGCTGCTGGAGCTCGGCGCGGTGCGCGCGGACATCGGGCAGGGCGAGGTGCCGTGGGAGGTGCTGGCCGACCCCGAGGGCAACGAGTTCTGCCTGCAGCCGCCGACCCCGGTGGACGAGCTCGACGGCGCCGAGTCCGCCGGATCCGGCGCGGTGAGCGCGTCGATCGTCGCCGAGCACGACGAATGGTACGGACGCGCCGTCGGCATCGGGGTGCGCTGGACGGCCGTGTGCCAGGACGCGCTGGATCCGCAGGCGCAGAGCAAGTTCTGGACCGCCGCCGCGGGCTCCGGCTGGCACGTGGTGGCCGAGGGCGACTGGGGGCTGGCCATGCGGCACGCCGAGGACGTGCGCAGCCCGATGCTGGTCCTCGGGCCCCCGCTGGCGGAGAAGGCCGGCCCCAACCGCGTCTACCTCCGGGTGACGCCGAACCCCGGTTCGCACACCGCCGTCGAGACCAGCCGCCTGGTGATCGAGGGCGCCCGGCGCGCCGACGGCCTGCTGCTGGACCCTGAGGACAACGAGTTCGGCATCTCCTGAGACCGCTCCCATCTCAATATTCTGTGACGCAATGCCACGTATGTGACACAAGGGTCTGTGTCGGGTCCGGAGAATGTCGTGATAAAGAAACGATCCGGTAGCGGCGCTAGGTTCATGAGAGCCCCTCATGGAACGATCGGTGCATGGCCACCGTCGTCGCGTTCCATGCGCATCCGGATGACGAAGCCCTGCTGACCGGCGGCACCCTGGCCCGGCTGGTCGCCGAGGGGCACCGCGTGGTGCTCGTCGTGGCCTGCGACGGCGAGATGGGCGAGGCCCGGCCGAACGGCGGCACCCGGCGGCTCGACGAGCTGCGCGCGAGCGGCTGCGTGCTCGGCGTCTCCCGGGTCGTGCACCTCGGCTACGCGGACAGCGGCCACGGACCGCTGCTCTACCCCGATCCGGCCGACCGGGCCAGGTTCGTCAGCGCGTCGCCCGAGGAGGCGGCCGAGCGGCTGGCCGAGCTGCTGCGGCAGGAGCGCGCCGAGATCCTGGTCGGCTACGACCCGAACGGCGGCTACCGGCACCGCGACCACATCCGCGTGCACGAGGTGGCCCTGCGCGCGGCAGAGATCGCCGGCACGCCGCGGCTGATGGAGGCGACGCTGCCGCGCGAGCCGATCCTGCGCGCGTACCGCGTCGTCAGCACACTGAGACTGGTCAAGCGGCACAGCGTGGCCGAGGTCCGCACCTCCTTCACCGCGCGCGGCGAGATCACGCACCGGATCGACGTGCGCAGGTACGCCGACAAGAAGCGCGCGGCGCTGGCCTGCCACGCGTCGCAGACCTCGGGGACGGGCCGGTCCGCGCGGCTGTTCTGCCTGATGACGCGGCTGCCGCTGCCGGTCTTCGCCCGGCTGTTCGGCCGCGAGTACTACGTCGAGGTCGGCACGCCGAGCGGCTGGCTGGACTAGATCCCGAAGAAGCCGATCACTATCGCGGTCCACCAGGCGATCTGCGAGAGGGCGGCCGCGGCGACGGCCCGGACCGCGAACGGCCGCGGCAGGTCGGAAAGCCGCGTGGCCCGCGGCAGCGCGCCGAGCGCCTTGATCATCCCGTTCGCGTTCAGGCCGTTGATCCCCGCGAAGAATCCCGCGACGAGCTTGACCCACATGAGCGGCTCGCCGAGGTCCGGGTGCAGCAGCAGCCCCGAGACGATCAGGCCGAAGTAGCCGATCCAGATCAGCGGATCCACGACCGCGGCGGCCTTGAGCGCGTCCGCGAGGGTGAAGTCGTGCCGCCGCAGCAGTCCGTTCAGCGCGCACACGTCCACGGCCAGGACGGCGCCGAAGCCGACCGTCAGGGAGATGAGGTGCAGCGCCACGACGGGGTGGTGGAACCCGTGGCTGATGGTGAGGCGCTGCGAGGCGATCAGCACGACCGCCCACAGCAGGGTCACCCCGGCCGCCGTGGCGGCGAGCCGCAGCCGGGACGCGGGGGAGGACGGGCGCAGGACGAAGGGGGCGGAGGCGGGAGCGGGTATGTCCGCCAGCGCGGTGGGTGGATGATCGTTCACGGGATGAAGCTTAGGTTAGGCTTACCTAAGTTTCAAGACATGATCGAGGGGCGGCCGCGGCCTGGTATCCGCACTCTGCGATAGTCGGACCGCTCGGCGCAGCCGGGCGCGGGTTTGACCTGCGCTCCGGCCGTTCCGCTGGACGTACGCCACCCCGGCGGGGCACACTTCGCGCCATGTCCGCACCTTCTCCCGCCCGGCAGCTCGTGCTCGACCACTTCGGCTGGGCCAGCGGCCACGCCGACGTCTGGAGCGTCTTCCGGGACGCCAAGTCGCTCGCCGCCGTGGTCGCCGCGCTGGCCGAGCCCTTCCGGACCGGCGGCGTCGACGCGGTCTGCGGCGTCGAGGCCCGCGGCTTCCTGCTCGGCGCGGCCGTGGCGGTGGAGCTCGGCGCCGGCTTCCTGCCCGTGCGCAAGGGCACGGGTCTGCTCCCCGGCGAGAAGACCTTCGGCCAGACCGCCCCCGACTACCGCGGCCTGCGGCACACGCTGCGCCTGCAGCGCGCCTCCGTCGCCGAGGGCGACCGCATCCTGCTCGTGGACGACTGGATCGAGACGGGCAACCAGGCGCTGACCGTCAAGGGCCTGATCGAGCAGTGCGGCGGCTCCTGGGTGGGCTGCGCGGTGATGGTGGACCAGCTGGCCGACCAGGACGTCCGCATCGAGCTCGGCCCGATCCACGCGGTCGTCGCGGCGGGCGAGCTGCCGGTGCCCGCTATCGAGTGACGACCTTCCGCCCCCGCAGCACGGCGACCCCGTCCCCGGTGAGGTCATCGCAGTACGCCGCGCGCCCCGCCATGGCCATGATCAGCGCGAGGGTCCGCCCCGACACCTCTTGCCCCTCTCCGGCGGCGAACGGCCCGTCGGTGGCCGTCAACCGCAGTCCCGCCGCGCGCGACTTGGTCATGACCGGCATGTCAGACGCCTGGTAGTACTCCGCCACGGCGGTCAGCGTCTCGATCGGGTACTCGCGCCCGATGCCGAGCGGCTGCCGGATGTCCTCCGCGTGCACGACCGATTCCCCCAGCATCGCCGCCACGGAGAGCGGCGGCTTGGTCGTGCTGGTCACCACACGGCTGAAGCGGGTGAGCGTATCGGTCGGCGAGGCGCCCAATCGCTGCCGCAACCGCATCTCGACCTGCTTGTCGAAGTCGAAGCGGCACCAGATCACGCCCGCCATCCACGTCACCGGATTGAGGCTCGCGCCGGCCGTCAGATGCGCCAGCACCTCGCGGACGGAGAAGTCCTCGCACAGGGACGGCACCGCCCACTCGAGATCGGTCAGCTGCGCGAGGTCGGCGGCGAGGGCGGCCCGCTCGGCGTGGATCATCTGCCAGGTCATCGGCGAAACGCTCCTCTTCCAGCGCGGCGGTCGATCGAACATTCTATTTCTATGGCGAGAATTCAGGTTGCCTGGCCGGGTTGAGCGCGCTCAGTGGTCCGAGGAGATCCGCGAGGGCGTGAGGAAGGGCGGCCCGACGATGAGCGGGTCGGCCCGCCCGACCAGGTCCTCGTTCCTGCCCTCGTAGGGCACCTGGGAGAGCACGAAGCGCATCGCCTCGATCCGGGCCAGGCGCTTGCCGTTGCCGTTCACGACGGTCCACGGCGCCCACTGCGAGTGCGTGGCGGCGAACATGGCCTCCTTGGCCTTCGTGTACGCGTCCCAGCGGTCCAGCGAGGCCAGGTCGTGCTGGCTGAGCTTCCAGCGGCGCACCGGGTCCACGTCGCGGATCACGAAGCGGGTCAACTGCTCGGCGCGGGAGACGGAGAACCAGAACTTCACCAGGATCATGCCGTCGTCCACGAGCATGTGCTCGAACATCGGGGCCTGCTTCAGGAACAGCTCGTATTCGCCCTCGGTGCAGTAGCCCATCACCGGCTCGACGGTCGCGCGGTTGTACCAGGAGCGGTCGAAGAGCACGATCTCGCCGGCCGAGGGCAGGTGTGCGACGTAGCGCTGGAAGTACCAGGCGGTGCGCTCCTGGCGGTTCGGCTTCGTCAGAGCCACCACGCGCACGCCGCGCGGGTTCAGGTGCTGGACGAACCGCTTGATGGTGCTGCCCTTGCCCGCCGCGTCCCTGCCCTCGAAGACCACGACCAGCCGCGCGCCGGTGGCCTTGGCCCAGGTCTGCAGCTTCAGCAGCTCGATCTGCAGGGCCCGCTTGGTCGGGTCGTACTCGGCGCGTCGCAGCAGGCTGTCGTAGGGGTAGTCCTGGCGCCAGGTGTCGACCTCGCGGCCGTCCGGCCGGATCAGGATCGGGTCGTACCCGTCCGGATACTCCACCCGGAGATCCGCATGCGTACGGTACTCGCGCACCCAGTCGCTCAGGTGTCCGTCGATGGTCTCCAGGTCGACCAGCGGGTAAAGCACCTTGCGCGGATCAAGTCGCGACCATTCCGCGTCCATGCCGAGCCGGGTCCTTCCGCCGCAGGTCAAACCGTCGTCGACACCGATGGATTACGGGCAGACGATCTGTGTCGAATATCAAAGCATATAACAGCGAATCGGCCGGCGCGGCACACGTCTGTTACGCTGAACGGTACTTCTCACGCCTCCAGCCGCCGTCGACCGTCAAGGATCCAGGCCACTTCCATGCCCGAACAGCTACTCGCCGGCGCCGCGCGCTACGGCTCCGCCGCCGCCGCGCCACCCGCCCGTACGCTGCTGTCGATCCTCGACGCGACCGTCGAGCGGTACCCGGAATCACCCGCCCTGGACGACGGAATCCGCCGTTTGGCCTACGCGACGCTGCGCGCCGAGGTCACCGAATTGGCCGACCGTTTCGCGCGGGCCGGGATCGGCCGCGGCGACCGCGTCGGCGTGCGCATCCCCTCCGGGACCGCGGACCTCTATATCGCCATCCTCGCGGTGCTCGCCGCCGGAGCCGCGTACGTGCCGGTGGACGTGGACGACCCGGACGAGCGCGCGAGCCTCGTCTTCGGCGAGGCCCGGGTGCGGGCCGTGATCGGCGAGGGCCTCGGCATCGACCTGCGGGACGCCGAGACGCCCGCGGCGCCGGCCGCCGAGCCCGAGGCCGGCGACGACGCGTGGATCATCTTCACCTCCGGGTCCACCGGCACCCCGAAGGGCGTCGCGGTGACGCACCGCAGCGCCGCCGCGTTCGTGGACGCCGAGGCGCGGGTCTTCCTGCGGAACGCGCCGCTCGGTCCCGGCGACCGGGTGCTGGCCGGGCTCTCCGTGGCGTTCGACGCGTCCTGTGAGGAGATGTGGCTCGCGTGGCGGCACGGCGCGTGCCTGGTCCCGGCGCCGCGCTCGCTGGTGCGCAGCGGCGTGGACCTCGGGCCGTGGCTCGTCGAGCACCGCGTCACGGCCGTCTCCACGGTTCCGACGCTGGCCTCGCTGTGGCCCTCCGAGGCGCTGGACAACGTCAGGCTGCTGATCTTCGGCGGCGAGGCCTGCCCGCCGGAGCTGGCCGAGCGGCTGGCCGTGGACGGGCGCGAGGTGTGGAACACCTACGGGCCCACCGAGGCCACCGTCGTCGCCACGGCGGCTCCGCTGACCGGCGAGGGGCCGGTGCGCATCGGCCTGCCGCTGGACGGCTGGGAGCTGGCCGTCATCGACAAGGAGGGACGGCCGGTCGCCGCGGGCGAGTCCGGCGAGCTGGTCATCGCGGGCGTGGGCATGGCCCGCTACCTGGACCCCGAGAAGGACGCGGCCAAGTACGCGCCGCTGCCGTCGGTCGGCTGGGAGCGCGCCTACCGCAGCGGCGACCTGGTGCGCGCCGATCCCGAGGGCCTGGTCTTCCTGGGCCGCGCGGACGAGCAGATCAAGCTCGGCGGGCGACGCATCGAGCTCGGCGAGATCGACGCCGCGCTGCAGGCCCTGCCCGGCGTCGCCGCGGCCGCCGCCGCGGTCAAGGGCCCGGTCGGCGGCCAGGTGCTGATCGGCTACATCGTGCCGAGCGAGCCGGTCCCCGACTCGCTGGACGAGCAGGCCGCGCTCGGCCCGATCCCCTTCGACGCCGTCGAGGCGCGCTCGCTGCTGTCCGCGAAGCTCCCGGCCGCGCTGGTGCCGCGGATCACGGTCGTCGACTCGCTGCCCACCCGCACCTCCGGCAAGGTCGACCGCGACGCGCTGCCCTGGCCGCTGCCCGGCTCCGGCCCCGCCGCGGAGGAGACCGAGGCCGCGGAACTGACGCCGCGGCAGGAGAAGCTGGCCGACCAGTGGGCCGCGGTCCTGGGCGAGCGGCCGAACAGCCTCTTCGCCGACTTCTTCGACGCGGGCGGCGGCAGCCTGGCCGCCGCGCGCTTCGTGTCCGTGCTGCGCGCCGACCACCCGACGGTGACCGTGCGCGACGTCTACGACAATCCCTCGTTCGGCGCGCTCTCGGACCGCCTCGACGAGCTGACCCCGGCCACCTCGACCGCCGCGGCGCAGCCGCAGAACGACGTCGTGGTCACGCCGGTGCCGCGCGGCTTCCAGCTCGCGCAGGTCGCCGGGATGATCCCGCTCGGCATGATCGGCTCGCTGCGCTGGCTCACGGCGCTGGCCGTGGTCGCGAACCTCGCCGCGCCGTCCTGGGCGCCGCACGTGTCCTGGACGTGGATCGCCGTCGGGTTCGTCCTCTTCGTCACTCCGCCCGGGCGCATCGCGATCACCGCGCTCGGCGCCCGGCTGCTGCTGCGCGGCCTCGAGCCGGGACAGTACCCGCGCGGCGGCCGCACCCACCTGCGGCTGTGGGCCGCCGAGCAGCTCTCTTTGCGCACGGCCGTGGTGAGCACCGTGAGCGGGCCGTGGATACCGCTCTACGCCCGCGCACTCGGCGCCCGCATCCACCAGGACGCCGTCCTGCACTCCCCGCCGCCGGTCACCGGCATGCTCCGGCTGGCCGAGGGCGCGGCGATCGAGCCCGAGGTGGACCTGTCCGGCCACTGGATCGACGGCGGCATCGTCCACGTCGGCGAGATCCGGGTCGACGCCAACGCCTCCGTCGGCGCCCGCTCCACGCTGATCCCCGGCGCCCGCATCGGCGAGCACGCGCGGATCGCGCCCGGCTCGGCGGTCGGCAGCGAGATCCCCGCCCGCCAGCACTGGGCCGGCTCCCCGGCCAAGCGCGTCGGCAAGCTCAGCAAGAGCGAGCGCGGGGTGGTGCGCGCGCCGTACACCCGGCACTGGACCGTCCTCTACGGCCTGACCGCGACCGTGCTCGGCCTGCTCCCGCTCGCCGCGGCGGTTCCGGCGCTCGCGATCCTCGCCGACCTCGCGGGCGGCAGCGGCAGCGCCTGGGGGGCCCTGGGCGACGCGCTGCCCGGCGTGCTCCCGGCCGTGGTCGTGTTCCTCGCCGTCTTCGGGCTGCTGGTGCTGGCCGGCGTCAGGGCCCTGAGCATCGGGATGCGCGAGGGCGAGTACCCGCTGCACAGCCTCGCCGCCTGGCGCGTCTGGACGACCACGCAGCTGATGGCGATGGCCCGCGTCTGGCTGTACCCGCTCTACGCCTCCGTCGCGACGCCGGCCTGGCTGCGGCTGCTCGGGATGAAGGTCGGCCGCGACGTGGAGCTGTCCACGGTGCTGGCCGTGCCCGCGATGACGACCGTGGACAACGGCGCGTTCCTCGCCGACGACACCATGATCGCCCCTTACGAGCTGTCCGACGGCCGGCTCAGCGTCGGCTCGGTCCGCATCGGCAAGCGCGTGTTCGTCGGCAACTCCGGCATGGTCGGCCCGGGCCGCAAGCTGCCCAAGGGCAGCCTCGTCGGAGTGCTCTCGGCCGCGCCGCGCAAGGCCAAACGGGGGAAGTCGTACCTCGGCATGCCGCCCGAGAGGCTGCGCCGCGCGAGTCAGGACACGGACAGCTCGCTCACCTACGACCCGCCGCGCAAGCTCAAGGCGATGCGCGCCGCCGTCGAACTGTGCCGGATCTTCCCGGCCGCGTTCAGCGCCGCGCTGCTGCTGCTCGCCGCCGCGATCGAGGTCGAGCTCGCCGCGAACACCGGCCTGGTGCTCGCCACGATCCTCGCCGGGCCGGTCTTCCTGGCCGTCGGCGCGCTCGGCGCCGCGCTGGCCACGGCCGCCAAGTGGGCGCTGGTCGGCCGGATCAAGGCCGAGGACCAGCCGCTGTGGAGCTCCTTCGTCTGGCGCAACGAGCTGGCCGACAACTTCATCGAGCTGATCGGCGCGCCCTGGTTCGCCGAGCAGTGGCTCGGCACCGCGCCGCTGAACCTGTGGCTGCGCTCGCTCGGCTCGAAGATCGGCCGCGGCGTCTGGTGCGACACGTACTGGCTGCCCGAGGCCGACCTGATCGTGCTCGAGGACGGCGCGACCGTGAACCGCGGCTGCGTCGTGCAGACCCACCTGTTCCACGACCGCGTGATGAGCATGGACGTGGTCACCCTGCACGAGGGCGCGACCCTCGGCCCGCAGTGCGTGATCCTGCCCGCGGCCAGCATCGGCGCCAACGCCATCGTGGGCCCGGCCTCGCTGGTGATGCGCGGCGAGGGCGTCCCGGCGCAGACCCGCTGGGCCGGCAACCCGATCGCCCCGTGGACCGAGGAGAGCGACGCGGAGACGTATGTCTGAGCCCTACTTCCCGCAACGCGGCAACGAGGGTTATCAGATCACGCATTATGAACTGGGGCTCGTCTACCGCGTCTCGTCGAACCGCCTGGACGGCGGCGCGGTGCTCACGGCGACCGTGCTCGGCCCCGAGCCGCTGCGTGAGTTCACCCTCGACCTGTCCGGCGCGCTGCGCGTCGAGCGCGTCGCGATAGACACCGACGACCACCGGGTCACCCGCGCCCGGCACACGCAGCGCGCCGACAAGCTGCGGGTGACGCCCGCGGCGCCGCTGGCCGTCGGGCACACCTTCAAGATAGAGGTCCGCTACAGCGGCACTCCCAAGCCGATGAACAGCCGCTTCGGCACCCTCGGCTGGGAGCAGCTGACCGACGGCGTGCTCGTCGCGAGCCAGCCGATCGGCGCGCCCTCCTGGTTCCCGTGCGACGACCGGCCGGATCGCAAGGCCTCGTACCAGATCGCGGTGACCACGCAGTCGGCGTACCACGTGGTGGCCAACGGCGTGCTGGTCAGCCGGCAGACCGGCGGCGCCAACACGACCTGGACGTACCGGCAGAGCGAGCCGATGGCGACGTACCTGGCGAGCGTGCAGATCGGCAAGTACCGCAGCGTGGACCTGTCGAACCGCGGAGTGGCGCAGCGCGTCGTCGTCCCGCCGCGCTTCGTCAGCCGCGCGAACACGGCCTTCGCCAAGCAGGCGCGCATGATCGAGGTCTTCGAGAGGTTCTACGGCCCCTACCCCTTCGAGGGCGGATACACCGCGGTGGTCGCGGACGACGACCTCGAGATCCCGATCGAGGCGCAGGGCATGTCGATCTTCGGCGTGAACCACCTGGCGCCGGCCTGGGAGAACGAGCGGCTGATCGCGCACGAGCTGTCGCACCAGTGGTTCGGCAACAGCCTCACGATCGTGGACTGGCGCGACATCTGGCTGCACGAGGGCTTCGCCGCCTACTCGGAGTGGCTCTGGTCCGAGGTCTCCGGGCAGCGCACCGCCGACGACCACGCGCGCCGCTGGCACCAGCGGATCGCCAAGCGCCCGCAGAACCTCGTGCTGGCCGATCCCGGCCCCGCCGACATGTTCGACGACCGGGTCTACAAGCGCGGCGCGCTGACCCTGCACGCGCTCCGGCTGACCATAGGGGACGTGGCGTTCCTCAGGATCCTGCGCCAGTGGACGACCTCGAACCGGCTCGGCAGCGTGCGCACGGAGGATTTCGTCAAGCTGGTCACCGCGAGCGAGACCCCGGTGATGACGCATCCCGACACCTTCTTCGAACGCTGGCTGGAGACCCCGAAACTTCCGCCGCTGCCACCCGCCTGAGCGCGACGCGCCGACGCGCCGACGCGCTTAGTGAATACGAACACCGATTCACCGATGCTACGCTGCCGACCGTGACCCAGGATGGGGAAACCGGGAAGATCCGTATCGCGGCCGTCGGCGATCTGCGCATGGCGGCCGAGCAGCGCGGCTCGCTGCAGTCGCAGTACAAGGCCGTCTCCGAGTCGGCGGACGTGCTGCTGCTGGCCGGCGGCCTGACCGCGTCCGGTCTCGTCTCCGAGGCCGAGATCCTGGCCGACGAGCTCGACGGCGTCGGCGTGCCGATCGTGGCCGTGCTCGGCGCGCGGGACCACGAGATCGGCCAGGAGTCGCTGATCCGCGCCGCGCTCACCTCGCTCGGCTGGAAGGTGCTCGACGCGAGCGCGGTCCTGCTCGACGTGCGCGGAACCCGGATCGGCATCGCCGGACTCACCGGATTCCCCGGCGGCTTCGGCCTGGACTACCAGCTCTGGTCCGGGGTGCGCGAGCACCGGCAGGCGGATCGCGAGCAGTCCCAGGTCAAGCGGTTCGGCGCGGCGCTCACCGGGCTCGCGGAGCAGGGCGCCGAGCTCCGCGTCGCGCTGACCCACTTCTCGCCCGTCCCCGGCACGCTGAGCGGGGAGCGCGACACGGTCCGGCCGAATCTGGGCAACCAGGTCCTCGGCCAGACCGTCGACGACGCGGGCGCGGATCTCGCCGTGCACGCGATGGCCCGCCGCGGCACGCATCGCGGCCGGACCTTCGGCGGCATCCCGGTCTACAACGTCTCGCAGCCGGTGCTCGGCGAGCCCTACGCCGTCATCGCGCTCTAGGGCCGCCAGGCGGCTTCAGCGAGCCGCTGTTTCTCGGTCTAGACGGACAGCGGCGCGCGCAGCTGCCCGCTTCCGGGGACGGGCTCCGAGGCGTCGGCCCCGAGCTCGACGATCCGGTTCTCCGCGTCCACGTGCACGACGCGCGGCGCGTAGCCCTGCTCCTCGCCGTAAGCGACGTGCAGGTAGCTGATCAGGATCACGACGTCGCCCGGGTGCACGAGATGCGCGGCGGCCCCGTTGATCCCGATGACACCGGAGCCGCGCTCGCCCTCGATGACGTAGGTCTCCAGCCGCGCGCCGTTGGTCACGTCCACGATGGCCACGAGCTCGCCGGGCAGCAGATCGGCGGCGTCCATCAGGTCGCGGTCGACGGTCACGGAACCGACGTAGTGCAGGTCGGCGTGCGTCACCGTGGCGCGGTGGATCTTGGATTTGAGCATGGTCCGGAACATGCAGCACATAGTAATCAGGTCCGCTCGTCACACTCGCGGCGCGGCATCCGTCATACCGATCGAGAGTGGAACGATCGGAAGGAACCGTGATGGAAGCCCGAATGAAGAACCCCGTGGTGCTGCTGCCCGGCGCGCTGGCGCCCATCCAGGAGGCCGCCGCGCAGGCCAAGACGGCCGGCGTGCCCGAGAAGACGCTGGAGCTGGTGCACATGCGGGCCAGCCAGATCAAGGGCTGCAGCGTGTGCGTGACCTACGGGCTGATGAACATGGGAAAGGCCGGTGAGACGCCCGAGCGGATCGGGATGGTCGCCGCGTGGCGCGAGTCGGCGCTGTTCACCGACGCCGAGCGGGCCGCGCTGAACCTCACCGAGCACGCGACGCGGCTGGCCGACAAGTCGGACCCGGTCCCGGACGCGGTCTGGGACGAGGCCGCCAGGCACTACGACGAGAAGCAGCTCGCCGGCATCGTGCTGACGATCGGCCTGACCAACATGTTCAACCGGATCAACGCGGCGACCCGGCAGATCCCGGGCAACTGGGGCTGAGCCGCGTCGGTCACAGGTCGGGGGAGGGCGCCGGGCCCGTGCTCTCCCGCACGACCAGCTCCGTGGCCAGCTCCATGCTCAGCGCCTCGTGCGCGTGCCCGTCGAGCTGGCGCATCAGCATCGTGACGGCCGTGCGACCCATCTCCTGCAGGGGCTGGCGCACGGTCGTCAGCCGCGGCGTCGCGGCCCGGCTGACGTCGATGTCGTCGAAGCCGGCCACGGACAGGTCCTCCGGCACGCGCAGCCCGCGCGCCTTCGCCGCCTCCAGCACGCCGACC
>DASTAE010000149.1:0-8778 GCA_035712985.1 Actinospica sp.
TACGCGGTCACCATGAACTCCGACCTGCTGGTCAGCGCCACGGAGACGAGCACCAGCCCGCAGACGGTCGTCTACAAGATCCAGCCGAACGCGGTCTGGTCGGACGGCACCGAGATCAACGCGGACGACTTCGTCTACAACTGGGAGATCCAGAACGGGTCGAACGCGAACATCGCGGCCGCCTCCACCACCGGCTACCAGAACATCGAGTCGGTGACCGGCTCGGACAACGGCAAGACCGTCACCACGGTCTACAAGACCCCGTTCTCCGACTGGAAGTCGCTGTTCAGCACGATGTACCCGGCGCACATCGCCAAGGAGCACGGCGACAACCTCGCCTCCTTCAACTGGTTCCAGTCGA
The DNA here is from genome assembly GCA_035712985.1 of Actinospica sp. GTDB lineage: Bacteria > Actinomycetota > Actinomycetes > Streptomycetales > Catenulisporaceae > Actinospica. The sequence continues at coordinate 362 of DASTAE010000149.1, forward strand.
ACCCGCTCCCGGTCTCCGGCGGCCCGTTCACGGTCTCCAGCGTCTCCTCGGACAAGACCTCGGTGATCCTCAAGGCCAACCCCAAGTACTACGGCAAGAAGCCGTACCTGGACCAGGTCACCTTCCGCGCCATCACCGACTCCTCCCAGGAGCCGACCGCGCTGCAGAACCACGAGGTCGACGGCATCTACCCGCAGCCGCAGACCAACCTGGTCACGCAGCTGAAGAACATGGGCTCGACGATCCGCTACCAGATCGACGCGGGCCTCGGCTTCGAGCACATCGACTTCAACCTGAAGAACGCCGCCCTCGGCAACTCGACCTGGGGCAAGACGCTGCGCACCGCGATGTTCACGGCCGTGGACCGCAACGCGATCCTGTCCAAGACCATCAAGCAGTTCCAGGACTCGGCGGTGCCGCTCAACAGCCGCATGCTGGTGCCCGGGCAGAACGGCTACCAGGACAACGTGGCCAAGTACGGGCTAGGCCAGGGGAACACCTCTGACGCCGAGTCGATCCTGACCAAGGCCGGGTTCAAGAACGTGGGCGCCGGCAAGGGCGGGCTCGAGGCGCCGGACGGCACCAAGATCCCGACCTTCCAGATGAAGTACACGGTCGGCAACCAGATCCGCCAGGACACCTGCACGCTGTTCGCGGCCGAGATGGCCAACCTCGGCATCACGGTGGCCGTCTCGCCGACCGACAACCTCGGCGCGACGCTGGCCCAGTCCGGCAACGGCTACAGCTACGACATCATCGTCTTCGCCTGGGTGAACACCCCGTTCCCCGCCTCGGCGAACCAGCCGCTCTACTCGACCGGCGGCGGCGGCAACTACGGCGCCTACTCGAACAAGGACGTCGACGCGTGGCTGCAGGCCGCGAGCCAGACGACCGACTCGGCCGCGCAGATCACCGACCTCAACAAGGCGGACGCGCAGATCAGCCAGGACGCGTACACGCTGCCGCTCTACCAGAAGCCGACGCTGATCGCCTTCTACCCGAACGTGGTCAACGTCCGCGACAACGTGACCTCGATGGGTCCGACCTACAACATCGGTCAATGGGGCCTGAAGTCCTGACGCGGGACCGGTCGACGCGCGTCCGGTGAATCGGTCGACGCGCGCCCGTTGATACAGACGTCCTGCGGGGCGCGTGCGCGGTCGCAAGCCCCGCGCCCCGCAGGACCACCACCCGACCGGCAACCGTGCCCCGCCGCACGCTCACGCTCCGACCGACCGAGGGCCCGAGGCCGCCATGCTCGCTTTCGCCGTACGACGCCTGCTGGTGTCGATCCCGGTCTTCATCGTCTCCACCTTCCTGGTCTTCCTGCTGGTGACCTGGGGCGCGGACCCGCTCGCGCAGCTCAAGGCGAAGAACCCGCCGCCCTCGCCGGCCGTGATCAACGCGATGGCGAACACGCTCTACATCAACCACTCGCTCCCGGAGCGGTACTGGCACTGGTTCAGCCAACTGTTCTTCCACGGCAACTGGGGACCCTCGATCCAGTCGGGCACGGACATCGGCCAACTGCTCAGCAGCAGCCTCCAACTGACCGCGCGGCTGGTCATCCTGGCCATGATCCTCGCCGTGATCCTGGCGATCATCGCCGGCGTCTACAGCGCGACCCGGCAGTACTCGAAGGCCGACTACACGATCACGCTGATCGGCTTCCTGTTCCTGTCGCTGCCGGTCTTCTGGTTCGCGATCCTGCTCAAGCAGCTGGTCGTGAACATGAACAACAGCCTGAACTGGTACTGGATCGCCACCTACGGCGCGAACACCCCGGGCCTGTCCGGCTGGTCGGCCTTCAGCGACGCGATCGGGCACCTGCTGCTGCCCACGATCGTGCTGGCGATGTCCTCGTACGCGTCCTGGTCCCGGTTCCAGCGCGCCTCGATGCTCGACGTGCTCGGCAGCGACTACATGCGGCTGGCTCGCGCCAAGGGCCTGAGCCGCACGAAGGTGATGGTCCGGCACGGCCTGCGCACCGCGCTGATCCCGCTGACCACGCAGGTCGCCCTCGACACCGCCGCGATCCTCGGCGGCGCGGTGCTCACCGAGAACGTCTTCGGCTGGCAGGGCATGGGGACCATGCTCGTCAACGGGATCAACTCGGGGGACTTCAACACCGTCCTGGCGTGGCTGACCGTCGCGGCGATCATCGTCATCCTCTTCAACCTCATCGCCGACCTGCTCTACGGCGTTCTCGACCCGAGGATCCGCAATGCGTAGCCGCAGCCCCATCACCGACATCGACGGCGTTCTCGACGCTGTGATCCGGAGGGCGATCCGCAATGCATGATCTCCCCGCCGAGGACACCCAGACCACCGGCAACATGCTGCCGCCCGCGGGTCCGGTCGAGCGCGAGTTCACCGTCAAGGCACGTACTCAGCGGCAGCTGGTCTTCCGCCGGTTCGTGCAGCACAAGCTGGCCGTGATCAGCGTCTTCGTGCTGCTGGCGGTGATCCTGCTGGCCTTCGTCGGCGGCGCACTGTGGCATTACAAGTACACGGACATCACGCCGGACAACAACTTCCCGCCCTCCGGCACGCACCCCTTCGGCACCGACAACCTCGGCTACGACGAGTTCGCGCGGGTGCTGCGCGGCACGCAGCGCTCGCTGGAGATCGCCTTCATCGTCGCGATCCTGGCCACGGCGCTGGGCACCATCTGGGGCGCGATCGCCGGCTTCTACCGCGGGGCGCTCGACTCGGCGATGATGCGCATCGTCGACCTCGTGCTCACCATCCCGATCCTGGCGGCCGGCGCGCTGCTCTCGCACCACTTCCAGAGCGCGGGCTGGTGGGCGCTGCCGCTGGTCATCGCGGGCCTGTCCTGGCCGGCCGTGTCCCGGATCGTGCGCGGCCAGACGCTCTCGCTGCGCGAGAAGGAGTACGTCGAGGCGGCCCGCGCGCTCGGCGCCAAGGACAGCCGGATCATCTTCCGGCACATCCTGCCGAACATCGTCGGCCAGATCACCGTCGTGGTCACGATCCTGGTCGCGGCGGCCATCCTCACCGAGTCCGCGCTGTCCTACCTGGGCTTCGGCGTGCAGCCGCCGGACACCTCGCTCGGCACGCTGATCTCCGCCGCGCAGACCGCGCTGCAGGGCGGCCAGTGGTGGCTGTTCTACTTCCCGGGCATCTTCATCATCCTGATCTGCCTGACCGTCAACTTCATCGGCGACGGCCTGCGCGACGCCTTCGATCCGAGCCAGCAGAGGGTGCGTGCCTGAGATGAGCGCTGCGCAGACCGCGACGACGACCGACACCGTGCTCTCGGTGCGCGACCTGACCGTGGACTTCCCGTCCGGCGACGGCGTGGTGCACGCGGTGCGCGGCGTCTCCTACGAGCTGCGGCCCGGCGAGGTGCTCGGCATCGTCGGCGAGTCGGGCTCCGGCAAGTCCGTCACCTCGATGGCCGTGATGGGCCTGCTGCCGAAGACGGCGCGGGTCGGCGGCTCGGTGCGCTTCCGGGACGAGGAGCTGCTCGGGCTGACGGACAAGGAGATGACGCAGGTCCGCGGCAAGAAGATCGCGATGATCTTCCAGGACCCGATGACCTCGCTGAACCCGGTCTACAAGATCGGCTACCAGCTCTCCGAGGCCGTGCTCGCGCACAACGACGTGACCAAGGCCGAGGCGCGCAAGCGGGCGATCGAGCTGCTGGAGCTGGTCGACATCCCGCAGCCGGACCGGCGGATCGAGCAGTATCCGCACGAGTTCTCCGGCGGTATGCGCCAGCGCGTGGTGATCGCGATCGCGATGGCGAACAACCCGGACGTGATCATCGCGGACGAGCCGACGACGGCGCTGGACGTGACGGTGCAGGCGCAGGTGCTCGAGGCCCTGCGCTCGGCGCAGCGGGAGACCGGCGCCGCGATGGTGCTGATCACGCACGACCTCGGCGTCGTCGCCGGCCAGGCCGACCGGGTCCTGGTGATGTACGCGGGGAAGCCGGTCGAGATCGGCACCGTCGAGGACATCTACTACAACCCGCGGATGCCCTACACGCTCGGCCTGCTCGGCTCGCTGCCCCGCCTGGACAAGCGCGAGCAGACCCGGCTCACCCCGATCCAGGGCTCGCCGCCCTCGCTGGTGAACCTGCCCCCGGGCTGCCCGTTCACGCCGCGCTGCCCGCTGGCCCGGGAGATCTGCCAGACCCGCGAGCCCGACCTCGAGCCGGTGGCCGGCGGCGGCTTCGACCCGGCCGGGCTGCGCGTGCACCTGAGCGCCTGCCACTTCAAGGACGAGGTCGCCCGGGATCCCGCCGAGCTGTTCACCGGCGCCGCCACGGACGCCGAGTTGCCCGCGGACTTCGGCGTGGGCTCGCCGATCGAGAGCGTCGACAACCACAACGGCACGGAGGACGAGGTCCTATGACGACGCAGCAGGATCGTCCCGCGCACGAGGTCGACCGCGGCACCCCGATCCTCTCCGTGCGCGATCTGGTCAAGGAGTTCCCGATCCGCTCGCGCGGGCTGATCCGCCGGACCGTCGGCGCCGTGCACGCCGTCAGCGGCGTGTCCTTCGACCTGCACCGCGGCGAGACGCTCGGCCTGGTCGGCGAGTCAGGCTGCGGCAAGACGACGACCAGCCGCGCGATCCTGCACCTGCAGCCGGCCACCAGCGGCCAGGTGCTGTTCGAGGGCAGCGATCTGACGACGATGGGCAAGGAGAAAGTGCGTGTCCTGCGACGGGACATGCAGCTCGTCTTCCAGGACCCCTATGCGAGCCTCAACCCGCGCATCACCGTCAACGAGATCATCGCCGAGCCGCTGAAGATCCACGGCCTGTTCAAGGACAACGGCCGGCAGACCGTCAATGATCTGATGCAGCGGGTCGGCCTGAACCCCGAGCACGGCAATCGTTTCCCGCACGAGTTCTCCGGCGGCCAGCGCCAGCGCATCGGCATCGCCAGGGCGCTCGCCCTCAGGCCGAAGGTGCTGGTCCTCGACGAGCCGGTCTCCGCGCTCGACGTCTCGATCCAGGCCGGCGTCATCAACCTGCTCGAGGACCTGCAGGACGAGCTCGGCCTCGCGTACCTGTTCGTGGCGCACGACCTGTCCGTCGTGCGGCACATCGCCGACCGGGTCGCGGTCATGTACCTCGGCAAGATCGTCGAGGTCGCGCCGACCGACCAGCTCTTCGAGCGTCCGCTGCACCCCTACACGCAGGCGCTCATCTCCGCGATCCCGATCCCCGACCCGCGCCGGGAACGCGAGCGCGAGCGCATCCTGATCCAGGGCGACGTCCCCTCCCCGGCGAACCCCCCGTCCGGCTGCCGCTTCCGCACCCGCTGCCCGCTGCTGCTCACCCTCTCCGAGGCCGACAAGAACCGCTGCGTCACCGAGGAGCCCCCGCTCGTGCCGCACGGGCTCGGCGACGCGCATCCGGCCGCCTGCCACTTCGCGCGGGTTCAGGAAGTGCTCTAGGGCTCGATCCGCCGACGCCCGCTCGCCGCGAAGCGCGCGGGCGTCGTGGCCAGGAAGCGCTTGAAGTGCCGGGTCAGATGGGACTGGTCGTAGAACCCGGCCGCCGTCGCGACCTCCGCGGCCGACATCCCGGTGAGCAGCAGGCGGCGCGCCAGGTCCACGCGCCGACCCGTCAGATACTGATGCGGCCCGAGGCCGAAATGCCGGCTGAACACGCGCACGAGGTAGGCCGGATCCGCGTGCAGGATTCGGGAGGCCTCCTCGAGCGAGAGGTCCCCGGGCAGCCGCTCGTCGATCAGATCCCTGAGATCCCAGGCCAGCCGCGGGTCGCGGGCGCGGGGCAGCAGGTCGAGGGTTCCGCGCAGATGGCCGTCCAGCCGATCCGTGATCAGCGCCAGCCGGCTCTCCGCCTCCAGTTCCCGGCCCGGCGCCTCCAGCGAGTCGTGCAGCCGGCTGATCCGGTCGCGCAGCAGTTCGTCCACGAAGACCGGACGGTCCACGGCGTGGCCGATCAGCGCGTCGCTCAGGTAGTCCTCGTCGAGGTACAGCACGCGCTTGCGGAAGCCCTCGGGCCGGATCGAGCTCCCGCTGTGCGCGACGTGCGGCGGCAGCAGGGTCACGGTCTGGCCGAGCGAACCGTGCTCGTGCACGTCGAGGTCGTACCTGATACCGCCCGAGTCGAGGATGATCAGCGTCCACGTGTCGTGTGTGTGCATCGGGTACACGTGGTCGACGAACCGCGCGTGCAGGGCCTCGGCCAGCCCGGGGACGCGCGGCCGCCAAGCCCGGATCTCCTGCGCCGGCCGCATGCCTACGACGATAGACCGCTAGCCGTGCATCGCGGCGCCCTTCATCACCTTGTCCACGGCGTTCTTCGGCCCGTGCACGGCGATCCCGACCAGATCCAGGTCCGCCCGGGCCACCGCGCGCACCGCCGCGCGGTTGTCCCGGTCGTTTCCGGTCAGGAAAAGGTTTTCCGTGTAAACGGCAATCGGGAGATCCCGATCGAGCGCCCTGGAGTGCGCCTGCCGGAGGATTACCTTGTTCCCCTGGAGAACCACCACCGGCTGCCGGAACATCGAGAGATATGCATTGCCGTCCGCGTCCGCATAGGGTTCGCCGATCGTCTCCGGATTGCCCGCGGCGATCCCGCTCATCAGGAAGGCGCAGACGTTCAGCCCCTGCCAGGCCTGCAGGTCATCGCGCAGCAGAACGGCGATCTTGGTGTCGAAACGGATCGGCTGCGCAGCGTCGTCGGCCGTTGTCTCTTCGCTCATGGGAACATCCTGCGCGCGCGGCGGCCGGGACTCTTGTACGTTCTTGTCCACCAGTCGAAAGAGGTTCTGGCGTCCTGCCGACGAATCTGTACCATGGCACCTGTACGGCAGGAAGACACGCGACGTTAACATTCGCCGACGGTCCGTGTGATCCACGTATGCCAGGACCACAGCGTCGTGGACCCCGGGCGCTCATCCGTTAGCTCCCCACCCTCACCGACGGACGACCGGAGATCGCTGTGTCAGGCAAACCCGTTGTGCTCATCGCCGAGGAACTCAGCCCCGCGACCGTGGCGGCGCTCGGCCCCGACTTCGAAGTGCGCTACGTCGACGGCGCCGATCGCGCGGCGCTGCTGCCCGCGATCGAGGAGGCCGACGCGATCCTGGTCCGCTCGGCGACCCAGGTGGACGCCGAGGCCATCGAGGCCGCCAAGAACCTCAAGGTGATCGCGCGGGCCGGCGTCGGCCTGGACAACGTGGACATCACGGCCGCGACCCGCTCCGGCGTCATGGTGGTCAACGCGCCGACCTCGAACATCACCTCCGCGGCCGAGCTGACCGTCGCGCACATCCTGGCCAGCGCGCGCAACGTGGCCAGCGCCAGCGCCGCGCTCAAGGGCGGCAAGTGGGCGCGCAGCAAGTACAGCGGCGTGGAGCTCGACGGCAAGACGGTCGGCATCGTCGGCCTCGGCCGGATCGGCGCCCTGGTCGCGGCCCGGCTGCTGCCCTTCGGCGTGAAGCTGGTGGCCTACGACCCCTTCGTGCAGGCGGGCAAGGCGGCGCAGATCGGCGCGCAGCTGCTCTCCCTGGACGAGCTGCTCGCGCAGTCCGACTTCATCACCGTGCACATGCCGAAGACGCCCGAGACGATCGGCCTGATCGGCGAGGAGGCGCTGCGCAAGGTCAAGCCGAACGTCCGGATCATCAACGTGGCGCGCGGCGGCCTGGTCGACGAGGCGGCGCTGGCCGCGGCGATCAAGGAGGGCCGGGTCGCGGGCGCGGGCATCGACGTGTACGCCAAGGAGCCGTGCACCGACTCCCCGCTGTTCGAGCTCGACCAGGTCGTCGTCACCCCGCACCTCGGCGCCTCCACCGACGAGGCGCAGGAGAAGGCGGGCGTCTCGGTGGCCCGCTCGGTGCGCCAGGCGCTCGGCGGCGAGCTGGTGCCGGACGCGGTGAACATCCAGGGCGGCATCATCGCCGAGGACGTGCGCCCCGGCGTCCCGCTCGCCGAGAAGCTCGGCCGGCTGTTCACGCACCTGGCCGGCGGCGCCGCGCAGCAGCTCGACGTGGTCGTGGCGGGCGAGATCACCCAGCACGACGTGAAGGTGCTCGAGCTCTCCGCGCTCAAGGGCGTGTTCGCGGACATCACCGAGAGCCCGGTCTCCTTCGTCAACGCCCCCTACCTGGCCCAGGAGCGCGGCCTCGAGGTGCGGCTGACCACGACCTCCGAGTCGCCCGACTACCGCAACCTGGTCACCGTGCGCGGCACGCTGGCCAGCGGCGAGGTCGTCGAGGTGTCCGGCACCGTCTCCGGCAAGAACCAGGTGCACCGGATCGTCGACGTCAACGGCTTCACCGTCGACGTCGGCCTGGACGAGCACACCGTCTTCTTCCGCTACACCGACCGCCCCGGCGTGATCGGCACCCTCGGCCGGATCCTCGGCGAGGCGGGCGTGAACATCGCCGGCATGCAGGTCTCCCG
>DASTAE010000150.1:0-3225 GCA_035712985.1 Actinospica sp.
CCCATCTCCTGCAGGGGCTGGCGCACGGTCGTCAGCCGCGGCGTCGCGGCCCGGCTGACGTCGATGTCGTCGAAGCCGGCCACGGACAGGTCCTCCGGCACGCGCAGCCCGCGCGCCTTCGCCGCCTCCAGCACGCCGACCGCGACCTTGTCGTTGAAGCAGACGATCGCCGTCGGCCGCGGCTGCTGGTCCAGCAGATCCCCGCCCGCGCGCAGACCGGTCTTCGTCGCGGGCTCGCCGTGCCGCATCAGCTCGGGATCGCCCAGCATGCCGACCTCGGAGAGCGCCGCGAGGTGCCCGCCGACCCGGTCGTCGCGCGAGTGCCAGGACGGCGGCCCGGTGATCACGCCGATCCGCCGGTGGCCGAGATCCACCAGATGCCGGGTCACGGCGCGGGCGCCGGAGAAGTGCGCCGCCGAGATCGACACCGTGCCGCGCGGAACGTCGATGCGCGGATCCACCACCACGAAGGGGTAGCTGCGCGCGGCCAGCGCCTCCAGATCCGCGCGCGGCTCCGGCGGCAGGATCAGCACCGCGCCGCGCGCGTCCCGCCGCTGCGGAAGCTCGCGCAGAGCGGTCGAGCGGACCACCGCGTCGCCCGCGCTGAGCAGCATCTCCTGGCCGTGCAGGGCCAGAGTTTCAGCAATGGATGTAACGATATGGCCGAAGTAGTCCGTCAGCAGATACGGACAGCGCACGAACACCGGCGGCCGCTCCAGCCGCACCCGGGAGCGCTGCCGCCGCGGCTCCGGAGCCCGCTCGCCGAGCCGCTCGACGACCTCGAGCACCCGCTCCCGCGTGTCCGCGGCGACGTTCTCGCCCCCGTTGATCACCCGGGAGACCGTCGCGATGGACAGCCCGGTCTCCGCCGCGATCGCCCGCACGGTCACCCGCCCCGCGCCCTCCGCGGCCGTTCCGGAACCCCCGCTTCCGGAACCTACGCCTGAAACAGGCTCCTGTTTCATTGCACCCCCATAACGATCATCGGTGGTATGGACCAGTTCTCCCGCTGGTCATTGACGCCCCCCGAGTGTACTGATGCAATCGCCACCGCGGTTGTTTCGATGCTGTTTCAGTCGCAGTCGAAGGGATCACCCACACCATGCTGAAGATCAGGATCAGGCCCCGGACAGCCCGTGCGCTGCCGCTGGCCGCCGCCACGGCCCTCGCCGCGGGCGGACTCGGGCTCGCCGTCGCCGCCCCCGCCTCCGCGGCGGGCGGCGCATTCCCGGCGCACTACGCGGCGCCCTACCTGCAGATCGCCGGCTCCGACGCCGGGGACCTGGCGGCCGACCAGGCCGCGACAGGTCTCAAGTACTACTCGCTCGCCTTCCTCATCCCGCAGTCCGGCTGCACGCCGGAGTGGGAGGACGACGGATCGGGCGTCGGCGCCTTCGCCGCGCAGATCAGCGCGCTGCAGTCGTCCGGCGGCAATGTCATCATCTCCTTCGGCGGTGCCGCAGGCGGAGAGCTCGCGCAGACCTGCACGAGCGTCTCCTCCCTCACCGCCGCGTACCTGAACGTCGTGAACACCTACGGCGTCAACCGCCTCGACTTCGACATCGAGGGCGGCGTCCTGTCCGACACCGCGGCCACCACACGGCGGGACCAGGCGCTGGCCGCGCTGCAGGCCGAGGACCCGAACGTGCAGATCGACTTCACCCTCGCCGTCGCGCCGAACGGGCTGCCGACCGGCTCCGGCTCCGAGTACGCGCTGCTGCAGGACGCCAAGAACCAGGGCGTGAAGGTGTCCGTCGTCAACATCATGACGATGGACTTCGGCAACGGCGAGAACGCCCTCAACGACGCCGAGTCGGCGGCCCGGGCCACCTCGGGCCAGCTCGCGGGCCTCTACGGCATATCCACGTCGGCCGCGTACAACATGATGGGCCTGACGCCGATCGCCGGCCAGAACGACGACAACGAGTACTTCTCCACCGCGAACGCGCAGACCCTGGAGAGCTTCGCCGCCGCCAACGGCGTCGCCGAACTGTCCTTCTGGGAGGTGGACGGGTACGACAAGGGCACCGGATACCAGTACTCGTCGATCTTCAACCAGATCACCGGCAGCAGCGGCGGCGGAGGCGGCACCTCGACCGGCCAGGTCACCGGCTATCAGGGCCTGTGCCTGGACGACCGCTCCGCGAGCACCGCGAACTTCAACCCGGTGCAGGTCTACACCTGCAACGGGACCAGCGCGCAGCAGTGGACCGCGTCGAACAACACACTTCAGGTGTTCGGCAAGTGCCTCGACGTCAACGGCGCGGGCACGGCCAACGGCACGACGGTGGACCTCTACGACTGCAACGGAACCGGCGCCCAGCAGTGGGTCCACCAGTCGAACGGTGAGTATGTGAACACCAACTCCGGCAAGTGCCTGGATGACACGGGCTACGGCGGTTCGGGCACCCAGGTGCAGATCTGGGCGTGCGCCGACACCTCGAACCAGCAGTGGAGCACCCCGTGACGGCGACGAAGCAGCGCATCCTCGCGGTCCTTGCGGCCGTAGCCCTCGTCTTCGGCATCGGCACCGTCGTCGCGCACCACGCCTCGGCGGCCACGGCCACGGCCACCGGCCAGGTCACCGGCTACCAGGGCCTATGCCTGGACGACCGCTCCGCGAGCACCGCCAACTTCAACCCGGTGCAGGTCTACACCTGCAACGGGACCAGCGCGCAGTCGTGGAGCGTCGAGTCGGACAACTCGCTGCAGGTGCTCGGCAAGTGCCTCGACGTGAACGGCGCCGGCACCGCGAACGGCACGACCGTCGACCTGTACGACTGCAACGGAACCGGCGCCCAGCAGTGGGTCCCGCAGTCGAACGGCGAGCTGGTGAACACCAACTCGGGCAAGTGCCTGGATGACACGGGCTACGGCGGCTCGGGTACCCAGGTGCAGATCTGGGCGTGCGCGGCCACCTCGAACCAGCTGTGGACGCTGCCCTCCGGCTCCTCCACCGGCGGCGGCAACACGCCGAACTTCGGCTCGAACGTGTACGTGTTCAACACCTCGATGTCGACCTCGACGATCCAGAGCGACATCAACAACGTCTGGAACCAGCAGGCGTCCAACCAGTTCGGCACCCAGCGCTACGAGTTCATGTTCGAGCCCGGCACGTACAACGTGTCAGTGCCCGTGGGCTTCTACACCGAGGTCGTCGGCCTCGGCCAGAACCCCTCGCAGACGGTCATCACCGGCGGCGGGATCTACACGAACGCGGCATGG
>DASTAE010000151.1:0-18797 GCA_035712985.1 Actinospica sp.
GTCCTTCAACTGCCGGGCCAGGCCCATCCCGCCGGCCGGCACGGCCTCCCCGTCCAGGATCACCAAGTCGACGCCGAGGCCCTTGAGCGAGGCGTCCATTCGGGCGATGAGTGCGGGCGCGGTGGCGAACTCCTCCACGGACAGCTCCGGCAGCGCCGCGTCGGGCTTGCTGCCCAGCGCGAGCCGCAGGCTCTCGCGCACCGTCGCGTCGTCGCTGTAGAGCAGGACCTTCAGGTAGCTCACCTGGGACTTGGCCCCGGTGCCGGGCGCGGTCGACCCGCCCACCGCTGACCCGTCAGTATCTGCCAATGCTGCTGCGGACATGGACCTGCCTCCACTCTGAGGACTCACCGATCGTGCGCGCACGTGCGACCAGCGTAGGACCGGCTTCGCGCCGAGACCAGCCCTAACGATCTGATAACGCGGGAACCCCCGGCGGGACACGTGCGTACCCCGGCCGCTGACATGCGGTCAGAGCCTGTCCCTACGCCCGGTTCGCTCCCCGTTCGGGCTAATCATCCCCGGTTTCCCACCCGCCATTCGAAGGATCGTCAGCGACACCCGCGCCAAAGGGGGACCCCGACGACGGCCGCGTAGCGGCGGGGGGCAATAATGGCCGCCGTGGCGACAGCAACTGCAACCCAAGCCGCACCCGCGCACCGGGTGCCCAATAGGCCCAACCTGGTCAGCGTCGGGACGATCATCTGGCTGGCCTCCGAGCTGATGTTCTTCGCGGCCCTGTTCGCGATCTACTTCACCCTGCGCTCGGTTTCCGGGGACGCGTTCTTCAAGGTGAACGCGGGACACCTGGACGTGACCCTGTCGACGATCAACACGATCATCCTGGTCTCGTCCTCCTTCCCCTGCCAGTTCGGCGTGTTCGCGGCGGAGCGCCACCAGGTCAAGCGCACCGGCTCGATCCTCAACGTCCGGCGGTACGGGATGCGCGAGTGGTACATCCTCGCGTTCATCCTGGGCGCCGTGTTCATCTCGTTGCAGGTCTTCGAGTACTCGTCCCTGGTCAAGGACGGCCACGCGATCTCGGAGAACCAGTGGACCAGCGCGTTCTACCTGGCCACCGGCTTCCACGGGCTGCACGTGACGGGCGGTCTCTTCGCCTTCCTGATCGTGCTCATGCGCACCTACAAGGCCAAGCGCTTCACCCACGACCAGGAGATCTCCGCGATCGTCGTGTCGTACTACTGGCACTTCGTCGACGTGGTGTGGATCGGCCTGTTCTTCGTTATCTACGTGCTCAAGTAATTCCGGACGAGAAGCTCCATTAGGGACACTAGTCGTGAAATCGCTCTCTACACGGCGACGCCACCCGCTGGCAGCGTTCGTCGTCCTGGTGCTCGCACTGGCCTTTGCGGGTACCGTCTTCGCCGCGTTCCTGTCGCCGAACTCCGCCTCGGCTGACAGCGGGACCAGCAACGCCCAGGCCATCGCCAACGGCAAGGCGCTGTACATCACGTCCTGCTCCAGCTGCCACGGCGCGCTGGGCGAGGGCTCGAGCTACGGCCCGAGCCTGGTCGGCTCCGGCGCGGCGTCCGTCGACTTCCAGGTCTCCACGGGTCGCATGCCCGCCCAGCAGCCGGGCGCGCAGATCCAGAAGAAGGCCGTGCTCTACACCCAGGAGCAGATCGACGAGATGGCCGCGTACATCGACTCGCTCGGTGGCGGCCCGGCGGTTCCCGACTCCAGCCAGTACCAGGTGAACGACAACCTGGTGCAGCTCGGCGGCGTCCTGTTCCGCACCACGTGCTCGCAGTGCCACTCCTTCTCGGGCTCGGGCGGCGCGCTGACCGACGGCAAGTACGCCCCGGCGCTCACGCAGACCAGCCCGAAGGCGATCTACGAGGCCATGCTGACCGGCCCGCAGAACATGCCGAACTTCCCGGACACGGTGATCTCGCCGCTCGAGAAGCAGGCGATCATCTCGTACATCGTCACGATGCGCGACCAGCCCAACTACGGCGGCGCCGGCCTCGGCCGACTCGGCCCGACGTCCGAGGGCCTGTTCATCTGGACCTTCGGCCTGATCGCGCTGCTGCTGTTCGCGGTCTGGATCGCGGCCCACACCACGAAGGCCTCCGCTGAGCGCGTCGCCAAGGCGGCCGCCGAGAAGAACAAAGGGGGCAAGGAGTAACCATGAGCGGTGACAAGACCCACGACGAGGAGCACGGCGCGGTCGCCGTCGAGGAGGAGCACGGCCACGGGGTCGTCGCGGAGAACCCCTTCGCGGACCCCGGCCTGCCGGCCCACCAGCCCCGGCTGACCGATATCGACGAGAAGGTCGCCAGGAAGTCCGAGCGCATCGTGGCCGGGCTGTTCCTGCTGTCCGCCGTCGCGACGATCGCGTTCATGGTCTGCTACACCGAGGTGCCGAACAACACCTCGTCGATCGTGAACTTCTTCCCGCTCGGCGCGATGTCGGCGTCGAACTTCGCCCTGGGCCTGACCCTGGGCGTGGCCCTGTTCGCCATGGGCGCGGGCGCGATCTACTGGGCCCGTACTCTGATGACGGACGTCGAGCTGCCGCAGGAGCGGCACGTGCTCGAGTCCACCCCGGAGGACAAGGCCGAGGCCGCCGCCGAGTTCCAGCAGGGCCTCGCGGACTCCGGCTGGAAGCAGCGCCCGCTGATCCGCCGCACGCTGCTCGGCGCGATGGCGGTGCTGCCGCTGCCGGCCCTGTGGATCCTGCGCGACCTCGGCCCGCTGCCGGGCACCACCCAGCGGCAGACCGCGTGGACCGCGGGCGAGCTGATCATCAACGACAACTCGATCTCGGTGGACGGCACCCAGGGCAAGGGCATCCGCCCCGAGGACCTGCAGGTCGGCACGCTGGTCTCGGCCAGCCCGGCCGCGGTGCTCACCGCCGGCGACGAGACCGTCGACATGATGACCATGTCCGCGATCCTGCTGGTCCGGATGAACCCGGCCGACATCAAGTCGCAGCAGGAGATCGACTGGGGCTACGAGGGCATCGTGGCCTTCTCGAAGATCTGCACGCATGTCGGCTGCCCGGTGCAGCTGTACGAGCAGCAGACCCACCACATGCTCTGCCCCTGCCACCAGTCGACCTTCGACCTGTCGGACAACGGCAGGGTCGTCTTCGGCCCCGCGGCGCGTTCGCTGCCGCAGCTTCCGATCACTGTCAACGCCGACGGCTACCTCGTCGCCAAGGCCGGCTTCGACCAGCCCGTCGGTCCGAGTTTCTGGGAACGCGGATGAGCACTTCGACGAGCAACGAGGAGATCGTCCCGACCACGCTCGGCGGGAAGGCCTCCGACTACCTGGACCAGCGCCTCGGCATCGCGGGGGCGGCGAAGAAGAACCTGCGCAAGATCTTCCCGGACCACTGGTCCTTCATGCTGGGCGAGATCTGCCTGTACAGCTTCATCATCCTGCTGCTGTCCGGCATCTTCCTGTCGCTGTTCTTCACCCCGTCCATGGGCGACGTGACGTACAACGGCTCGTACACGCCGCTGGACGGCATCAAGATGTCCGAGGCCTACGCGAGCACGCTGAACATCTCGTTCGACGTGCGCGGCGGCCTGCTGATGCGCCAGATCCACCACTGGGCCGCGCTGGTCTTCGTGATGGGCATCCTGGTGCACATGCTCCGGATCTTCTTCACCGGCGCGTTCCGCAAGCCGCGCGAGCTCAACTGGCTGATCGGCTTCACGCTGTTCGTGATGGCGCTGGCCGAGGGCTTCTGCGGCTACTCGCTGCCCGACGACCTGCTCTCCGGCACCGGTCTGCGGATCATGCAGGGCATCGTGCTGTCCGTCCCGATCGTCGGAACGTACATCTCGTACTTCCTGTTCGGCGGCCTGTTCCCGGGCCACGTGCTGATCCCGCGCCTGTTCATGATCCACATCCTGCTGGTGCCCGGCATCATCCTGGCGCTGATCACCGCGCACCTGATCCTTGTCTTCTACCAGAAGCACACGCAGTGGGCGGGTCCGGGCAAGACCAACGAGAACGTGGTCGGCCTGCCGCTGATGCCGGTGTACATGGCGAAGGCGGGCGGCTTCTTCTTCGTGGTCTTCGGCTTCATCGCCCTGCTGGGCGGCCTGGTGTCGATCAACCCGATCTGGGAGTACGGGCCCTATGTGCCCACGCAGATCACCGCGGGATCGCAGCCCGACTTCTACATCGGCTTCTTCGAGGGCACGCTGCGCATGATGCCCAACGTCGAGTGGAACTTCTGGGGCCACACCCTGTCCTGGAACATCCTGATCCCCGCCGTGATCGTGCCGGGAATCCTGTTCACCGGACTCGCGGCCTACCCGTTCCTCGAGGCCTGGATCACCGGCGACAAGCGCGAGCACCACATCCTGGACCGCCCGCGCAACATGCCGACCCGTACGGCGATCGGCGTGGCCGGCATCGTGTTCTACGCGATCGGCTGGATCAACGGCGGCAACGACCTGATCGCGACCCACTTCAACCTGTCGGTGGAGAACATCACCTGGGTCGACCGGGTGATGATCTTCCTCGGCCCGGTGCTCGCCTTCTGGATCACCCGGCGGATCTGCTTCGGCCTGCAGCGCCGGGACCGCGACAAGGTACTGCACGGACGCGAGTCCGGCATCATCACCCGGTCGCCGGAGGGTCAGTTCTCGGAGATCCACACCCCGCTGCCGCAGGGCGACCTGCACAAGCTGACCGCGCACGACGTGCACCGTCCGCTGACGCTGACCGAGGTCACCGACAGCAACGGGGTGCCCGCGCCGAAGCTGCGCCTCGCCAAGCTGCGGGCCAAGGCCACGCGCTGGTACTTCGGCGAGCGGGTCGAGAAGCCGACCGAGGAGGAGTACCGGCAAGCGATCTCCAGCGGTCACCACTGATGCAGGGGTGGCCGGAGATCCGCTGATCCGCCGGTGAAAAAGCTGTAGCCACAAAGCACTTCCCCTCCGTACCGTGCAGGTACGGAGGGGAACGTGTTTATGCGGGCGGCATGATCGGTTTCCCGAGTCCGGCCGGTACGACTATTCGAGGCCGATCGCGAAGGCCGCGTCCAGGTCCCCGGCGCTGTACGCGCGGAAGGCCGTGTGCGTCTCGGTCCGCAGCACGCCCTGCACCTTGTTGAGGCGGCCCGGGATGAGGTCGGCGAGCTCCTCGTGCGCCTGCACCCGGGCGATGGCGATCAGGTCCCATTCGCCGGTCACCGAGTAGACCTCGCTGATTCCGGCCAGCGCGGCCAGGGAGGCTGCGGTCTCCGGGATGAGCCCGGTCTCCGCCTTGATCATCACAATCGCGGTCACCATGCCGTTCAGCTTAGACCGCGACGCCCCGGGGGCGCGCGGGGGCTCTCGGATGGCGCGTGAAAGCGTCTACGCTGGGCAATACCGAGTAACCGGCAGCAGTCGTCAGTGGTCGGCAGCAGTCATCACAGGGATGGAAGGGCGAGAGATGAGCGGCGAGGAGACCGGGGTCGAAGCGCCCGGCGCCGCGCCCGATCGCAGCCCGAGCGCCGCCGCCCTGTCCGAACCCGTCCGCGCGCGGGTCCTGGACTTCGCGGCTCAGGTCGCCGGCGGGCTGCCGACGGGCACGCTGCCGGCCTCGCTGCGCCCCTTCGCCAAGTTCACCCCGGCCAAGCGGGCCAGGCTGGCGGCGACGCCGCTGGCCGCGGCGCTGGAGGCGGACTCCGTCTTCCGCGGCAGGGTGGCCGAGCGGGTGCACGACACGTACCCCGAGGTGGCCGAGGCCCTGTTCGCCGGCGCCATCCCGCCGGCGGCCGACCCCCGCGACGTGGCCGCCATCGTCTACCTGCTGCGCCCCGAAGGCTGGCCGGACCTGCTGGACCAGGCCGAGCGCGCCGCGCGGGAGTCCGAGCGCGCCCTCGCCGACGAGCACCTGGGCGACGAGGTGGCCCGCCTCAAGGCCGAGATCGACACGATCCGCGAGCAGGCGAAGGTCGAGGCCGACCGCCTCAAGGCCGAACTCGTCGCCGTACGCCACGAGGGCGACTCGCTGCGCAGGCGCATCCGCCAGCTCGAGGCGGACATGCGCAGGGCCCAGGCCCACGCCCGCGAGGCCGTCTCCGAGAGCGGCGCCATCCGCGACGCCGCCTCCCTCCAGGTCTCCGCCGCCGAAGCAGAGCTCCGCCGCATCCGGGGCCGCCTCGCCGAGTCCGAGGCCGCCCTGGAGACGGCCCGCAGCGCCACCAGAGCCAGCCGGGGAGCGGACGAGGTGCGCATGCGCCTGCTCCTGGAGACCATCAGCGAGGCCGCGGCGGGCCTGCAGAGAGAGCTGGCGCTCTCGCCCACCGACGCCCGCCCCGCGGACACCGTGGAGGCCGTACGCGCCGACACCCTCGGCGCCCACGACGTAGCCGGCCAGGCCCGCGCCGCCGACGACCCCGCCATCCTCGACGCCCTCCTGGCCCTACCCCGCGCCCACCTGGTGGTAGACGGCTACAACGTCACCAAGACGGGCTTCCCCACCCTGTCCCTGCACGAGCAGCGCATAAGGCTCCTGAAGGGCTTGGGAGGTATCGCCGCGCGGACGGGTGCCGAGGTCACCTGCGTCTTCGACGGAGCGGAGCTGGGCGGCCCGGTGCCCGTGCCGCAGCACAAGGGCGTCAGAGTCCTGTTCTCGCGCGGCGGCGAGATCGCCGACGAGCTGATTCGACGGCTGGTGGCCGCCGAGCCGCAGGGACGCCCGCTGATCGTGGTGTCCTCGGACAAGGAAGTCGCGGACGGCGTACGGCGGTCGGGGGCCCGGCCGGTGCCTTCGTCGATGCTGGTGCGGAGGTTGGGGCGGAGTTAGGTGTCGGGTTGCGGGCGGGAAGCGGCGATTCCTCCTTCAGCAAGCAGCCCCCGCACCCCCAGCTCCGCCCCTCCTGTCCGCATATCATCCTTATCGCTAGCGCGGGTGACGTATGTTTGATCAGGGGCGGATTGAGCCGATACGTTGCGCTCCGTGTCGCATCGACGGACTTCTCGTCCTCCGTATCGTGCCGCGTCGGTGACTGCTGCCACGTGCGCGGTGTTGGGGGTTGGCGCCGGGGTCGGGCAGGCGCAGCCGGTGGCGGATGCTCGGCAGGCGGCGGAGCAGCACATCTCCACGCTGTATACGCAGGCTGAGGCGGCCACGCAGCAGTACGACGCCGCGCAGGAGCGGATCGGGCAGCTGCAGGCGGCGATCAACTCGGCGAACGGGCAGAGTGCGCAGACGCGGGAGATGCTGGCGGCGTTCGACGGCGGGCTCGGCCGGCTGGCGGCGCAGCAGTATCGGGATCCGGACTTCAGTTCCTCGCTGGCGCTGCTGTTCGCGACGCATCCCGACGACTACCTGCAGCGCGCGGGGATGACGAATCGGGTCGCAGCGCTCGATGACCAGCAGGTCCGCGTCGCGGAGCAGGCGCAGCGTCAGCTGGTGGCGCTCTCGGCGCTGGGGGAGCAGGAGATGTCGCAGCTCCAGGCGATGCAGAACCAGCTCTCGTCCGCGCGCTCGCTGATCCAGACCGAGCTGGCCCAGGCGCGTCAGCAGCTCGCCGACCTCGACGCCGTGGACCGGCAGGCCGTCAGCTCCGCGCTCGCTCAGGGCGCGACGGGCGACGGACTCGGCACGACGGTTCCCGCGCAGGCTCCGTCGCTCGACACGCTGCTGACCTCGGTGACCTCGGGCGTGAGCCAGGGCATCGACGTGGGCCGCGCGCAGAAGGCGATCGAGGCCGCGTACTCGGAGCTCGGCAAGCCGTACGTCTGGGGCGCGGTCGGGCCGAGCGGCTTCGACTGCTCGGGGCTGATGCAGCACGTCTGGGGAGCCGCCGGCGTCATGCTGCCGCGCACGTCGCAGGAGCAGGCGGACGCGGGGCATACGGTACCGCTGTCCGACATCGAGCCCGGCGACCTGGTGATCTACTTCGCGGGCCGCACCCACGTGGGCATGTACGTCGGCAACGGGCTGATCATCCACGCGCCGCGGCCGGGCGCCCAGGTCCAGTTCGCCTCGGTCAACGCGATGCCGATCAATACGATCGTCCGACCGGACGGCGGCTGACCGAGCGGAAGCGCGGAATCCTCCCGGCTACTGCGCCTGGACGGTGCACCGGTCGGCGTTGAAAAGGGCTTGTGGGCGTTCCCTCGACCGTGCCAGCGTGGCCGACCATGGACTTCAGTCGACGGCGGCCGTCGCCGCGGACGCTTGGGTGGGTCGAGGGTGCGGTCGGCGGCAGGGTTGCGGCGTGGCGGCGGCTTACGGGCGGGATCACGTCGGCGGTTCATCGGCTGACGGTCGAGCGCGGAGGGCGCCGCGAGGTGCTGGTTCTTCGGCAGTATGAGCGCGCGGAGCCGGGGTTGATCGCGCGCGAGGCGGGGGTGCTTCGCGCGGTGCACGCTGCGGGGCTTCCGGCACCCGAGCCGATCGCGGCTGACGGGGACGGGCTCGAGACGGACGGGCATCCGGCGATCCTGATGACGCGCGTGCCGGGGCGGGTGGACCTTGCGCCCGCCGATCCGGAGGGGTGGCTGCGGCAGATGGCCGCGATGGCGGCGCGGATTCACGAGGTGCGGGTGGATGCGGGGGCGTTCCTCGAGCGGTTCGATGCGGGGGCGCCGGTCGTTCCCGGGTCCGCGGAGCGCCCGGAAGTGTGGGAGGCGGCGTTCGAGGTGCTGCGGGCACCTGCGCCCGAGTACCTAAGGCGGTTCATCCATCGGGATTTTCAGCATTTCAACGTGCTGTGGCGGCGGGGGCGGTTGAGCGGGGTCGTGGATTGGGCCACGTCGTGTTCGGGGCCGGCCGAGTTCGACATCGGGCACTGTCGGCTGAACCTGGCCGTGCTGTTCGGGGCGGAGTGGGCCGAGCGGTACCGGCTGGCCTACGAGGCTGAGGCGGGTCGGGCGGTTGAGCCCTGGTGGGACCTGTACGCGCTGGCGGGCTACGGGGATATGTGGAAGGAATTCATTCCGGTGCAGGTCGGGACGCGGGCGGCGGTCGACGTCGTGGGGATGACGGGGCGGGTCGAGGAGTTGGTGGCCGCCGTCCTGCGGCGGATTTAGGTTCGGGTCTCGCAGGGGGTGTCAAAGGGGGGTGCAGAAGATGGATGTCACAGGGCGCGTGGCTGTCTCGTCTCGTGGGTGGAAGCGGAACGGACGAAGCTACGGAGGAACGGACCCATGGACGCACGACTGAACCTCTTCGACGACCCGACCGTCGGGCGGGCGTTCAAGCACCTGCTCGCGGCGGGGCGCGCGGTCGACGAGTCGGCGGTGCCCCACGCCACGCAGGAGCTGGTGCGGCTGCGGATCAGCCAGATCAACGGGTGCGCGGTCTGCGTCGACATGCACACGAAGGAGGCCGTGGCCGAGGGCGAGACCGCGGTGCGGCTGAGCCTGGTGGCGGCGTGGCGGGAGGCGACGGTGTTCACCGAGGCGGAGCGGGCCGCATTGGAGCTGGCCGAGGAGGGCACCCGGGTCGCGGACGCGGCCGGCGGCGTGAGCGACGAGGTCTGGGAGCGGGCCGCGCGGCACTACGACCAGGAGCAGCTCGGCGCCCTGACCATGCTGATCTGCTTCATGAACATGGTGAACCGGGTCAACATCATCACCCGGCAGCCCGCCACCGGGGAGTACGTCGCGGGCCAGATCAAGCAGATGCACTGAGGATGGAACGGGACGACGGGGCAGGGGAAGGAGAACCGGTATGGACAGCGGCGGCGGCAGTCGAGACAAGACCACGGAGTTCGAGGAGTTGCGGCCGTTGCTGTTCTCGATCGCCTATCGGATCCTGGGCAGCGTCGGCGAGGCCGAGGACGCGGTGCAGGAGGCGTGGCTGCGCTTCGACGCGACGTCGACCGTGCCCGACTCGGCCAAGGCCTTCCTCTCCGCCACGGTGACCCGGATCTCGATCGACGTGCTGCGCTCCGCGCGGGTGCGCCGGGAGCAGTACGTCGGCCCGTGGTTCCCCGAGCCGCTGCTGAGCGATCCGTACCAGGATCCGGCGCGCGCGGCGGAACTGGCCGACTCGGTGTCGATGGCCGCGCTGGTGCTGCTGGAGCGGCTCAGTCCGCTGGAGCGGGCCGTGTTCGTGCTGCGGGAGGTCTTCGGCTTCGAGTACGAGGAGATCGCCGCGGCGGTCGGCCGGACGGAGGCGGCCTGCCGGCAGCTGCTCGTCCGCTCGAAGCGGCACATGCGGGCCGGGCGGCCGCGCTTCGAGGCGGATCGGCGGGAGCGGACGGAGCTGGCCACGCGGTTCTTCGACGCGCTGCGGGACGGCGACGTGGACGGACTGCAGCACCTGCTGGCCGCCGACGTGCAGCTCGTCGGGGACGGCGGCGGCAAGGCGCCGAACCTGTCCAGGACCGTCTTCGGCGCGGACAAGGTGGCCCGCCTGCTCGTCTCGTACTACCCGCTGCTGATCCAGATCGGCGTGACCTGGGAGCCGCACGAGGTGAACGGCCAGCCCGGCGCCGTCTTCCGGGACGGCGACGGCAAGGTGCTGAGCACGATGGCGCTCGATGTGGTGGACGGGCAGGTTCAGGCCGTGCGCAGTGTGAACAATCCCGAGAAGCTCGAGCATCTCGGGCCGGTCGGGGACGGATGGTCGGTCTCGCGGCGGGTGCGGGAGGCCCGGCGGGCCAATGCCGAGCGGCCGTGAGAGTCAGATCGCCGGCTCGGGCTCCCGATCGGCTTCCGGCTCGGGGATCTCGGGGGCCTTCTCCTCGACGACCGCGTAGCGCTTCCAGAGCAGGTACGCGGACCAGATCGTCGCGCCGACCAGCAGGGCGTTGCGGCCGGTGACGAACAGGGCCGCCTTCGTGCCGCCGTGCACGAGGGTGGGGAACAGCAGGGGGAACTCCAACTGCGTGAGCGAGATCGTGCCGAGCAGGAGCCAGCAGGGGCCGGTCAGCACCGTGCCGCCCTTCTTGAGCGGGGCGATCGCCAGGCACAGGGCCAGCAGGCCGCAGACCCAGACGAGGTACTGCGGGCTCAGCACCCTGCTGGTGATGATCGAGATCATGACGGCGACGAGGCTCGCGTCGTAGTAGACGCCCTCGGTCCAGCGCTCGGGGGTCAGCTTCGCGCGCACGCGCCACCACAGCAGCCAGCAGAAGCCGAGCAGCGTCAGCAGTTCGCAGAACGCGGCGATCGCGCCGATGCCGGGGCCGATGACCTCCCAGGAGCCGTAGCGGTTGCGGATCACGGCGTGGTAGCCGAAGTGGCGGGCCATCAGGAACGGCGTGGCCAGCACGGATTCGATCTCCAGGCCGCGGCCGCCCTGCTGCTTCAGGAAGGACAGCGCGCCGGGCATGATCAGCAGGAGCAGCGTCGGGACGGCGCCGCCGATCACGCCCCAGAGCACGGCGAGCCGGCCGTTGCGGCCGCGCGGCAGGCCCAGGACCAGGGCCATCGGCCAGACCTTCACGATGGAGCCGAGGCCGATCGCGGCGCCGCGCAGCCGCCAGGTCGAGGCGGCCGTGTTCAGCGCGACGACCAGGCCGACCGAGGCGATCATCGTGACGGTGATGTCGTAGCGGCCGTAGATGAACGGGCCCAGCATGAAGATCGCCGCGACGTACGCGTAGGCGCCGAGGTAGTCCACCCGCTCGCTACCGGTCTCCTCGTGGGTGCGCCAGCAGCGGTAGAGCACGAGCAGGAAGATGATCAGGTCCGAGGCCAGCGCCATCGCGTAGAACGCCGAGTTGTAGCTGAGGCCGGTCAGCGAGCGGATCAGCCGGGGGAACCCGATGACCAGCGCCGCGCCCGGCGGGTACTGCCAGGTCCGGTCGGCCTGCGGGAAGTGCCCGGTGGTCAGGATGTTCGACCAGTGGTTGTAGAGCCGCAGGTCGCCGGTGATGTCGCCGTGCGAGATGTACGGCAGCACGTCGTAGACGTAGAGCAGCAGCACGCCCCGGGTCCACACCCAGGTGGCCGCGGGCAGCAGGGCCGACCGCAGCCGCGCGCGGGTCAGCATGGCCCGGAGGGTCATCGGCTGTCCTGTTCCTGGTCGGTGGTCGGATACGTGCGCGCGGTGCGGAGGTGAGAGGGTGGACCCATGGCCCGCACCCTCGTCGTCACCAACGACTACCCCCCGCGCCCCGGCGGTATCCAGGCGTTCGTCCAAGCGATGGTCGATGGGTTCACCCCTTCGGACGTGGTCGTCTACGCCTCCACCTGGCGCGGCAGGGCCGAGGAGTGCCGCGCGTACGACGCGGAACGTCCGTATCTGACGATTCGTGACCAGACAACGGTAATGATTCCGGACCCCAAGCGGGTGCGACGCGCGGTGGAGATCGCGAGATCCGAGGGCTGCGACCGGGTCTGGTTCGGCGCGGCCGCCCCGCTCGCGCTGATGGCCCCCACGCTGCGGCGCAAGGCCGGGGTGGAGCGGCTGGTCGCGACCACGCACGGGCACGAGGCCGGCTGGGCGCAGCTCCCGATGGCCCGGCAACTGCTGCGCCGGATCGGTGACGGCGTGGACGTGCTCACCTATCTGGTGGACTACTACCACCGCAAGGTGGGCGACGTGCTGAGTCCTGAGGCCCGCGCGCGGATGGCGCAGCTGCACCCGGGCGTGGACGTGCAGACCTTCCACCCGGGCGTGCGGACCGAGCCGGAGACCGCCGAGCTGCGCGCACGCCTCGGCCTCGCGGACCGGCCGACGGTCGTCTGCGTCTCCCGGCTGGTCCCGCGCAAGGGCCAGGACACCCTGATCAGGGCGCTGCCGCTGATCAAGAAGGCCGTCCCGGACGCGGCCCTGCTGATCGGCAGCGGCGGCCCCTACCGCAGGGAGCTGGAGAAGCTCGCCGAGGACACCGGCGTCGCCGAGGACGTGGTGTTCAGCGGGCCGGTCTCCTGGGGCGAGCTGCCCCGGCTCTACGCGGCGGGCGACGTGTTCGCGATGCCCTGCCGCACCCGCCGCGGCGGCCTGGACATCGAGGGCCTCGGCATCGTGTACCTGGAGGCCTCGGCGCTCGGCATGGCCGTCGTCGGCGGGGACTCCGGGGGCGCCCCGGACGCGGTCATCGAGGGCGAGACGGGTTACGTCGTCCCCGGCAGCGGCGATGCGAGCGTCCCTCGAACGGCCGAACGCGTCGCGGAGCTGCTGAACGATCCGGCGCGGGCCGCCGCGATGGGCAAGGCCGGCCGGGCCTGGGTCGAGCGCGAGTGGCAGTGGCCGCTGGTCCAGCGGCGGTTCAAGGAGCTACTGCAGATCTGAGGGCTGCCCCTTGGCCCGCCAGCGCGCCAGCAGGTCCTCGCGGTGCTCGGTGAGCTCGGCGACGCCCTCTTCGGGCAGCAGGATCGTGTAGTCCTGCCGGGTGCCCGGCTCGAGCCGCAGGTGGTCCCAGGCGAAATGCGCCTGGCCGCCCATGTACAGGCCCTTGATCCGGCCCTGGGTCACGTCCAGCACCTCGAAGGGCTCGCCCCACCACCGGAAGGTCCATACGGTGGCGTACCACTCCTCGACCTCGTCCAGGGTGACGCGCAGCGGGCCCAGGTTCGCCGGGCCGGTCAGCGCGAGGCGCTCGTGCTCGTCGACGGCCTCGGCCGCCGGGTGGATCCGCCCCTGGTAGCGGGCGAAGGTGCCGGAGCGGTAGCGGGCCGCGTCGGCCATCAGGCTCTGCTCGCGACGGAAGCGCGGCAGCAGCGGATCACGGTGCTGCGTCAGCTCGGCGATCTCGGCGAGCGGGAAGCTCCCGCGGCGCTCGGCGAACTCCGAACGCAGGTGCTTCGCCGCGAACTCCCCGTCTTCTCCCTGGTAGACCCCCTCCATCTGCTCGTGCTGAAGGCCGCGCGCCTCGAAGGGCTCCCCACGCCACCGGAACGTCCAGCGCGAGGTGAACCAGTCGTCGAGCCGGTCCGGATGGACCAGGATCGTGTTGTCCCCTTCGATCAGCGCTATCCGCGGCCATATCGGATCGTCCACTGAGCCCTGGCGGTAGGTGACGCCGTGGAACACCGCCACGTCGGTCACCCGGTATCGCCAGGGGTCCCCTTCCTCAACCACTGTTGCGTTTCTTCTCCCGCCGGTTCGCGAGTGGGTTTTCGCGTTTCTGCGCTGGGCGAGTCCGTACCCTACCCTCTGTGCTGTTTTGAACACAACGCCGCTGGTTCGCCTCTCGCTACACTCCGTGGGGTGGAGAGGATCACGACGCGCAACGCCCGTTTCCAGCAATGGGAGGCGCTGCTCGGAAACCGGAGCAAGCGGCACCGCGCGGGGGAGTTCCTGGTGCAGGGCGTACGCCCGATCACGCTCGCCCTCGAGTACGGCTGGCCGGTCCGCGCGCTGCTCTTCGACCTGGACCGGCCGCTGTCCCGCTGGGCCGCCGACACCCTGCGCGGCACCCGTACGGCACAGTACGGCATGTCCGGGGAACTTCTCGCGGAACTCGGCGAAAAGGACTCGGTCCCGCCGGAACTCATCGCCGTGGTCGGCACGGCGCCGGATTCCCTCGATCGGATCGAGGCGGCGAACTCGGAAAGCCGGTCCTTTCTCGGCCTCGTCTTCGACCGCCCGACGAGTCCCGGGAATCTGGGCTCGATCATCCGGTCCGCAGACGCATTCGGCGCGCACGGCGTGATCGTGTCGGGCCACGCGGCGGACCCCTACGACCCCAAGGCCGTGCGCGCGAGCACGGGTTCGCTGTTCGCGCTGCCCACGGTCCGCGTCCCCGGCCAGGCGCAGGTCCAGGAATGGATCGCCGAGCAGCGCGACGCGGGATACCCGATCCAGGTCGTCGGCACGGACGAGCACGGCGAGGCGGACATCGCCGAGTTCGACCTCACCGTGCCGACGCTGCTCGCGATCGGCAACGAGACCAACGGACTGAGCCAGGGCTGGCGCGAGGCCTGCGACGCCCTCGTGCGCATCCCGATCGGCGGCGCGGCGAGTTCGCTGAACGCCGCCAACGCCGCGACCGTCGTGCTCTACGAGGCGGCCAGGCAGCGGCGCGCGATCGGCGGCTAGTCTTCGGCCGGGGTCTTCTCGGCGACGCCGAGCCAGCGCAGCGCGCCGAGCAGGTGCCGTAGGAACTCGGGGTCCTGATACGCCTCGTCGGCGTGGCCGAGCGCGGTGTAGAAGGAGCGCCCGCCGCCGTACTCGTGGCACCAGGACAGCGGGTGGTCGGCGCCCATCGTGCCGCCCTGGTACGTCGCCTCGTCGACCGTCAGCAGGATCCTGACATCCTGCACCTCCGAGCGCGGGTTGCGGCGGAAGGCGTACCACTCGTCGGTGCGGTTCCACCGCTCGCCGAGGTGCTCGGTGGCCGGGTGCTCGCGGTCCTCGACGGCCAGCACCGCGGGCTGGATCTCCGGGTGCTGATCGAACCAGGCGCCGACCAGGCCCTCGAACCAGGGCCAGTCGTACTCCGTGGTGGACGCGGCGTGGATGCCGAGCCAGCTGCCGCCCTGCTTCATGTAGTGCGTCAGGGCGGCCCGCCCGGGCTCGTCGAGCACCGCGCCGCTGGTGGACAGGAACACGATCGCGTCGTAGCGCTCGAGCCGGCCCGCCCGGAAGCTGTGCACGCCCTCGCTGGACTCGACGTCGAAGCCGTGCTCCAGACCCAGCTTCTCCAGCGCCTCGACGCCGGCCTGGATCGAGGCGTGCCGGTAGCCGGTGGTCCGCGAGTACACCAATATCCGTGCCATGCCGGCCGCCACGCCCCGTCCGTTACTCGCCGATCTCCGTCAACAGTCGCGTATGCCGGTCTATCACGGTTCGCAGGGTCTGATCACCCGGTGTGTCCCAGATCTCCTGGTTGAAGATCTCCACCTCGGTGAAGCCCTGGTACCCGGTGTCCTTCACGGCGCGCGCGAAGGACGCGATGTCGATCACTCCGTCGCCCACGTGCCCGCGGCCGAGCAGCGCGTCGGCCGGGATCGGGATCAGGAAGTCGCAGGCCTGGAACGCGTAGAT
Organism: Actinospica sp.; assembly: GCA_035712985.1. Taxonomy (GTDB): domain Bacteria; phylum Actinomycetota; class Actinomycetes; order Streptomycetales; family Catenulisporaceae; genus Actinospica. Next base: position 15,871 of record DASTAE010000151.1, read on the forward strand.
CCGGCCGGCCGCTCCCGCGCGCTTGATCTGCGCGAACACCTGCGGATCCCACCAGACGTGGTAGGTGTCCACGCACACCCCGACGTTGCGGCAGCCGGTGCGCACCGCCACCTCGTCGGCGATGTCCAGGGCCTGGCCGAGGGTCGAGACGACCGCGCGGTCGGCGCAGAACATCGGGTGCAGCGGCTCGATCGCCAGCTTCACGCCTCGGTGCTCGGCGTACGGGGCGAGCTCGGCGATGCCGTCCGTGACCGCGGCGCGCGCCGCCACGAGGTCCTTGCTGCCGCGCTCCAGGCCGCCGACGACCAGCACGAGCACGTCGGTGCCGAGGGCCACGCACTCGTCCACGGCCGCCTGGTTGTCCTCCAGCCAGTCCGGAGAGGTGAAGAAGCCGCCGCGGCACAGGCTGGTGACCGTCAGGCCCGCATCCCGCACCAGCTTCGCCGCCGCCTCGAGTCCGTGCTCGGCGACCTTGTCGCGCCACAGGCCGATCCCGGGCACGCCCTGTTCGACGCAGCCCGCGACCGCCTCGGCGAGGCTCCAGTTCTTCGTCGTCCAGACGTTCAGCGAGAGCTGCTCAATCACCCGAGTACTCCTTGAAGCGCGCCGCGGCGAGGTCGGCGTCCGGGAAGATCCCGCCTTCCACGGCCATCTCGTAAAGCTTCGTCAGATGCGCGCGGTCCCGGCCGGTCTCCTGGCCGCCGACCATCCTGAAGTGGTCCTGGTGGCCCGACAGGTACGCCAGGAACACGACGCCCGTCTTGTAGAACTGCGTCGGCGCCGCGAAGATGTGCCGCGCCAGCGGAACCAGCGGATCGAGCACGCCGCGGAACCCCGCCACGTCGCCCGCGTCCAGCAGCTCAAAGGCCTGCGCGGCCTGCGTGGCCAGCGGGTCGAAGATGCCGAGCAGCGCGTGGCTGAAGCCCTGCTCGTCGCCCGCGATCAGCTGCGGGAAGTTGAAGTCGTCGCCGGTGTACAGGCGCACGCCCTCGGGCAGCCGGCGGCGCAGCGCGATCTCGCGGTCCGCGTCGAGCAGCGAGACCTTGATGCCGTCGATCCTCGCCGCGTGCTCGTCGATGATCGCGAGCACCGATTCGGTGGCCAGGTCCAGGTCGTCGTTGCCCCAGTAGCCCTTGAGCGCGGGGTCGAACATGTCGCCGAGCCAGTGCAGGATCACCGGGCTCGAGGCCTGGCCGAGGATCCGCGCGTACACCTCGGCGTACTCGTCGGTGCCGCGCGCGGTGGCGGCCAGTGCGCGGCTGCACATCAGCACCGGCTGCGCGCCGGCCTGCTCGACGACCTCGAGCTGGCCCTCGTACGCGTCGCCGATCTCGGCCAGCGTGTACGGGGTCGTCGGCGCGGCGGGCAGCTGATCGGTGCCGACGCCGCAGCAGACGAGTCCGCCGACGGTCTTGGCCTCGGCGCCGGAACGCCGGATGAGCTCCTTCGTCGCGGACCAGTCCAGGCCCATGCCGCGCTGAGCGGTGTCCATCGCGTCGGCGATGCCGAGGCCCAGCGACCACAGGTGGTGCCGGAACGCGAGCGTGGCGTCCCAGTCGACCGCGGCCGGGGCGCCCGGCGCGTTGACCGCGGTCGGGTCGGCCACGACGTGCGCGGCGGCGAAGACGGTGCGGGAGACCGGCATCAGGCGCCCCGCCCCATTTCCGGCACCTCGACCCGGCGGCCCTCGGCGGCCGAGAGCAGGCCGAGCTCGGCCAGCTGCACGCCCTTGGCCCCGGCCCACAGGTCGTGCGGGAAGGCGGTGCCGGGCGCGTCCAGCAGCACGTGCCTGAGGAACAGCTCCCACTGGATCTTGAATCCGTTGTCGAACTCTCCGTTGTCCGGCACGGTCTGCCACTGCTCGCGGAAGGGCACGGTGTTCGGGATGTCCGGGTTCCAGACCGGCTTCGGCGTGCCGGCGCGGGACTGGAAGCGGCATTCGCGCAGCCCGGCCACGGCGCTGCCGTGCGTGCCGTCGATCTGGAACTCGACCAGCTCCTCGCGGTTCACCCGGACCGTCCAGGAGGAGTTGATCTGGGCGACGATGCCGCCGTCGAGCTCGAACACGCCGTAGGCCGCGTCGTCGGCGGTGGCCTGGTAGGGCTTGCCGAGCTCGTCGACCCGCTCCGGGATGTGCGTGGCGGTCTGCGCGTAGACCGAGCGGACCGGCGCGATGATGTGCTCGAGCACGTACTGCCAGTGCGGGAACATGTCGAGCACGATGCCGCCGCCGTCCTCGGCGCGGTAGTTCCAGGAGGGGCGCTGCGCCTCCTGCCAGTCGCCCTCGAAGACCCAGTAGCCGAACTCGCCGCGCACGGACAGGATCCGGCCGAAGAAGCCGCCGTCCACCAGGCGCTTGAGCTTGAGCAGGCCCGGCAGGAAGAGCTTGTCCTGCACCACGCCGTGCTTGACGCCCGCGGCGTCGGCCAGCCGCGCGAGCTCCTGGGCGCCGGCGACGGAGTCGGAGGTGGGCTTCTCCACGTAGATGTGCTTGCCCGCCGCGATCGCCTTCTTCACCGCGGCCTCGCGCAGGTGGGTGAGCTGGGCGTCGAAGTAGATCTGGTTGGCCGGGTCGGCGAGGGCCGCGTCCAGGTCCGTGGTCCACCGCGTGAGGCCGTGCTTCGCGGCCAGCGCCTCCAGCTTGTCCGCGTTGCGGCCGACGAGCACCGGCTCGGGCCAGACGACCGTCCCGTCCGGCAGCGCGAGTCCGCCCTGCTCCCGCAGGGCCAGGATCGAGCGGACCAGGTGCTGGCGGTAGCCCATGCGTCCGGTGACGCCGTTCATCACGATGCCGAGGGTGGTGCGGCTGCCCATGTCGACCTTTCCTTCGCAGATTTGGAAAGCGCTTTCCACCGCGTAGAGTAGGGGCGTGGACGAGCAGAGGTCAAGGGGCGGGGAAGCGCCGGCCACCGGCCGGGTCAGGACGG
>DASTAE010000152.1:0-3285 GCA_035712985.1 Actinospica sp.
CGGGCTTCGGGAAGGTGTGGTTCACCATGACGCCCGCGGCGGCGGTGACCGGAGCACTCCCGTCGCCGAAGTCGTACTTCACCGTGGTGGAGCCCCAACTGGTATTGAGGACGCCGGCCTCATAACCCACGGTCAGCGTACTGACGTCCTTGATGACGTAGTCCGGGATCGCGATGGGGTCCTGGTACTCATACGCGCCACGGTCGTAGTACGCGTACGTGCCGACTCCCGTGTTGGCGACCAGCGGGTCGTCGACACGGGCGTTGCCCACGAGGTCCGTGCTCAGCTCGCCCGGAGCGCTGGAGTTCGCCGAGTCGATCAGCGGCGAGGTCGCGCTGGTGATCGTTCCCGTCGCGGAGATGCCGGGGTCGGAGTTCAGATCGTGGGCAGCCTGACCGGTGGCGGTGTTCAGCGCGGCCGACGTGGTGTAGGTGGTGCCGTTCACCTCGTACGGAAAGGTCCCGCTGTCCGTCGCGTGGACGATGTTGTAGTCGGCGACCGCCGCGTCCGCGTTCTCGCCCCAGGTCAGGGCGACGCTGTCGGCACAGCTCTCGCCGGAGACGACGTTGTTCTCGATCGTCGCGTTGAGACCGGCGCCGAATTCGTTGCCACCGCTCTCCATACCGATTCCGCAGTACCCGACGACCGTGTTGCTCACGATCGTCGCGTCGGCGGAGCCGTCGTTCATGATTCCGTTGGACACGGCCCCGGTGACCAGGTTCGTGGTCACGACGTTGCCGGTGCCACCGCTGTCGACGTAGATGCCGTAGTTGTTCCGGTATCCGCGGACCACGTTCCGGCTGATCGTGTTGTCCGACGCGGAGGCGCCGTAGACCAGGATCGCGGCCGGATTGTTGCTCTGCTTCCCGCCGTAGACCGTCGTCGAGTCCACGGTGACGTAGTTCGAGTCGGATACCAGGATCGGGTTGGTGGCCGTGCTGTCGACGGTGAAGCCCTGGATGGTCACGTACGAGGCGCCGGAGACGTCGAAGCCGTAGTTGATCGACGCGTTGTCGATGACGGCGCTCGAGCTGTAGCCGCCGAACGCTCCGGTCACGAACTTGATCGGCGCGCTGGAGGTGCCGGACGTCGTGATGTCGGTCTCGGCCGTGTACGTGCCCGGAGCGACGGACACCGTGTCGCCGGCGACGGCCGCGTTCGCCGCGGCCTGGATCGTGCAGTACGGCGTGGCGGCCGTCCCCGTGCCGGAATCCGAGCAGGTCGCGCCCGGCTTGACGTAGAGCGTCGTGCCGGAATCCGCGTGCGCCGCCAACGGTGTCAGCGACACCGTGGCCACCGCGAGCGCGGCAGCCGCATAGATAGGACGTTGATGTCTCATGAAGCCCCCTCATCCCTATTGAGATCAGGGGACTACTAATATCACCACTGGAGCGGCAGGTACGCACTGAGGTCACTACGCGGCCCGGAAGCCGAGATGCGACCGTCCGCCACGGCATCGGACCACTTCAGCGAGCCGTCGGCGAGGGCCAGCCAGGTGGCCGCGTCGGTCTCGACGATGTTGGGCGGGGTGCCGCGGGTGTGCCGGGGGCCCTCGACGCACTGTACGGCGACGAAGGGCGGAACGCGGAGCTCGACGCTGCGGCCGGGAACCTTCTGCGCGAACGCGCGCACCGATTCCTTGACCGCCGCGGCGAGCTCCTTGCGATCCATCGACTTCCCTGTCAGATCTCATCGAATGGGACGAACCGGCCGAACCCGATGAACCGGCCGAACTAGTCGAACAGCGCCGGGAAGGTGCCGGTCCAGGCCTCGCGCAGTTCGTCCAGCGGGATCGTGAACTGGTCCTGCACGTCGAGCGCGTCGCCGTCCACGACTCCGATGCGCGCCACCGGGACGTTCCGGAAGGTGCACATGTCGGTGAACCGCTTCTCCTCGCTGCGCGGCACGGCCACGACCGCGCGTCCGGCCGACTCCGAGAAGAGCGCGACGAAGGGGTCGAGCTCGCCCGGCAGCACGACGCGGGCGCCGTGGCCGCCGCGGAGGCAGGACTCGGCGATTGCCTGGACCAGGCCGCCGTCGGACAGGTCGTGCGCCGCCGAGAGCATGCCGTCGCGGGAGCCCGCGATCAGGATCTCGGCCAGCTGCCGCTCGCGCTCCAGGTCCAGCTTCGGCGGGAGGCCGCCGAGGTGGCCGTGGGCCACGTGCGCCCACTCGCTGCCGCCGAACTCGTCGCGGGTCTCGCCGACCAGCAGCAGGATCTCGCCCTCGGTCTCGAAGGCGCTGCGCGTGCGCCGGGTCACGTCGTCGATCACGCCCAGCACGCCGATGATCGGCGTCGGGTGGATCGCCTCGGCGCCGGTCTGGTTGTAGAAGGACACGTTGCCGCCGGTCACCGGGGTGCCCAGCTCCAGGCAGGCGTCCGCCAGGCCGCGGCAGGCCTCGGCGAACTGCCACATCACCTCGGGGTCCTCGGGGGAGCCGAAGTTCAGGCAGTCGGTCACGGCCAGCGGCTTGGCGCCGGTCGCGGCCACGTTGCGGTACGCCTCGGCCAGCGCGAGCTGCGCGCCGTGGTAGGGGTCGAGCTTGGTGTAGCGGCCGTTGCCGTCGGTCGAGAGCGCGACGCCCAGGCCGGACTCCTCCGAGAGCCGCAGCATGCCGGAGTCCTCGCCGTGCGCCAGGACCGTGTTGCCGCGCACCCGGTGGTCGTACTGCTCGAGCACCCAGGTCTTGTCCGCGAGGTTCGGGCTGGCGATCATCGTCAGCACGGTCTCGCGCAGCTGCTCGCCGCTCTTCGGCCGCTCGAGCCGCGCCGAGTCCGGGACGTCCGCCTGCAGCGCGTCCTGCCAGGACGGCCGGTGGTACGGGCGCTCGTAGACAGGGCCCTGATGCGCGAGGGTGCGCGGGTCCACGTCCACGATCGTGTCGCCGTGCCAGGTCATCCGGAGCCGGCCGGTGTCGGTGACGGTGCCGATGACGGTCGCGATCACGTCCCACTTCTCGCAGATCGCGAAGAAGCGCGGCAGGTTCTCCGGCGTGACGACCGCCATCATGCGTTCCTGCGACTCGCTCATGAGGATCTCCTCGGGAACGAGCGTCGCGTCGCGCAGCGGGGCCAGGTCCAGCTGGACGTCCATACCGCCGGTGCCGGCCGCGGCCAGCTCGGTGGTCGCGCAGGACAGGCCCGCGGCGCCGAGGTCCTGGATGCCGGTGACCAGGTCCTCGGCGTAGATCTCCAGGCAGCACTCGATCAGGACCTTCTCCATGAACGGGTCGCCCACCTGGACGCTCGGCCGCTTGGAGGGCTTGTCCTCGTCGAAGGTGGCG
>DASTAE010000153.1:0-18545 GCA_035712985.1 Actinospica sp.
CACATCCCCCGCACGACGTGGGAGGACGGCGTGCGCTTCGAGGAGGTCTCGCTCGGCTATCCGAGGGAATGGCAGCCGCGCGGCGGCCCGAGCGGGCTACGGCGCATCCTGCCCGGATAGCGCCGGACAGCCGAGCGGCCGAGAGGATCGGCCGCGACCTCGCTCATTCGGCCGAGCGGTTCAGGCCCGCATCCGGCGGACCGACGAGGATGTTCGGCGCCTTCAATCCCTCGTCCGACTGAGCGATCCCGGCGCCCCTTCGATCTCTCGGCGTAGGCGTTCGGCCTCGACGTCGCCCATGCGGGCTCATTCGGCCGCGTCGGCGTAGTCCTTCTCGATCTTCGCGGCGACGGCGTCCTGGTTGTCCAGCGCGGGGCCCTCGCTGGGGCCGTAGACCAGGTGCACGGTGCCGCTCTTGAAGGCCTTGCAGGACAGCAGGGTCAGCGGGATCGGGGTCTCGGCGTCCTCGAACAGGCGCAGGCCGCGGCGCATCGCGACCGGGTGCACGTAGAGGTGCAGCTCGTCGATGAGCCGGGCGGCGAGCAGCTGGCGGATCACCGAGACCGAGCCGCTGAGGCCGATCACGCCCTCGCCCGGCTCGTTCTTCAGGGCCCGCACTCCCTCGACGAGCTCGCCGCGCAGCTGCTCGGAGTTGCGCCAGTCGAACTCGATCGGCGAGCGGGAGACGACGATCTTGCGCGCGTCGCCGATCGCCTTCGCCATCCCGGCGTCCTCCTCCCCCGCCTCCTCGCGGGCCGGCCAGGCTCCGGCGAAGCTGTCGTAGGTGACGCGGCCGAACAGGATCGTGTCGGCGGCGCCGAGCTGCTCGGTGACCGCCGCGCCGAGCTCCTCGCAGAAGTACGGGAAGTGCCAGGTCTGCGGCTCGCCGACGACGCCGTCCACCGACGTGAACAGTCCCGCGGAGATCTTCTTCATGATCCGGTTCCTCTCGGTTTCACCGACAACTTTTCTTGTCGGTGAAACCACTATAGCTCGCCGTCGGCGTCCGCGGTAGCACCGTCGCCGCCGAGATACCAGATCCGGTGCGCCTCGCCGGGATACGGCGGCTGATAGCGGCGCAGCTGTCCGGCCAGCACGTTCTCCGGGACGGGGTGGCTGCGGGCGGCGTTGCGCTCCCGGAGCGTGCGCTCGTCCACCAGGAAGACGGCCTGCGTCGTGGAGGCGTCGGCGGCCTCGGCGGCGCGCAGCACGAGCCGGCGCTGCGGGCGGGTCAGGCCGGTCGCGTCCCACAGGACGCGCGCGCCGGGAGCAGCCGTGCGCAGGGCTGCGTGCAGCCTGGCCAGTGCCGCGTCGAGGACCTGCGGATTCGCGCGCTGGTCGGCGCGCCCGCCGCGCTCCTCGCGGAGGTCGTCCATGCTGACGACGGCCGCGATGTCCTTGAGCCCGGCGGTCAGGCGGCTCTTTCCGCTGCCCGAGGGGCCGACCGTCTGGATGAGCTGCGGATAGTTCCCCTCGCGCCACCTCCAGGTGGCCGCGACGGCCTCCTCGGCGCCGGCGAGCCTGCCCTCGGCCCAGGCGGACCGCGCCTGCGCCCAGCAGCGCGACGCGGCCGGGCGCGGGAGCTCGGCGAGTTCCGTCCGCAGACCCTCGCGGAGCGCGCGCCACGGCTCGGGGACCATGAGGCCGCAGTCCTCGGCGTAGAGCGCGGACCATTGGACCTGCTCACACGCGGGCCCGTCGTCGAGCGCCGCCGCCTCGGCGAGGGCGTGCAGCGAACCGAGATCGGCGGCGAGGGACATGCGTGCCAGGCCGCTGCGACGCTGCTCGTCGGGGAACGGCGTGCGCAGCCGCGCGTGCAGCCCGACGAGATCGCCGACCCGGCGCGCGAGCGGCATGCCGAGCGGGCCGTCGGCCAGGCGCGCCGCGACCGTTCCGCGGTGCTCGCGGTGGAGCAGGGCGGCCACCGCGGCGATCAGTCGGACGTCGCCGAGGCGGTGCGTCGCGTCGAGCCGGGCGAGGGTCTCCTCGATGACCGAATCGTGATCGGGGGCGGCAGGCGGAGCGAGGTCGAGAGCTGATCGGAGATCGGATTCGATGACTGCGAATCCTGATCTGATCGACCAGAACGTGCTGCGGGGGCTGAGACCGTTCGGGACGATCTCGGCGTGCATCCAATGAGTGCCGGTCTGCACATGGTTCGGGCGGACCCACTTCGCGACGCGCGCGGTGAACTCGGCGCGATCGAAGCCCTCGACCGTGCGGACGACGTAGCCCTCCTGCGTGCGCAGGTCGAGCCGCAGCGCCCTGATCGCCTTCTCGTCGAAGGCACCGCGCCAGAGCACCGGCGGGGTCGGGACGCCGATGCCGTGCAGGAAGCGCTCCGTCGCGTCCCAGTCGAGGCAGCGGTCGTCCGCGTCCCAGACGGAGAAACCGTAGAACCAGGAGTCGAGGTCGTCGTACGCGATCGAGTGCCGGGCGTGCAGGTTCTCACCGCAGACGCGCCAGCCCTCCGGGATCAGGGTGCCCACGGTGCCCTGCAGCGCCTTGACCCAGGCGCGCGAGGGGTGGTGGGCCGAGTCGAGGGAGCGGGCGTGCAGGCCGTCGCGGTAGAGCGTCGTGTTCTCACCGTCGAGCTTCTCGGTGACGACGACCTCGCGGCCGGCCAGCCCCCTCAGATCCCCGGCCCGGATATCGTCGGGGGTCGCCCCCGGGGACCAGGGCAGATGCGCTGTGCGCGGATAGTGGACACGCATTCGCCCAAGGCTATTGGTTGATCTGGATCAGGGCGACGCGATTTCCGTCGGGGTCCGTGCAGGTGGCCCGGCGCCCCGCGGTGCCGATGTGCTCGATCGGCGCGGCGGGCACTCCCCGCCCGGCGGCCTCGGCCACGGCGGCGTCGAGGTCGGCGACCGCCGCGGAGAGCACCGAGTTGCCCGCGTGCTCCGGGTCCAGGACGACGTAGACGAACGCGCTGTCCGCGCACTGCCACATCACCTCGGTCTCGTTCACCGGGATGTCCGGCTCGCGGCCGAACAGGCGCGTGTACCAGTCGACGGCCCCGGTGAGGTCGGTGACCGGCATCCCGGAGAACACCATGTCGAATTCCATGTCGGGCAGTCTTCCACGCGCTCTCGCCCGGACGGCCGAAGGGCGCGTGCGGGGCTGCGCCGTGTCATCTGTTCGGTTACTCTGCGCCTAACACGGCGCACCACCCGACACTCCGCCACTCAGCTGCAAGGACGCAGATGACCTTCGCGAGTCCCTTCCCCCCGGTAGCCATCCCCGACGTCACCCTGTACGACTATCTGTTCGCGAGCCTGGACCCGGCGGCGGATCTGGAGCGCACGGCGTTCATCGACGCGCCGAGCGGCACGGCCGTGAGCTTCCGCGACCTGCGCGACCGGGTGGACGCGGCGGCCGGGGCGCTGGCGGCCGCGGGCGTGGCCCCGGGCGAGGTCGTGGCCCTGCACGCGCCGAACAGCCCGGACTACGGCGTCGCCTTCCACGGGGTGCTGCGCGCCGGCGCCGCGGTGACGACGATGCCCGTCCTGGCCACGGCGGAGGACATCGCGAAGCAGTTGAAGGCGAGCCACGCGGTGGCGCTGCTCGCCGACCCGGCCGTCGCCGCGAACGCGCTGGCCGGGGCCGAGGCCGCGGGGCTGACGCCGGATCGGGTGATCCTGCTGCGCGCGATGGAGGGGTCGAAGAACCCCGTCCTCAGCACGCTGATGCAGGACGCGCCGCAGCCGCCGGCGTTCGGGGAGGTGGATGCGGCGACGCAGCTCGCCGCGCTGCCGTACTCGTCCGGGACGACGGGGCGTCCGAAGGGGGTGCGGCTGAGCCACCGGAACCTCGTCGCCAACATCGCGCAGGTCGAGGACCGGCTCGGCGTGCGGCGGGACGACGTGGTGATGGCCGTGCTGCCGTTCTTCCACATCTACGGCATGACCGTGCTGCTGAACCTCTCGCTGCGCCGCCGGTCCACGCTGGTCACGATGCCGCGCTTCGACCTCGCCGACTTCCTCGGCGCGATCGCCCGGCACCGCGTCACCTTCGCGTTCATCGCGCCGCCGATCGCCGTCGCGCTGGCCAAGCACCCGGCGGTGGAGGACTACGACCTCTCCAGCCTGCGCGTGGTCTTCTCCGGCGCGGCCCCGCTGGACGGCGAGCTGGGCCGGGCGCTGGCCGACCGGCTCGGGGTGACCGTGCTGCAGGGCTACGGGATGAGCGAGCTGAGCCCGGTCTCGCATTTCACGCCCGAGGCGATGGCGGGCGAGGTGTCCTGCGAGAGCGTCGGATTCGCCGTGCCGAACTCGGAGAACCGGCTGCTCGATCCGGCGACCGGGCAGGAGATCCCGAAGCCGCGGTCGGGCGTGAGCGAGCGCGGCGAGCTGTGCGTGAAGGGGCCGAACGTGATGCTCGGCTACCTCGACGACGCGGACGCGACCGACGCGATGATCGACGCCGACGGCTTCCTGCACACCGGCGACGTGGCGACCGTGGACGCGCAGGGCCGGATCACCATCGTGGACCGGATCAAGGAGCTGATCAAGTACAAGGGCTACCAGGTCGCCCCGGCCGAGCTCGAGGCGCTGCTGCTGACGCACCCGGCGATCGCCGACGCGGCCGTGATCGGGGTCGCCGACGAGGAGGGCGAGGAGGTGCCGAAGGCCTTCGTCGTGCTGCGCGGCTCCGAGGCGCTGACCGAGCGGCAGATCATGGACTTCGTCGCCGAGCATGTGGCTCCGTATAAAAAGGTGCGCCGGGTCGAGTTCATCGAGGTGGTGCCCAAGTCGGCGTCCGGGAAGATCCTGCGCCGGGAGCTGCGTGATCGCGAGCGCTCCCGCTGAGGGCTTGGCAGCGGCCCCGGATCTTGGCCAGTATGGACCTGAGGATATTGGTCCATACCTTTTACCTTTCCGAGAGGACGTGCCGGGCCCATGCTGCTGCCCCGCCCCACGACGTACCTGGCCGACGACGGCGGCGAGTTCTCGCTGACCGAGGCGACCGTGATCCGGGTAGGCGACTCCTCGCTGTCCGGCACGGCGCGTTGGCTGCAGTCGGCGCTGCGGCCGCCGACGGGATTCGCGCTGCTGGCGGCCGAGGAGCGCGGCGAGCGGCGCGCGGACTCGGCGATCTGGCTGTCGCTGAATCCGGAGCTGGGCGCCGAGGCGTACGACCTGGCCGTGGAGTCCTCCGGCGTGCGCATCGCCGGAGGCGACGCGGCGGGCGTGTTCTACGGCTGCCAGGCGCTGCTGCAACTGCTGCCGCCGGCCGTCTACCGGCGGGCGTTCGCGCACGGCGTGCGCTGGTCGGTCCCGGCCGTGAGCATCTCGGACGCGCCGCGGTTCCGGTGGCGCGGCACGATGCTGGACGTGTCCCGGCACTTCATGGCCAAGCGCGAGGTGCTGCGCTTCATCGACCTGATGGCCGTGCACCGTCTCAACACCCTGCACCTGCACCTGTCGGACGACCAGGGCTGGCGGGTGGAGATCCTGCGCTACCCGAAGCTGACCTCGGTCGGCGGCTGGCGCCACGAGTCGCAGCTCGGCGCCGCCCGGGACGCGCCCGGCGACGGCCGCCCGCACGGCGGCTACTACACCCAGGACGACATCCGGGAGATCGTCGCCTACGCCGCCGAGCGGCAGGTCACCGTCGTGCCCGAGATCGACATCCCGGGCCACTCGCAGGCCGCCATCGCCGCGTACCCCGAGCTCGGCATCCACCCGGACCGGCGGCTCGAGGTGTGGACGCGCTGGGGCATCAACCACAACGTGCTCGGCGCCGAGGACGTCGTGATCGAGTTCTACAAGGGCGTGCTCGACGAGCTGATGGACCTGTTCCCGAGCCTGCTGATCGGCCTCGGCGGCGACGAGTGTCCGAAGGACCAGTGGGCCGAGGACGCGCGCACCCAGGAGCTCATCCGGGAGCGCGGGCTCGGCGACGAGAAAGGGCTGCAGACCTGGTTCATCAGGGAGCTGAGCGCGCACGTCGCGGCGCGCGGCCGCCGGGTGTACGGCTGGGACGAGATGCTGGAGGGGGCGGACCTGCCCGCGGGCACGGTGATCGCCTCCTGGCGCGGGATGACCGGCGCGGTGACGGCGGCGAACCGCGGCTTCGACGTCGTGGCCTGCCCGGATCACACGGTCTACCTGGACTACCGGCAGTCCGAGTCGCCGGACGAGCCGATCCCGGTCTCGATCCCGCTGACGGTCGAGGACACCTACGGGTTCGAGCCGGTGCCCGAGGGCCTGACCCCGGAGCAGGCGGCGCACGTGCTCGGCGGCCAGGCGAACGTGTGGACCGAGCACATCGACTCGCCGCGCATGGTCGACTTCTACGTCTTCCCGCGGCTGTGCGCGATCGCCGAGGCGCTGTGGACCGAGGGCAAGCGCGACTTCGCCGAGTTCCACGGGCGGCTGACGGAGCACCACCTGGCCCGGCTGGACGCGCTCGGCGTCGAGTACCGGCACGAGCAGGGGCCGCTGCCCTGGCAGACCCGACCCGGCGTCGCCGGACGGCCGTCCACCCGGGAGGAGCGCGCGGCCTACTTCGCGCAGGTCACCGCGGACATCGTGGACTGAGTGGTCCGTCAGTCCTTTGGTTCGAGGGCGGCGGCGGTCTCCTGCGGCCGCCGCCGCCCTCGGCTCTGGGGCCCGATTCGGGCCTACGACTCGCCGTCGAACTCGGCGAAGCCGATGCGGAACTCCGCGTGTCCCGCGTGCAGCGTGTCCTTCTCGGGGAGCTGCGGACCGCACGCGGCGCTGCCGACGCCCTGGTGCGCGTGGTCCAGGTTGACGTGGATCCGGCCGTCGGGGCGCAGGTCGTCGAGGTGCTTCGCGGCCTCGAGGACCTGCGTGGACCAGGGCTTGACGCCGAGGTCGACGACCGGCGCGCCGATCACCGTGAGGCCGCGGTCCCCGGCCGCGTCGGTGATGCGGGCCCAGCGCACGTCGTGCCGGTTGCCGTTCTCCTGCGGACGCACGTACGGGGTCTGCAGGTCGGCCACCGACGCGCGGTAGCGGCCGACGCGCACGGCGTTGGCCGCGTCCCGGTAGGCCTCGCCGGGGCCGAGACCGAACCAGTCGACGTGGTCGTACTCGCCGGGCAGCGTCAGCGCGACGCCGAGCCGCGGCAGCGGGACGGTCCAGGCGCCGTACGGGTCCACGGTCACGTCGAGCCAGAGCACGCCGGCCGCGTCGCTCGTCCAGCGGTAGAGCACGTCCAGGCCGTAGCCGGCGGCCGCCGCGCCGAGCCGCGTGCGCACCTCGAGCCCCGCGCCGACGACCGTCACGCCGAGCGTCTTGTGGTGCATCCGGTGCAGGCCGGCGGCGTGCCAGCGGGATTCGAGGGGCTCGTGCCGCGGGCCGTGCTCGCCCCAGACCTCGTTGTCGATCGGCGCGCGCCAGATGTCCAGGCGCGGCCCCTCGACGTCGATGCCGCCGATGCCGCGGAGCACGCCGGTCCGCGCGTCGAACACGCCCTCGCCGAGCCGGATCTCGCCGCCGCCGAGGACGGGAGCGCCGACGCCGGCCGCCGAAGCGGGCCGCGGGGCGGAGATGAGCGCCTGGCCCCAGGCGATCTCGTGGCCGGCCTCGGCCCAGAGCTCGTCGGCCGCGAGCACGCCGTGCACGGTCAGCCAGGCCTCGCCCTCGCCCGCCACGTCGACCGCTTCCTTGGGCCAGGCCACGCTGACCGACGCGCCCGGCGCGACCGGCGGCACCTCGAGCGTGCCGCTCGCCGCCTCGGCGCCCTCGATCGCGGCCGTCCACGTCCAGCGGAGGTAGCCGGTGTCGCGGGAGTGGTGCAGGTTGCCGATCTCGATCGTGCGGGCCTCGGCGTCGAGCGCGGCGCGCACCGGCTCGACGACCTTCTTGAAGTCGATCAGGCCCGGCGAGGGGGTGCGGTCCGGGAAGACCAGGCCGTCGGCGACGAAGTTGCCGTCGTGCAGCTCCTCGCCGAAGTCGCCGCCGTAGGCGTAGTAGGTGACGCCGTTCTCGTCGGTCTGCTCGATGCCGTGGTCGATCCACTCCCAGATGAAGCCGCCGGCCAGCCGCGGGTACTTCTCGAACATGTCCTGGTAGTCGCGCAGGCCGCCGGGGCCGTTGCCCATCGCGTGCCCGTATTCGCACTGCATGAACGGCAGGGCGCGGCGGTGCGCGTCGTCGGCCGGGTTCGCGGTCGCGGGCTCGACGCCGCGGCCGATCTCGTCGACCTCCTCGTAGCTCGCGTACATCCGCGAGTACACGTCCACATAGGGGCTGGACCAGTCGCCCTCGTAGTGGATCAGCCGGCTGTCGTCGCGGCCGCGGATCAGCTCGGCCATCGCGGCCAGGTTCTCGCCGACGCCCGCCTCGTTTCCGAGGGACCACAGGATGATCGAGGGGTGGTTCTTGTCCCGCTCGACCATCCGCGCGGCGCGGTCGAGCAGCGCCTCGCGCCAGACCGGCTCGGCGCTCGGGTTGCCGGCCCACTCGACGGCGCCGAAGCCGTGCGTCTCGTAGTCGCACTCGTCGATGACCCACAGGCCGTACTCGTCGCAGAGGGCCAGGAAGTCGGGGTGCGGCGGGTAGTGGCTGGTGCGGACGGCGTTGACGTTGTGCCGCTTCATCAGCAGCACGTCGGCGAGCATCGTCGCGCGGTCCAGCGTACGCCCGGTGCGCGGGTGCCATTCGTGCCGGTTGACGCCGCGGAACAGGATCGGGCGCCCGTTGACGGTGAGCTCGCCGTCGACGACCTCGACGTGCCGGAAGCCGATGCGCAGCGGCACCCGCTCCTCGCCCACGAGAAGCTCGCCCTCGTACAGCTTCGGCGTCTCGTCGGACCAGGGCTCGACGGCGAAGGTGTGCGGACCCGCCGGGTCGGCGTCGGCCAGGCCGAGCTCGGGGACGTTGAGGCGCGCGGGCTCCGAGACCTCGACGCGCAGCGTGCCGGTGCCGGACTCGTGATCGTAGTCGGCGTGCACGAAGTAGTCCTCGAGCCCGCGGGCCAGCAGGCGCACCGAGCGGAAGATCCCGGACATCCACCACATGTCCTGGTCCTCGAGGTAGCTGGCGCTGGACCACTGGTGCACGCGCACGGCGATCACGTTCCGGCCGTGCCGGACGGCGCCGGAGGCGTCGAACTCGGTGGGCAGGCGGCTGCCCTTGCCGTCGCCGAGCCGGACCCCGTTGACCCACACGGCGAAGCAGGAGTCCACGCCCTCGAAGCGCAGCACCGCGCGCTCCAGCGGGAAGTCCTCGGCCAGCTCGAACTCGCGCCGGTACTCGCCGGTCGGGTTGGCGTCCGGGACGCGTGGCGGGTCGATCGGGAAGGGGTAGTCGACGTTCAGGTAGGCGGGGGTGCCGTAGCCGTGCAGCTGCCAGAGCGCCGGGACCGGCAGCTCGTCCCAGCCGGAGTCGGCGAAGCCGGGCTCGTGGAAGTCCGCGGTCAGCTCGCCGAGGCCCGGGGCCAGCCGGAAGCGCCAGGTCCCGTCGAGATCCACCGCGGGGACGTCGGAGGCGAAGTGGGCGCGGGGACGGAGTCGGTCGCGCCCCGGCGCATGGGACTCGACATAGGCGACATCGACGTCGTTGGACATGGGGATCCGTCCCCTCCTGTTTACTCTTGTGCGGTTGCGTTTGAAGCTTAGTTATCCGGGGGCCGTCTGGACAAGATCTGGCGTCGATCGACGCGTCGGATAGCATCGTCCGCATCAGAACGACGCTCGCGGGGCGCCGCGGGCGGAGGAGCCGGGAACCTTGTCTGAGCTGTTCGAGCCGATGGACGCGAGCGAGGCGGAGCGATTCGCACCGCTCGAGCGGGCGTACGCGGCGCTGCTCGCCGAGGAGGGCGTGACGGCGCGGGCCGGCCGCTTCGAGCCGGCCGAACTCCCGGCCGCGCTCGGCGAGGAGGGCGGACGGCCCACGCTGCGCCTGAACGCGGCGAACCCGCTCGTCCGCAGGTTGGCCGCGCGGTCGGATCTGGCGGACGAGGTGGGCCGCAGCGCGCTGCGGGCGCTCTACAACAACTCCGTGATCCTCTGGACGGGCGCGCTGCCCGCGGACTCCGCCCGGACGATCCACGCCCAGTTCAACCAGGTGATCGATCTGCTGCTGGAGCTGGCCGAGAAGTCGGCGCCCGCGCCCGGCGGCCGGCGCCCGCAGCCCGCGTACTCGTCCTGCGCGGTGACGCTGCCCGAGGGCGAGCCGCGTTCCGAGGAGATATTCGCGGCCCTGCGCGCGGTGCTGGAGTCGAGGCCGTACTACTGGCAGGTGGTCCGCGCCGATGCGCCGGCCGCCGACTCGGAGCTGCCGCCGGACCTCGACGAGCCGCCCGCGCGGGCCGCGCTCAACGTGACCGTGTTCGCGGGGCCGAAGCTGAACCAGGGCCTGATCAACGAGGTCTCCATCGGGCAGATCCTCGGGCTGCCGCAGCTGATCCTGTGCGACGAGGGGCATCCCGAACTGCCGCTGAGCTTCGAGGGCGTGCCGCGGCAGACGGTGCGCGGGCTCGGGGCCGTGCTCCGCGAGGTCGTGCTCGACGGGCTGAACGACCACCCGGAGGTCTGTCCGGTCCGCGCGCACGAACGGTACCTGAGCGCCTCGGTCCTCGCGTGCTGCGCGGGCCTCGACGAGGGCGCGGGGTCGGCGATCAGCGCGCGGTATCCGACCTGGCCCGAATTCCTGAGTGCGGACGCGGCCGACGTGGCGCGGGCCACGGGTGTGGACGTGGCGCTGGTGCGGGCCGCGAAGTCCGGGCTGCGGCTGCTGGCCGAGGAAGAGTGAGCAGCGCGCGCCGGGACGTGGTGGGTACGCCCCGACACGCGCTGCCGCGACGTTCCTACTCGTGCAGGAACGTGTCCGTGAAGCTCGTGCCGCTGGAGCCGAGGGCGCTGGTGCGGGCCTCGTAGACCCCGTTCGAGCTCGGGTCGAGCGCGGTCGGGCTGTAGGCGCTGAGGGCGGAGCCGTTGATCGTCGCCGAGGTGAAGCTCAGCGTGCCGAAGTCGGGGTACGAGCCGGTCGGCGACTCGATGATGACCTCGGCGCTCGTGCGCGACGCGGACAGGGTCTTGGTGGTGCTGTACGACCAGCCCTTCGTCGTGTCGGAGAGCTTCAGCTTGTACTTGCTGCTGCCGGCGTAGGTCACCGAGGCGGTGATCGAGTCGCCGGTGGAGACCGGGTACGTGCCGGTGTTGAGGTAGACCGGGTTCGCCGGGTACATCTCGTACCAGGGCTCGTCGACCGGGCTGCCGCTGGAGCAGTCGGTCGCCACGCCGGTCTGCTCGACGGTGGAGCTGCCGTAGCCGTCGATGCCGACCCACGGGGCGTACAGGTCGTTGGTCGAGGCGCAGGTCGCGGCGGGCTCCTTCCAGGTGGCGGCGACCGAGGTGAAGCCGCTGCCGGTGGCGGCGTATCCGCCCCAGTTGTACCCGTTGGTGTTGTAGTGCAGGGGCTTGAACGCGAAGCCGGCGTTGGTGGCCGCGGCCGTCGCGGGCAGGGCGGTGGCGGCGACGGTGGCCGCCGCGGCGCCGAGCGTGGCGACGCGTATCAGCATGCTGCGCATACTGGTCTCCTTCGTGGGTGAAAAGAGGATGCACCGATACCGCCCCCGGCCGTGTGGGCGGCGGTGGAGGGCGGCACGAAAGAGACTGCCGACTCTCATGAGGGGCGGCAAGGCCTACCGCGGCAATTAGCGTTGAGGGAATTGCCGTGCGGGGTCGAGGATCGGGTCACATGGGCATTGCCGGAACGTCACGGACGCGCGGTGGGCGCGGCGGCTGCGGAGCGGATCAGCGGGCTCGGAACGCAAAGGACCCCGGGAGCCGACGCTCACTCGGGGCCGATGCCGCGACCTGGTACTGCACGCGAAGTCAGGGGTGGAACTAGGCCACCGCGCCGTCGACGGGGTCGAACTCGCCGTTGTTCACGCCGGACAGGAAGGCCTCCCACTCGCCGTGGGTGAAGGACAGCACCGGCCCGGCGCCGCCGTCCTTGGTGTCCCGTACCAGGAAGCCGTCCTCGGTCTCCATCACCTCGACGCAGTTGGTCCCGCCGTTGGAGGCGGCGGCCTTGTGCCACTCGTTGATGCGCATCAAACCAACTCTCTGATTCTTCGCTTGATCATCTCGCTGCTTTCCCGCTCCGACAGGGCGGCCGCCTCGAGCCTTTCGATCTCGCGGCGGGCCTGGCGGAGCTCAATGGGGTCCTCCGTGAACGGGGTGCCCCACTGGGTCTCGGAGAACACGACGGCGGGGGCCGCCCCGCCCGACTCGAACAGGTCGATCGGGTAGATCGGGATCGGGTGCGCGAACGGGATCACTCGAATACTCACGTTCGGCCGCTCGGCCATCGTGCACAGGTGGGCCAACTGACCGCTCATCACCTCGGGGCCGCCGAACTGCCAGTGCAGCACGGACTCGGCGATCAGGGCGGTCAGTCCGATCGGGTCCGGCTCCTCGAGCCGGTGCTGGCGGCGCAGCCGCACCTCGTAGTCGGCGTCGTTGCGGTCCGGGTCGCGCACCGGGCCGATGGACAGGATCGCCTTGACGTAGTCGCTGGTCTGCAGGAGTCCGGGCACGAACATCGTCTGCACCGACCAGGCGCGCGCCGCGTCGGCCTCGTAGGCGAGGAACTCCAGGAAGGTCGGGCTCAGCCAGCGCTCGTAGCGGCGCCACCAGGCGTCGGCGACGCTGTCCCTGGCCATCTCGCACAGCCGGTCCACGTCCGCGTCGTCCACCTCGTAGAGGGCCGCGAGCCGGCGGACGTCGAGCGGGTTGAGCTTGCTGACCCCGTTCTCGCCGCGGGAGATCTTGGCGATGCTCCAGCCGGTCCGCTCGGCCACGTCGCGCACCGAGTAGCCGCGCTCCTTGCGCAGCCGGGAGAGTTCGTCGGCGAGCGCCTTCTGCGTCCAGCTGGCCGTGAACGGCACCGCGCACCACTCCCTTCGCGTCCGGCTCGGGGGAAAGTCTGCCTGTCCGATCGCGCGCCGGGACGTGTGATCAAGCAAAGCTCGGGTAAATTAACGAAACGTCACTTGTAACGTTCCGTGTAACGAACCAAGCATAATCCGCTACGCTCCGTGAGGAAATGTGGTGGATCTGACGCCACGTTAGCACCCCGCCGGATGCGCCAGGAAACCCATGCATCGACTTCCGTACCAAGGGTTGATTCCAGTGGACGAGAATCTCACCTCCGGGCAGCTGGTCGCCGAGGTGCGCCGCGAGATCTTCGCGGCGCGCTCGCGTGAGCTGCCCTGGGAGTACCGGGTCGAGTGGGCCCGCCGGGGCGAGACGCCCTATCCGGCCTTCTCGACCGGTCGCGCCGAGACGGAGTCGCACGCGCTGCGCACGGCGCGGATGCTGCTGCGCAACGCGACCGAGTCGGCGGACCCGCGGGCCGTCGCCGCCTGGATCAAGGGGCCGGGCGACGACGACTACCGGAGTATCGCGCCGTAGCGCCGCGCAACTGCCGGAGTGTGGTCGATCCTCATAGGATCCACAGAGGCCGGACCCGATAATCGAGGGCGTGCCCACCACGCCATCGACGTTGAGCCGGAGAGCGCTGGGTCGCGCGACCCTCTCCCGCCAACTGCTGCTCGAACGCGGCCCCCTCCGCCCCTACGACGCCATCCACGCGCTCGCCGGGATGCAGGCGCAGGCTCCGCTGGCCCCGCACGTGGGGCTCTGGAGCCGCCTCGTTCGCTACTCCCCCGCCGCGCTCGACGAGCTCTACGACGCGCGCAGCGTCGTACGCTCGAACCTGTTACGCGCCACGGTCCATCTCGTCACGACGGACGACGCCCTCGCCTGGCAGGCCCTCACCGGTCCGGTCGGCGCGCGCAGCGTGCAGGCCGCGTTCGGCAAGCGGCTCGCCGGCATCGACCTCGAAGCGCTCACCTCGACCGCCCTCGATCTGCTGAGCGGGCAGGAGCTCAGCACGGCCGAGCTCGGCAAGCTGCTCGCCCCGCGTTTTCCCGGCTACGAAGCCGACGCCCTCGCCTACGGGGCCCGCGGCCGGCTGGCGCTGGTCCACGTGCCGCCGCGCGGGAAGTGGAACGCGAGCGCGCCGACGCGGCAGACGACGTTCGCGGCGTATCTGGGCCGGGAGCCGGAGCCCGCGCCGTCACCCGATGGGATGTTCCTGCGCTACCTCGCGGCCTTCGGCCCGGCGTCCGTGCAGGACGCCCAGACCTGGTCGGGCCTGACGCGGCTCTCCGAGGTCGCGGACCGTCTCGCGCCGAGGCTGGCGACCTTCCGCGACCCCGACGGCCGGCTGCTCTACGACCTGCCCGACGCGCCGCGGCCCTCGGAGTTCGTGCCGGCGCCGGTCCGGTTCCTGCCGGAGTACGACAACCTCTTCTTCGGTTACGCCGACCGCACGCGCTTCATCCCGGACGTGCGCAAGCCGCCGATCCCGCCGGGCAACGGCGCGCGGACCGGGACGCTGTTCGTGGACGGCGAGTGGCGCGGCATGTGGAGGATCGCGCTGCCCAAGGCCAAGGACGACTCCCCCGCGCGGCTCACCGTCGCGCCGTTCCGGAAGCTGAGCGGCGCGGAGCGGGCGGAGATCGAACGCGAGGGCGCCGACCTCGCGCGATTCATCGCGGGTCCCGGCGACGAGGTCGCGGTCGGATTCGACACGGCCTAGAAGTCTGATGAAAATCTCTGTTCTGCCCCGGCCACTACGCGGCCGGGGCAGAACAGAGATTTTCATCAGACTTCTAGTTCGGCGCGGCGACGCGGCGGCCGTCCTGCCAGACCTCGCGCACGAGCTTGGGCAGTTCGGCGAGGCGGCCGAGCGGATCTCCGTGCACGACGACGAGGTCCGCCCGGTAGCCCGGCGCGATCCGGCCGAGCGAGTCGCCGAAGCCGAGCAGTTCGGCCGCGGAAGAGGTGGTCGCGGCGAGGACCTGCGCGGGAGTCATCCCGGCGGCCTCCATCAGCGGCAGCTCCTCGAGGTTCGTGCCGTGCTCGCCGACGCCCGAGTCGGTGCCCATCGCGATCCGCACGCCCGCCTCGACGGCGCGGCGCATCGAGTCCGCGTGCACGACGACGACCTCGTTGACCTTGCGCACGACGTACTCCGGCAGGTCGGTTCCGGCCTCGATCTGCCGGATCACGGCCACCGGCGCGATGAGCGTCGGCACGAGCCAGGCGTCCTTCGCGAGCATGAGTTCGATGGCCTCGTCGTCGAGGTAGATGCCGTGCTCGATCGAGCGGACCCCGGCGCGCAGCGCGTTCTTGATGCCCTCGGTGCCCTGCGCGTGCGCCATGACATGACGGCCCTGCATCGCGGCCTCGGTGACGATGACCCGCAGTTCGTCCTCGGTGAACTGGCTGTGCTTCGGGTCGTCGGCCGGGGAGAGCACCCCGCCGGTCGCGCACACCTTCAGCACCTCGGCGCCCGCGCGCAGCAGGGTCCGGGTGACCTTGCGGACCTCGTCCTGGCCGTCCGCGATGGTGGCCGGGCGGCCCGGGTGCTCGACGAAGATCGGCACGCAGTGGCCCGAGGGCATCCAGCCGTCGCCGTGGCCGCCGGTCTGCGAGATCGCCGCGACCGAGATCTGCAGGCGCGGCCCCGCGATCAGGCCGTCCTGCACGGCGCGCTTGATGCCGAGGTCGGCGCCTCCCGCGTCGCGGGCCGTGGTGATGCCGAGGTCGAGGATGCGCCGCAGGTTCTCGGCGGCCTCGTAGAACTGATAGGAGAACGGCTTCTGCACGCGCTCGGTGATGCCCGCCGTGCCGGAGAAGGCCACGTGCACGTGGCAGTCGATCAGGCCGGGCAGGATGACGGCTCCGGAGCAGTCGACCGCCTCGTCCGCGTCCAGGCCGGTGCCGACCTCGAGGATCCGACCTTCCTCGACGAGCACGTCGGCGCTCGCCGGGAGCGCTCCGGTCCCGTCGAAGACCTGTCCGCCGGTGAACACTGTGCGGGTCACGCGGTCACCACCTCGTACCAGTGCGCTCCGCCGGGAGCCGGGTTGAGGTCATACCGTACGCCGCCGGACCCCACGGCGACCAGCGACACCGACGAGGTGAGCCAGAGCCCGTGCTCACCGCCCCAGTCGTGGCGGCCGATCAGGGCCCGCACATCGCCGGTGTCCAGGCCGTCGCCCTCGGCGAGCCGCATCCACGGACCCCAGGCCGCCCGCGTGCCCAGGCCGTGGCCGGGCACCGGCTCGGGGCGCGGCGTGGACCGCAGCAGAGGCCTGAAATGCCGGATCCGGGCCTCGATCAGCACCTCGGCGCGCTCGGGCGCGGCCGACGGCTGCTCGTCCTCGACCTCGAGGCCGCGGTTGGAGACCAGGTGGGTGCCGGGGGCGAGCTTGCGGTCCGTCAGCGTGCCGCCGTCCCAGGTCAGCAGGCTGACGCTCGCGGCGTCGGCGATCAGCAGGTGGAAGGGGTCGTAGCGGCCGAGGTCGAGGTCGCTGACGAAGCCGCCGGACGCGGCGATCAGCGGGAGGTCGCCGCGGGTCAGCCGCCGCTCGGGGTCGGCGGCGGGGCCGAGGCCGTTCAGCAGGCAGGCGACGCGCGGACCGGCGCTCTGGTCGCCCGGCCGGACGGCGAGCCAGGTGCCGCCGAGCCGCTCGTCACGGCCGCCGACCAGCGTCGGACGGTCCGGCCAGTGGCGCGCGGGCGGCTGCCAGGCGCGGTCGGCCATCTCGTCGCGGGCGAAGAGCAGCAGCACGGGCACGCTGCTGCCGGGATCCAGGCTGATCAGTGCCGTGCACACGCGCGCCTCGCCCTTCGTTCGCTCTTCCGGTCATACCTTAGGCCCATGATTCCCGAGGATTCGATCACCGTCACGACCGGCGCGACGAGTGTGCGCCACTTCATGTCCGAGGCCGTGGTCGAGTTCCGCTCCCGCAATCCGCGCGCCGGCCTCCGCTTCCTGACCGCGTCGTCGAGCCGGGACTGCCTGGCCGCGGTGCGCAAGCAGGAGGCGGATCTGGCCTGGGTCACGATCGCGGATCCGGCCGAGGAAGGCCTCGAGCTGCGGCCGGCCGCGAACCTGCCGTGGATGCTCGCGATGCGCGTCGGCGAGCTGTACGCGGACCGCGCGTGGGTCGAGGTGTCGGAGCTGTCCGGCCTGCCCCTGATCCGACCGTCCGAGGACTCGGTGTCCGGCGCCCGACTCGGCGCGGCCCTCGCCGAGGTCACCCCGGGCGCCGATCGCGGCAGCGCGGACTGGGAGTCGGCGCTGCTGCTCGCCGAACTCGGCGTCGGACACGCGGCCGTCCCCCGCCTGCCCGGGCCGCCGCCCGCCGGTCCGCTGCACCTGGTGCCGCTGCGCGGCATCGCGCCGCTCCGCGTCGGCTGGGCCGCGCGCTCGTGGGCCGCGCTCTCCCCGGCGGCCCGCTCCTTCGCCGAGACCGTGGGCCGCAACGCCCGGCTACGCGCCTGGAGCACCGTCACCAGTGCGATTTGAAACCGCCGTAGAAGAAGCCGATCCCGGTCATCAGGCAGAGCCCTGAGATGATCCAGAAGCGGATCGTGATGTTCACCTCGGGCCAGTCCATCAGCTCGAAGTGGTGGTGGATCGGCGCCATCTTGAACACGCGCTTGCCGTTCCGCAGCTTGAACGAGCCGACCTGGATCATCACGGAGAACATCTCCATCAGGAACAGGCCGCCGATGATCGCGCCGAGGATCTCGGTGTGCGTGCAGACGGTCAGGCCAGCGAAGGCGCCGCCGAGGCCGGGCGAGCCGGTGTCGCCCATGAAGATCTTCGCCGGGGCCGCGTTCCACCACAGGAAGCCGAAGCAGGCGCCCATGGTCGCGGCGGCGACGACCGCGAGGTCGAGCGGGTCGCTGACCTGGTAGCAGCCGTGGGCGGCGGCGGTGCCGCAGGTCTGCCCGTACTGCCAGACGCCGATGACGACGTACGCGGCGAAGGCCATCGCCGAGGCGCCCGCGAGCTGGCCGTCCAGGCCGTCGGTCAGGTTGTACGCGTTCGACCAGCCGGCGCAGAGCAGGTAGGCCCAGATGACGAACACGATCGGGCCGAGGCTCAGCCAGCTGATGTCGTGCAGGAAGGATACGTGCGTGCTCCCGGGGGTCAGACCCATCCGGTCGTGGTAGTTGAGCGCGAGCACCGCGAAGGCGATCGTGACGATCCACTGCCCGATCAGCTTCGCGCGGGCGCGCAGGCCGAGCGAGCGCTTCTTGTAGATCTTGAGATAGTCGTCCACGAAGCCGACCGCGCCGAAGCCCACCATCAGGAGCAGCACCAGCAGCGCGGAGGGCGTCGGCGCCTTGAGCGTCACCAGCTTCGCCAGGAAGTACGCGACGACCGTGGCGATCACGATCACCGTGCCGCCCATCGTCGGCGTGCCGCGCTTGACCTGGTGGCTCTTGGGCCCGTCCTCGCGGATCTCCTGCCCGTAGCCGCGCCGCGTGAAGAAGCGGATCGCGACCGGGGTACCTGCCAGCGACAGGATCAAGGCGAATAGGGCGGCGTATAAGACCGCTCGCATCATGGTGTGGGTCCTCCAGGGGCTCGGCAGGTGAGCGTCATCGTACGGGGGCGGCCCCCGACTGTGCCTAGACAGCTTGTACGGCCAAGTTGTAGCTTGTACCTACAAGTGGACGGGAGCTCGCATGG
>DASTAE010000154.1:0-11961 GCA_035712985.1 Actinospica sp.
CGGGCCGACATCATCAGGTCGGAGACGTCGGGGCCGGCCAGCATGTAGACGACGCTGCCGGAATCGCGGGTGGTGGTGACGATGCCGTAGCGGCGGAGCACGGCCAACTGCTGGGACAGGCTCGAGGCGGAGACGCCCAGGGAGGCGATCTCGGGGTCGGCGAGCAGGTCGCGGACCGGCTCGGGGCCGTCGCACAGGAGTTCCAGCACCCGGATACGCACCGGGTGGCCGAGCACGCGGAAGAACTCCGCCTTGACCCGGTAGAGCGGTATCGGCATCGGCATCACCACATCCTTCCTCAGCCGCGGCCGTCCTCATCTTGGCAGGAGTCGGCGGCGGATCACGGCCGTTCGGGCGTCAAGGCAGGGACCCGGCCCTGGCGCGCACCCGGCGCGCGCCCCGCCGTGCCGACGCGCGCCGTGGCGAAAGAGGCGAATTGCAGAATCCTTCAACCCTGCGGTCCTGCAAGTCCTAGCGTGAGCCGGGCCGCGCGATCGCGCCGGAGACGCGGTGGACCACGAAGAGCCGATCCCTCCCGAGCAAAGGAACACCGATGGCAGCTGGGATAGACATCGCACTGAAGAACGTCATGAACATCGACGGCGCCCTCGCGGCCGCCCTCGTCGACTACACGAGCGGGATGACGCTCGCGGGGGCCAGCGCCACCAAGAACCTGGACGTGAACGTCGCCGCGGCCGGCAACACCGAGGTCGTCAAGGCGAAGATGCGCACGATGGAGCTGCTCGGCCTCAACGACCGGCTCGACGACATCCTCATCACGCTCGGCCACCAGTACCACCTGATCCGGCCGCTGCACAGCCGCGACGGCGCCGGGCTCTTCCTCTACCTCGCCCTCGACAAGACCCGCGGCAACCTCGCGCTCGCCCGGCGCCAACTGCAGACCATCGGCGAGAACCTGGAGATCTGACGCCGCCGCCCCCGGGGAAATCTCCTTCCCGCGGGATGTCGAGAACGCGTCCTCGGCTGCGTCCCCGAGGTGAAGACGGCCAGAATGGCCTGAACGCACCTAGGAGGACACCATGGCGAAGTACCTGCTCCTCAAGCACTACCGCGGCGCGCCGGTTCCGGAGAACTTCACCCCGATGGACCAGTGGACGCCGGAGGAGTTCTCGGCCCACATCAAGTACATGTTCGACTTCGCCGACCGGCTCAGGGCCACCGGCGAGTACGTGTCCGACCTGGGGCTCTCCCCCGAGGGCACCTTCGTCCGCTACGACGGCGAGGGCAGGCCGCCGGTCACCGACGGGCCCTTCCCGGAGACGAAGGACCTGATCGCGGGCTGGATGGTCATCGACGTCGACAGCTACGAGCGGGCGCTCGAGCTCGCCGGGGAGCTGTCCGCGGCCCCCGGCGCCGGCGGCCGGCCGATCCACGAGTGGCTGGAGCTGCGTCCGGTGATGGCCGCCCCGCCGACCATCACGGAGTGACGGCCGTGGACGAGGCCCTCGTGCGGACCCTGACGCCGAGCGTGATCGGCGTCCTGGTCCGCCGCGGGGCCGATTTCTCGGCGGCCGAGGACGCGGTGCAGGAGGCGCTGGTCCAGGCCGTGCGCACGTGGCCGGCGAACCCGCCGCGCGACCCGAAGGCCTGGCTGGTCACCGCGGCCTGGCACCGCTTCCTCGATGCGACCCGCGCCGACGCGTCCCGGCGCGGGCGCGAGCTCGCCGTGCACGAGGAGCCGGCCGCCGGGCCGGTGACCGGGGTCGACGACACGCTGTGGCTCTACTTCCTGTGCGCGCACCCCTCGCTCTCCCCCGCGTCGGCCGTCGCCCTCACCCTCCGCGCGCTCGGCGGGCTGACCACGCGGCAGATCGCGACGGCGTACCTCGTCCCCGAGGCCACGATGGCGCAGCGGATCAGCAGGGCCAAGCGGCGGATCGAGGGGGAACGGCTCGACCGGCCCGGCGACCTCGCGACCGTGCTGCGCGTGCTCTACCTGGTCTTCAACGAGGGCTACGGCGGCGACGTCGACCTCGCGGCCGAGGCGATCCGGCTGACCAGGCACCTGGCCGGCGCGACCGGCGAACCCGAGGCGGCCGGGCTGCTCGCGCTGATGCTGCTGCACCACGCGCGCCGCGCCTCCCGCACCGGAAACGAGGGGCGCCTGATCCCGCTCACCGAGCAGGACCGGAGCCGTTGGGACACGGCCCTGATCGCCGAGGGGGTCGCGATCCTGCAGGCCGCGCTCGCCCGCGACCGGCTCGGCGAGTACCAGGCGCAGGCCGCCGTCGCCGCCCTGCACGCCGACGCGCGGAGCACCGAGGAGACCGACTGGGTGCAGATCGTCGAGTGGTACGACGAACTGCTGCGCCTCACCGCAAGCCCCGTCGTGCGGCTCAATCGCGCCGTCGCGGTCGGCGAGGCCGACGGGCCGCGGGCCGGGCTCGCGGCCTTGGCCGAGGTCGACCCCGAGGTCCCGCGCCACGCCGCCGTGCACGCCCACCTGCTCGAACGCACCGGAGACCTCGAGCGCGCCGCCGAGCTCTACGCGCAGGCTTCGCGCGCGGCCACGAACGTGCCCGAGCGCGATCACCTCGCTCGGGAGGCGGCGCGCGTCAGGCGGCTGCTACTGGCCTGAGCCGCGGCCTTCCACCGCGTCGGCGTGAGCGCCACGAGGCCCGCCATGCTGCCGGGCCCGCCGTCGTAGCTGACGAATACGAAGTCTGATTGATCGGCCCACACGCACTGGGGCGTGTCCCCGTAGCTACCGCATTCGAGCACCGCGCCGGTCACGCCGGACGGATACCGCTGGGCACCGTCGGGGGATGCCCGCGTACTTCTTGACGAGGCCGATGTGCGTCTTGCCGGCGATCTTGCGGATGACCACGGCACGCACCTCCGCCCAGGCGGTCCCGCCCCCGGAGGGCGTCCGCGCCGCGGCCCTGGCGAGGGTGAGCCCCTGCTCGTCGACACGCACCACGACCCGATGCACGACGGCGCTCAAGACGTTCAGCAGCGCCCCGGCCGTCGCGAGCGAGCCGATCAGCAGCAGCCGGACCAGATGCAACTCGGCGAAGCCGATCAGCGACGCGATGCCGAACAGGCAGCCGATCGAGACCGTGAGGACGACGGACCGGTTCCATCCGTGACGCTCTTCGTACAGCACAGGGGTCGAATCCACGCCGGGATACTTCCATATCAACGGCTGTCGTACTAATTGGTTTCGCGTGCGCCGCCCTGCTGAGCTGTTTTCGCGGATACTGGACCGATGCCTACTGTCGAGGCCTCCGTTACCGTGCCGGTGCCGCCGGATGTCGCGTTCGCCGTGTCGCAGACCGTTGCGCCGATCCGCTATCGGTGGGATCCGTTCGTGCGTGAGCAGCACTTCGTGGACGGGGCTACGCGGCCGGGGAAGGGTGTGCGGACGTTCACGCGGTCGCGGCACGGGTTCTCGATGATCAGCGAGTATGTCTCCTTCGCGCCGCCGACCAACGTCGGGATGAAGATGGTCGACGGCCCGTGGTTCTTCGCGGTGTTCGCCGGGGGCTGGCGGTTCGCTCCGGCTGCGGAGCCGGGCTGCACGGTCGCTACGTGGAAGTACAGCTTCCGTTGTCGCCCGGCTCCGCTGCGTCCTTTGGCTCACTTCATCGGCCGCCGGCTTCTGGGCCGCGATATTCGCCGACGCATCGCGGGGTACGCGCGTGGTTGCGCGGATCCTGTCGTGCTCGAGGAGGCCGCGCGAGCCTCAGTCGGTGATGGTGAAGCCGGCGAAGTCGACTAGGCCGTCGTTGCCGGGGTTGTGGCTGGATACGAACATGCCGGCGTCCTGGGTCGCGTTCTGGTTGGGGACTGTGGCGGTGCCGACTTCGGTCCAGGTCGCGCCGTCGGTCGAGTAGTAGCCGGTGTAGACGCCGCCGGTGGCGACGACCAGCTTCAGGTAGACGGGGACGGTGTCGGGGATGGTGCCGTTCACGGGGGTGACGCTGTTCAGGTTGTCGGTGCCCCCGGAGGTCCATTCGAGCTGGATGCCGCCGGAGGGGGACTCGTAGAGGATCACGCCTTCGGGGCTCGTACCGGAGCCGGTCATGGTGTTGCGGACGATGATGCCGGCCTTGGCGTAGCCGGTCATGGCGGATTGGGCGGTGACCTCGGTCTGGATGGTGGAGCCCGCGGTGGCCGAGGCGGGTTGGTAGATCGTGGTGTACGCGTCGACGTCGGTCCAGAGGTCCTTGCCGGCGCCTTCGATGGCGAACTGGGTGCCGGACTGGCCGTACGCGGCGGGGCCGTCAGTCGCCGAGGAGTAGGTCTCGTACGGGGACTGGACCGGGGACGTTGTCTCGACTTCGGCGCTCGTGGAGACGGATTGGGGTCGGCAGGTCCAGATCCACGGCCAGGGCCACGGGTAGGTGACGGTTGCGCCGATGGTGGACTCGGTGAGCGGGGCGGTGGTCGAGGCCGGAGTGATCTGGTAGGTGGCGGTCGCGGTCCGGCCGCTGGTCACGGTGGCGAAAGTGGTGGGGGTGGTCGCCGTGGCGGTCCAGCCGGCGGGAAGGGAGAGGGAGGCCTTTGCGGTGGCGACCGGCTGGGCGCCGTCGTTGGTGTAGGAGAGGGTGGCGGTGAAGGGCTGGCCGGACTGGGCATTCGCGGGGAGGCTGAGAGTCGCTACCGTGTCCGGCGGGGTGGTGGCGGGGGTGTGCAGGGGGGTGACCTTGTAGAGGGCTACGCCGTGGGTGGGGACGTCGGCGGCGATCGTGCCCGCCGTTTCCGTGCTCTTGCCGGTCCAGAGGTCGTCCAGGCGGTAGGTGCCCGCGGGCAGGCCCAGGGCGGCTACCGTGGTCGTGGCGGCCTCGGCGGAGGCCGAGGTGTTGAAGAGGCCTACGATCACGTCGCCTTGCTTCTCGGTCTTCGCGAAGACCTGCTCGGTGGACGTATCGGAGACTCTTGACGCGTCGATGCCGTCTTGGTCTACGGCCAGGACCGCCCTGTTCTTGAGGTACGACAGGTCGGTCGGGTCGAGGTGCGTCAGGTCGGTGCCCAGGATGAACGGCGAGGATCCCAGGGCCCAGAGGCTCATCTGGGTCTGGCGTTCGTCGGGGGTGAGGCCGTCGTTCGCGCCGTTGCCGACCTCGATCGAGTCGTAGTCGTTGTAGGCGCCGGGGCCGCCGTAGGGCTGCCATTGGGCCACCTGGTTGAAGCGCGAGGACACGTGCGACCAGTCGGTCAGCGGGTAGCTGGCGCCGCCGGTGCCGCAGTAGCACTCGATGTCGCCGCCCGTCCGCCAGCCGTTCGAGTACTGCGCCCAGGTGGCCGCGCTGCCGATGGCGAGGCTGTTCGACAGCTCCATGTGGATCGGACGGCCGGTCTGCTGGAGCGCCTGCGACCAGGCCTGGATGTCGCCGACGTCGCTGGTGCCGACGCCGTCGATCTTCACGTAGTCCACGCCCCAGGACGCGAACTGGTCGGCCCAGGAGTCGATGAACTGCTGGGCGCCGGGCTTGGTGTAGTCGATGCCTTGCATGCCCCGGCAGTTGTAGTTCTTCTCGCTGGCGCCGTCGGCGATTTGATCAGCGGTGTACGCGGTGCCTTCGATCGGCGTGTTCTGCGCCACGGCTTGATCGGAAATGCCGGGAGTGACGTAGAGCCCGAATTTCAGGCCGAGTGAATGGACGTGGTCCGCGACGACCTGGATTCCGTTCTCGCCGCTCGCCGAGGGCGGGAATTTCGTCGCGTCGGTGACCCAGCGGCCGTACTGGTCCACGTTCGGGCCCTGACTGCCCGGGCACTGATACCAGAAGTCATCGACGTTCACGTACTGATAGCCGGCCGCCTGCAGGCCGCTGGTGTGCATCGCGTCGGCCTGCGCCTCGATCGTCGCGGCCGTGGGATCGTGCCGGACGAAGCTCCAACTGCTCCAGCCGAGGGCGGGCTTGAGTCCGACGCCGTTCGCCTCCGCCTGCGCACTGGCCGCCACCGCGGCCAGTGGTATCGCGAGCGCGCTGCAGAGCAGCACTCGGAAGATCCTTTTCATGGTCAAACACCACTTCCTTGTGGGTTCACTGATGTAAGGAAATGTTGAATCCCGTTGCAACGCGGGGGACGTTAGGCACCCTCAGCGTTCCTGTCAAGGCCGGACCGCGGGGATTGACAGCCACCTGAAGGACGACTAAGAACAGTGGCACACTCACGTTAGTAAAGTTGACTAACTAGCCACTGAGGGGGAACCCACCCATGCCCTCTGACGGACTGAGCCGCCGATTGCTGTTCGGCCGGGCCGCCGCGGTCTCCGCCGGACTCGCGGTCGGCGCCCCGCTGGTCGAGCCGCCGGGGACCGCGGAGGCGGCGGACGCGGCGGCCGCTCCCGCGGACGCCGGCACGGTGTCGATCTCCTGCTCGGTGAACGGGAAGACCAAGACGCTGACGGCCGACGCGCGGGTCACGCTGTTGGACGCCCTACGCGAGCGCTGGGCCCTGACCAGCACCAAGAAGGGCTGCGACCGCGGGCAGTGCGGCGCGTGCACGGTGCTCGTGGACGGCAGGCGCGTGCTCTCCTGCCTGACGCTCGCGGCGACGGTGAACGGACACGAGGTCACCACGACCGGCGGCCTCCAGTCCGGCGGGACGCTGAACCCGGTGCAGCAGGCGTTCATCGACAACGACGCGATGCAGTGCGGGTTCTGCACCTCGGGCCAGATCATGTCGGCGGTCGCGCTGATCCAGGAGGGCCACGCGGGCAGCGAGGCCGAGATCCGGGAGTGGATGTCGGGCAACCTCTGCCGCTGCGGCTGCTACTCGAACATCGTGGACGCGGTCACCCAGGCCGCCGCCGCGCAGGGGAGGGCGTGATGCAGGGTTTTGACTACACCGCCGCCACCACCGTCACGCAGGCCGTCGGCGCCGCGGGCACCGGCTCGGCTTATCTGGCCGGCGGCACCACGCTCGTCGATCTGATGAAGCTCGACGTCATGGGGCCGAGCACCGTCATCGATATCAATGCCCTTCCGCTCACTGCCGTGACCACGGACTCGGCCGGCCTGCACATCGGCGCGCTGGCGCGGATGAGCGACGTCGCGGGCAACTCGCTGGTCACCAGCGCGTTCCCGGTGCTCTCGCAGGCGCTGCTCGCCTCGGCGTCTCCGCAGATCCGCAACATGGCGTCGATCGGCGGGAACCTGTTGCAGCGCACCCGCTGCGACTACTTCCGCGACGTGAACGTCGCGTGCAACAAGCGCGATCCCGGCTCGGGCTGCCCCGCCCAGACCGGGGCGAACCGGGGGCACGCGATCCTCGGGACCAGCACCTCGTGCGCCGCGACGCATCCGAGCGACCTGGCCGTCGCGCTGACCGCGCTGGGCGCCAGCGTCCAACTCCAGAGCAGCAGTGGGACGCGGCAGGTCGCCCTTTCGGACTTCTACGTCGAGCCGGGGACGACTCCGCAGGTGGAGAACGCCTTGCAGGCGGGCGAGCTGGTCACCGGAGTACTGGTGCCGCCGCTGGCCTGGGCGACCAACTCGTCCTATCTGAAGATCCGCGACCGTCAGTCCTATGAGTTCGCGCTCAGTTCCGCCGCGATCGCCGTCGAGATGAACGGGAGCACGGTCACGGCGGCGCGGGTCGCGGTCGGCGGGGTGGGCACGGTCCCCTGGCGGCTGACCGCGGTCGAGGCTGCGCTGCAGGGGCAGACGGCGTCTCTCAGCACATTTACTACCGCCGCCGCGAAGGCCGTCGTGGGCGCGAAGACGCTGGCGGACAACGCTTTCAAGGTGACTCTGGTGCAGCGCGCCATCGTGCGCGCGCTGAGCGAACTGCTGGGAGTGACGTCATGAGCACTTCGCCGATCGGATCGCCGGTCAGCAGGGTCGACGCCCTGCTCAAGGTTACGGGCGGCGCCAAGTACGCGGCCGACAACATGCTGACGAACATGGCCTACGGCTACCTCGTGACCGGCACCGTCGGCAAGGGGACCATCAGCGCGATGGCGACGTCGGCCGCGCTGGCCTCGCCGGGCGTGCTCGCGGTGTACACGCCGTTCAACCCGCTGAAGCTCTACGCGTACGGCGGCGACGAGAACGACGAGTTCACGCCGCCGTTGCAGGACAAGAACGTCCGCTACTACGGCCAGGTGATCGGCATGGTGGTCGCCGCGACCTTCGAGCAGGCCAGGGACGCGGCCGCGCTGGTGACCACGACGTACGCGAAGTCGACACCGGTCACCTCGATGACGCCGAGCTCGCCGGGCAGCGGGACGATATCAGAGGTCTACAACACCTCGATCGTGCACCATCACGCGATGGAGCCGCACGCGACCGTGGCCTCCTGGAGCGGCTCGCATCTGACGATCTACACGGCCACCCAGGGCACTCCCCTGGTGATCAGCCGGCTCTCACACGCGCTCGGCGTCTCCAGCGCGAACATCCACGTGATCAATCCCTATGTGGGCGGCGCGTTCGGCGGGAAGTGGGGCAACTGGGCGCACACGCCGCTGACCGCCGCGGCCGCGCTGGCGCTGGGCCGGCCGGTGAAGACCGTGCTGACCCGCGAACAGGTCTTCACCGTGGTCGGGCACCGTCCGAACACCAGCCAGACCGTGTCGCTGACGGCGAACAGCGGAGGCACGATCAGCGCGATCAAGCACATCGCGACGGTCAGCAAGTCGAACTCCAGCAACTTCACCGAGAACCCGGCGTCGGTCTCGAAGACGACGTACGCCGCCGGTTCGATCAGCACCGGGCAGACCCCGGTCAGCATGGACATCCCGGCGACCACGATCATGCGGGCCCCGGGCGAGGCCAACGGCTCCTTCGCGCTCGAATCCGCGATGGACGAGCTCGCCGTGGCGCTGAACATGGACCCGCTGGCGCTGCGCCAGAAGAACTACGCGAACACCGTGCCCGGCGGCTCGACTCCGTGGTCCAGCAAGCATCTCGCGGAGTGCTACACGACCGGGGCCAGCGCCTTCGGCTGGTCCAAGCGCTCGGCCAAGCCCGGCCAGGTGACCAACGGCGACTGGCTGGTCGGCCTCGGCATGGCCACCGCGGCCTACCCGGCGGGACGCAGCGCGTCGACGCTGATGGTCCGCCTGCAGAACGACGGGACGGCCGTGGTCTCCGGCACCGGTTCGGACGCGGGCACCGGCCAGGCCACCGTGTTCGCGATCCTCGGCGCGGCCGCGCTCGGAATCCCGGTCGCGCAGGTCAGCGCGGAGCTCGGCGACTCGACCCTGCCGACCGCGGCCAACGCGGGCGGATCGGGCTCCACGTCGAGCAACGGCACCGCGGTCAACGTCGCGGCGCAGGCCGCGATCAGTGCCCTGATCCAGCTGGCGATCACCAGCACCTCCTCGCCGTTCCACGGCAAGAGCGCCTCGTCCGTCACCTACAAGAACGGCGACCTCACCTCCGGCTCGACCACGATGAGCTTCGGCGCCCTGCTCACCAAGGTCAACGTGGCGGGCGTGGAGGCGACCGGCACGTCCGCGAAGAACACCACGAGCGGCTACGGCTTCATGTCCTTCGGCGCGATCTTCTGCGAGGTCCAGGTCAACAAGTGGACCGCGGAGCCCCGGGTGACGCGGCTGCTCGCGGTGATGGACGCCGGCACGATCGTGGACTCGAAGACCGCCCGCAGCCAGATCATGGGCGGCATGATCATGGGGATCGGCCAGGCGCTGCTCGAGGGCACGATCCTGGAGTCCGACGGCCGCTTCGCCAACGCGAACCTGGCCTCCTACCTGGTCCCGGTGAACGCGGATCTTCCGCATATCGACGTGACCTTCCTGAACTACCCGGACACGATCCTGAACCCGATCGGCATGCGCGGCATCGGCGAGCTCGGCATCGTCGGCGCGGCCGGGGCGGTCGCCAACGCGGTCTACAACGCCACCGGGAAGCGCGTGCGCAACCTTCCTATCACCTTGGACAAACTGCTATGAGACTTCTGCGAAAGCCCCTCCTGCTCCTCGCCGCGGCCGCTCTGGCGTTCACCCCGACGGCTCCCGCGAAGGCGACGACGGCCGCGAGCACCGACTGGTCCGTCGCGATGGTGAACTCGACGATGAAGCGGTTCACGCCGAGCACCATCGGCCCCTGGTCGTACCAGGCCGGGCTCTACCTCTACGGCCAGTACCAGGTCTACCTGCGCACCCACGACAAGGCGTATCTGACGTACATCGAGAACTGGGTGGACCGCTTCGTCTCCGCGAACGGCACGATCAATCAGAGTTTCGACAGCCTCGACAGCATGCTCGCCGGCCGGCTGCTGGTGATCCTGCACCACGAGACCGGCGCGGCGAAGTACGCGACCGCGGCGGCCACGATCCGGAACCGGCTCAACACCTACCCGCGCACCTCCGACGGCGGGTTCTGGCACGCCGACACCTCCTCGCGCGCGCACCAGCTGTGGGATGACGGCCTCTACATGGTCGTGCCGTTCCTGCTGGAGTACGGCAAGGAGTTCAACGACTCCACCTACACAGACGCCGAGGCGGTCAAGCAGCTCACGGTCTACGCGAGCCACCTGCAGCAGCCCGACGGCCTGCTCCAGCACGCGTACGACGAGTCGAAGACGGCGAGCTGGGCCAACCCGACGACCGGGCTGTCCCCCGAGCAGTGGTGCCGGGCCAACGGCTGGTACGGAATGACGCTGGTCACCGCGCTCGACGACGTCCCGACCACGCAGCCGGGCCGCTCCGTGCTGCTGACCGACCTGGGCAAGTACGCCGCGGGCCTCGTGCACTATCAGGACCCGAAGACCGGGCTGTGGTTCCAGGTCATCGACAAGCCGAGCGGGGCCGGCAACTGGACCGAGACCTCGTGCTCCAGCATGTTCGCCTACACGCTCTCACTGGCCGTGCAGCACAAATACCTGGACACGTCGTACCAGGCGGTCGCCCAGAAGGCGTACCAGGGCGTGCTCGGCCGGATCTCGATCGGCAGCGACGGCCTGACGAACCTCACCACGATCTGCCCCGGGACGAACGTCGGCGACTACACGTACTACATCGACCGTCCGAAGGCCGTGAACGACCTGCACGGCCTCGGCTCATTCCTGCTCATGAACGAGCAGCTTCGCTAACCAAGGAGAGTTGGACACTTGAGACCCACACGTGCCCGGGCGCTCGCGCTCGGGCTGTCCCTCGCCACCGCCACGCTCGGCGTGGTCGCCGTGTCGGCGGTGACCTCGACGCCTGCCGAGGCCGCCACGCCGGTCGGCCATCCCTTCCCGACGCACGTGACCTACAAGGTCGGCGTCATGCCATCGGCCTCGCAGTCCTCGCGGGACGCGGCGGTCGAGAAGGCGTACAACGCGTGGAAGAGCACGTATCTCATCCACGGCTGCGCCTCGAACGAGTACTACGTCTCCACCAAGGGCGACGGCGACGCCACCAACAACGGCCCGGTCTCCGAGGGCCAGGGCTACGGGATGAACATCATCCCCCTGATGGCAGGCTACGACGCGGACGCGCAGACCGAGTTCAACGGCCTGTGGCAGCTCGTGAAGGACCACGAGGACCAATACGGCCTGATGGAGTGGCAGCTCGACGGCAAGACCTGCAAGTACTACAGCGGCGGCACTCCGGACGGGGCCACCGACGGAGACCTCGACATCGGCTACGGCCTGATCCTCGCCGACAAGCAGTGGGGCGGGTACACCAGCGACGCCAAAACCTGGCTGACCAACTTCTACAACCACAACGTGGCCCCCGACGGGCACCTCAAATGTGAGGACGACGGCCCGAACACCGACACCCGGCCTTCGGACCACATGATCGACCACCTGCGGGCGTTCGCGGCATATGACACCAGCCACGACTGGAACAAGGTCATCACCCGCACCGAGGCCGTGGACTCTTCGCTGGTGAGCAACTACTCCTCCACCAACGGCCTGCTGTCGGACTTCGTGGTCGGTGCTGATGGCAGCAGCCCCAAGCCGGCCCCGGCGAACTATCAGGAGAACCAGCCGGACAACATCGTCGGCTACAACTCGATCCGTGTGCCGTGGCAC
>DASTAE010000155.1:0-2733 GCA_035712985.1 Actinospica sp.
TGCGACATGTCAGGATGGGGCACCACACGGAACCGAACAGCCGTGGTCACCTAAGGTCACCCTCGATGCGAGGGGGGAGAGGAACAGCACGATGGGGTACCCGACCCGACTACTGAGCGAGGGCGAGCGCATCGACCTCGAACTTCGCCCGCACTGGAAAGCACTCGTCTTCCCCGTCATCGTGCTGCTCGTCACGTGCGGCGCCGCGGGATTCCTGCTGACCGTGTCGCCGAGTCCGAGCAAGACGAGCGGTGAGATCAGCTGGATAGCGATCGGCGTCGTCGCGCTGGGCGTCATCCTCTACTTCACGGTGCGCCCCTGGATGCACTGGCTCTTCAGCAACTACGTGATCACCAACCGACGGCTGGTCATCCGCCTCGGCTTCGTGCACCGCGTCGGCCGCGACCTGCCACTCGAGAAGATCAACGACGTGTCCTTCCGGCACGACTCGATCCTCGACCGGATGCTCGGCTGCGGCACCCTCGTGGTCGAGTCGGCGGGCGAGCACGGCCAGGTGCTGCTGAACGACATCCCGCGGGTGGAGGAGACCCAGCGCGAGATAAGCACCCTGATCTCGGGCGACCCGGCCCAGGGAGCGGCGGCGCGCAGCTGAGTCCGTAAAGACGGACCGGCAGGACGGATCACCGGCAGGACATGAGCAGGCGAGGGAGCTAGCGCGACCGGTGGCGGCCGGTCGCGGAAGGCAGGGGCGGGTGGACGGGTACGGCCGCGGCGCTACCGGCGGGCAGCCCGGAGGGCTGCCCGAAGGCTGGGGCCACGGGAGCCATGCCGCGCCGATCGGCTCCGCCCAATCGGCGTGGCGGCGCGCCTCCAGCTCGGGTTCGACGCCCGGAGGCGCGCACGCCGCGCCCGCGGGCGTCGGCCGGGACGGCGC
Source organism: Actinospica sp. (assembly GCA_035712985.1). Lineage (GTDB taxonomy): Bacteria > Actinomycetota > Actinomycetes > Streptomycetales > Catenulisporaceae > Actinospica. The sequence goes on from DASTAE010000155.1 coordinate 896, forward strand.
GCAGCAGCCCGGCGGCGCGCCCTACCCCGTCGACTACGCCAACTCGGCCGCGAACCTCGCGGTCCGGCTGCGCGCCCTCGCCAAGTTCACCAAACTGATCGCCGACGCCAGCTCCACGCTGGACGTCGCCGAGGCGGCCGCGGCCGAGGCCTACCGCCAGCTCGACGCCGCGGCCGTGTCCATCTCCATGTGGGAGCGGGACACCGGCCTGCTCCGCGTCCTGGTCAACCACGGCGGCCAGCTCGGCGACGTCTCCGACCAGCCCAAGGACGAGACGTACCCGGTCACCGACTTCCCGACCGTGCTGCTCAGCGAGGACGAGGTCGGGCCCTGGATCCAGCGGGCGGAGATGGGCTCCGGCGACCCGAAGCGGGTCGACCTGATGCGCAGCAGGGGCCTGCGCTGCGCGCTGATCGCGCCGATCGTCTTCGGCGGCCGCGCCTGGGGCGAGCTCTACGCCGCGCGCTCCACCCACCAGCCGGACTACAGCGAATCCGACCTCGACTACGCCGAGGCGCTGTCCACGCAGGTGGCCGCCGGTCTGGCCCGGGCCAGCCAGATGGAGCACATCGAGCGGCTCGCGCTCACCGACCAGCTGACCGGCCTCGCGAACCGGCGCGCCTTCGACGCGCGCCTGGACGCCGCGATGGACCGGCACAACCACGACGGCACCGTGGTCTCCCTCGTGCTGTGCGACGGCAACGGCCTCAAGCGGATCAACGACACGCACGGCCACGACCACGGCGACGCGCTGCTGGTCGAACTCGGCGCGTGCGTCTCGGCCGCCGCCTCCCGGCTGCCCAGGGCGCTCGCGGCCCGGCTCGGCGGCGACGAGTTCTGCCTGCTGATCGAGGGGTTCACCGCGGACGACGCGGTGGCCGCGGCCGAGGACCTGTGCCTGCGGGCCCTGACCGTGCGCGGCGGCGAGGGCATGTCCTGCGGCGTGGCCTCCACCGGCGACCCCATCGGCCGGGTGGCCACCCGCGACGGCCTCTTCCGGCTCGCCGACGCCGCGCAGTACCGCGCCAAGCGCTCGCGCTCGCTCTCCCCGGTCGTGGCCGGCCGCGGCCAGCCGCCGGACCCGGCGCTGCCGGTACAGCAGCGCGGCGTGCCCGTCGCGACCGTCCGCGGCCGCGCCTCGGCGCCGATCGAGGCCCTGCTCGGCCAGGCTCTCGCCGGCCTCGACAAGCTGCCGCCGACCGCGCAGCGCCCGGACCGGGTCGAGGTGATCGTGGATCAGGTCGCGCGCGGACTGGACGCGGCCTCCTGGTACATATACCGGCGCGCCACGCAGCAGGGCCCGCTGTTCCAGGAGCGCTCCGCGGTCTACCGCGCCGCCTCGGAGTCGGGCTCGTACACGATCCCGGGCGCCGTTCCCGACCCGCAGCCGCGCCCCGTCGAGCTCTCGCCCACCTCGCCGCCGCAGCTGATCGAGCCGATCCCGCGGATAGCCGAGCAACTGCGCGGCTTCGGCCAGGTCACCCCGGCCGTGGGCCAGGACTCGAACTGGAACCCCGGCGACCTCGGCATCTCCCCGGAGTTCCTGGCCGCCGCCGGGTACACCTCGGCCCTGTCCGCCGGGGCCACCGGCTCCGACGGCTCCCAGTGGCTGGTCGCGATCCTGCTCGACGAGATCTCGCTCTGGGCGCTGCCCGCGCTGCCGCTGCTGCGGGTGCTGCTGGCGACCTCGGTCACGACCTAGGGCAGCCGCTTCGCCGAGTCGCAGACCTCTTCGACAAGATTGCTCAGCAAGCGCCCGTCGTTCATCGTGAATGCGACCGAAGCGTCGCCGGCGCGGCTCGCCTTGACCCGCTTCAGCAACTCCGCGTATTCGGGGA
>DASTAE010000156.1:0-8466 GCA_035712985.1 Actinospica sp.
AGCCTGCTTCGAGATGAGTCCTCCCACCACCTAGAGTGGGTAAGGCCCCCGGCAGACCACCGGGTTGATAGGCCGGACATGGAAGCACCGCAAGGTGTGCAGTGGACCGGTACTAATAGGCCGAGGGCTTACACACCCCGATCTCTGACATCACTGCAGCGCAGTTCGCATCCACTAGCCGGTTCACAGGTACTCGACCGACCCGCCCGGGTCGCTTGAAACGAGAACACCTGATGATCGTGCGGCGGTCATGGCGGCGGGGAAACGCCCGGTCCCATCCCGAACCCGGAAGCTAAGCCCGCCAGCGCCGATGGTACTGCAAGGGGGACCTTGTGGGAGAGTAGGACACCGCCGCGCTACCAGTACAAAGAGCCCCAGGCCGAAAAGGCTTGGGGTTCTTTGCTTTTTCCGGGTTACGCTCGCCCGATGAGCGAGCTGCGGCCCGACGGGGGCATTGAGGTCACGCCGGCCGATCTCGAGAGACTCGAGATGCGGTGGGCCCGGAGTTGGGATCCGAGCGAGGTCGCCGAGAGGCTCGACGGGATCGACGCGCCGTGGGCCGTCGCGGCGGGTTGGGCGCTGGAACTGTTCCTGGGCAAGCCGATGCGTGCGCACGGGGACATCGAGATCGCGGTGCCGGCCGCGCGGTTCGGCGAGGTGCGCGAGCGTTTTCCGGAGTACGCCTTCGACGCGGTGGGAGACCACCGCATCTGGGAGGACGCCTCGGCGGAGGTGTTGGCGGCGACGCATCAGACGTGGGTGCGCGATCGGGAGACCGGCGACTATCTGCTGGACGTGTTCCGGGAGCCGCATGCCGACGACGTCTGGGTCTGCCGGCGGGACGAGACGATCCGGCTGCCGTACGCGGACGTCATCCTGCGCACCGCGGACGGGATCCCTTACCTGGCACCGGAGATCGTGCTGCTGTTCAAGGCCAAGGGCCTGCGGGACAAGGACCAGGCCGATTTCGAGGCCGCGCGCCCCGTTATGACGCAACGCCAGTGTGAGGCCCTCTCCGGGCTTCTGAGCCGCGTTCACCCGGGACACCCGTGGCTTGCCGGGCTCGCCTCCCAGCCCCGCCCCCGGAAAGCGAGAAGTCCCCTCGCGGCCGTGCGGCCGTGAGGGGACTCGAGCGCCTTCGAGGACGGACCGCTCAGTCCTCGTCCTCCTCGAGAAGCTCGTCCTCGTCGAGCTCGTCGTCGGCGAAGTCGGCGTCGAAGTTCACGGCGCGGCGGGCGTCGGCGTCCAGCACGCCCCACTCGATGAGCAGGTCCACCAGCACCGAGGGCTGCAGGTCGAAGATGACCGACAGCGTGCGCAGGTCGTCCTGGCGGATCGACAGGACCCGGCCGTTGTAGTCGCCGCGCTGGCTCTGGATCGCCGCGACGTAGCGCATCAGCGGGGCGGCCTTGTCCTCGCCCAGGTTCTGCAGCACCTCGAGGTTCAGCATCAGCTTCGGCGGGAGCTCCGCGGCCGCGTTCGGGCTGCCGCCCGGGAGCAGCTCGTGCACCGGCACGCCGTAGAAGTGCGCGAGCTCCGCCAGACGCTGCACCGTGACGGCGCGGTCACCGCGCTCGTAGGAGCCGACCACCACGGCCTTCCAGCGGCCCTGGGACTTCTGCTCGACGCCGTGCAGCGACAGGCCCTGCTGGGTCCGGATCGCGCGGAGCCGCGCGCCCAGCGCCTTGGCGTACTCGGTAGACATAGGATCTCCCCATCGAAGGCTCTGTGTTCCACGGTCAACCATCCCGGCGACCTTGACGGATGTTACGCAGAGTAATCTACCTTCGTCAAGGCAGCAGGTCATGCGATGACCGGCGTTTCTACATCTGGCAGCCTATGTCACGTCTGGTCCGGTCTCGCACCCGCACCCCCTGCTCTGACCCCTGGCCACGTACGCCGACCGGCCTCGGCGTTTGCTCCGCACCTGCACGCTTTTGACGGATTCCTGGACCGCTCTTGGCGCAGAATTGACCCACCGGAACGGTTGATCGGCCGCTCCTGATAGGCTCGGTCCGTCCGACGTCCTTTAAGTCCTGTCCCGTGAGGCAGGGAAGGGGGTCTGCTTCGGCATGACCGATGGCATTGAACCACAGAACACCGCGCCGGCGGGTGCGGCCGAACAGGCGATGCGCGCCGTACTCGACGCTTCCGCCGTCTCCCGGGCCTTGACCCGGATAGCGCACGAGATCCTCGAACGCACCCAGGGCGCCGACGACGCGGTGCTGCTCGGCATCCCCACCCGCGGCGCGCACCTCGCGGCCCGGCTCGGCCGGCAGATCGCCGGGGTCGAGGGGCTCGAGCTCCCGGTCGGCCGGCTCGACGTCACCATGTACCGCGACGACCTGCGCCTCAAGCCGGCCCGTGCGCTGGGCCGCACCGAGATCCCCGGCGGCGGGGTCGACGGCAAGCTGGTCGTCCTGGTGGACGACGTGCTCTTCTCCGGCCGCACGATCCGCGCGGCGCTGGACGCGCTCGGCGACATCGGACGCCCGCGCGCGGTGCAGCTCGCCGTCCTCGTCGACCGCGGGCACCGCGAGCTGCCGATCCGGGCCGACTACGTGGGCAAGAACCTGCCGACCGCGCAGCGCGAGACCGTGCAGGTCCGCCTCGCCGAGACCGACGGGCAGGACGCGGTGCTGCTCGGCGTGAAGGGAGCGGGAACCCGATGAAGAGGCACCTGCTGTCCACCGCGGACCTCTCCGCCGAGGACGCCACCCTCGTCCTGGACACGGCGGCCGAGCTCGCCCGGCTCGCGGACCGCCCGATCAAGAAGCTGCCCACGCTGCGCGGCCGCACCGTGGTGAACCTCTTCTACGAGGACTCCACGCGCACCCGGATCTCCTTCGAGACCGCGGCGAAGCGGCTGAGCGCGGACGTCATCAACTTCTCCGCCAAGGGATCCAGCGTCTCCAAGGGCGAATCGCTCAAGGACACGGCGCTGACCCTCGAGGCGATGGGCGCCGACGCCGTCGTCGTCCGGCACTGGGCCTCCGGCGGCGCGTACCGGCTGGCCCACGCGGGCTGGATCCGCAGCGCCGTCGTCAACGCGGGCGACGGCACGCACGAGCACCCGACGCAGGCGCTGCTCGACGCCTACACCCTGCGCAACCGCCTCGGCAGCCTGGAGGGGCGGCGGATCGGGATCGTCGGCGACGTGCTGCACAGCCGCGTCGCGCGCTCGAACGTGCGGCTGCTTTCCACGCTCGGCGCGGAGGTCACGCTCGTGGCCCCGCCGACGCTGATGCCCTTCGCGGTCGAGACCTGGCCGTGCTCGTACTCGTACGAGCTCGATCCGGTGCTGCCCAAGCTCGACGCCGTGATGATGCTGCGGGTGCAGCGCGAGCGGATGGACCAGGCGTTCTTCCCGACCGAGCGCGAGTACTCGCGCCGCTACGGCCTGCACGCCAACCGCATGTCCGCGCTGCCCGAGCACGCGGTCGTGATGCACCCGGGCCCGATGAACCGCGGCCTGGAGATCTCGGCGGAGGTCGCCGACTCCGCGCGGTCCACCATCACCGAGCAGGTCGCCAACGGCGTCTCGGTGCGGATGGCAGTGCTCTACCTGCTGCTCGGCGGCAGCGAACCGGCGATCGGCACCGAGAACGAGGGAGGCGCGCGATGAGCGCTTGGACCATTAAAGGCGCGCGGATTCTCGGCGGGGACGTCAGGGAGCTGCATGTCAGTGACGGGGTGTTCGTCGACGAGGCGCCGAGCGGCGCGCGGGTCGTGGAGGCGGACGGCCTGATCGCGTTGCCCGGCCTCGTGGATCTGCACACGCACCTGCGCGAGCCGGGGCGCGAGGACGCCGAGACGGTCTACACCGGAAGCCGCGCGGCGGCGGCCGGCGGCTACACCGCGGTGCACGCGATGGCGAACACGGATCCGGTCGCGGACACGGCGGGCGTCGTCGAGCAGGTCTGGCGGCTGGGTCGCGAGGCAGGGTACTGCGACGTGCAGCCGGTCGGCGCGGTGACCGTCGGGATCGCGGGCGAGCGGCTCGCGGAGCTCGGCGCGATGGCCGACAGCGCGGCGCGCGTGCGAGTCTTCTCCGACGACGGGCACTGCGTCTCGGACGCGGCGCTGATGCGCCGGGCGCTGGAGTACGTGAAGGCCTTCGGCGGCGTCGTGGCGCAGCACGCGCAGGAGCCGCGGCTGACCGAGGGCGCGCAGATGAACGAGGGCGAGGTCTCCAGCGCCCTCGGCCTGCGCGGCTGGCCCGCGGTCGCCGAGGAGGCGATCATCGCGCGCGACGTGCTGCTCGCCGCGCACACCGGATCCCGGCTGCACGTCTGCCACCTGTCCACGGCCGGCTCCGTGGAGCTGGTGCGCTGGGCCAAGTCCAAGGGCTACCCGGTCACCGCCGAGGTGACCCCGCACCACCTGCTGCTCACCGACGACCTGGTGCGCGGCTACGACCCGGTCTACAAGGTCAACCCGCCGCTGCGCACCCGGGCCGACGTCGAGGCGGTGCGCGCGGGCCTGGCCGACGGCACGATCGACGTCGTCGCCACCGACCACGCGCCGCATCCGGTGGAGGCCAAGGACTGCGAGTGGGCCGTCGCGGCCATGGGGATGCTGGGCCTGGAAACGGCTCTGTCGGTGGTGCAGCACACAATGGTGGATACCGGGCTGCTGGACTGGGCCGGGGTCGCGGACCGGATGTCGGTCCGGGCGGCGCGGATCGGCCTGCTCGAGGAGCACGGCCGGCCGCTCGAGCCCGGCGAGCCCGCGAACCTGGTGCTGACGGACCCGGCGGCGAGCCGCGTGATCGAGGCCGACGCGCTGCACTCGCGCTCGCGCAACACCCCGTTCGCGGGGCTGAAACTGCCCGGCGCCGTCCGCGCGACCTTCCTGCGCGGCACGGCGACGGTACTCGACGGAAAGGTGATCGACTGATGGCGAAGGAGGCAGTGGGCAGCAACCTGCTCGCGTCCGGAGAGCACAGCGCCCCGGTGACGCAGCTGGCCGCGCGGCTCGGTCTGACCGTGCTGATCCTGGCCGCGTTCGCGGGCCTGTGCTGGCTGATGTGGCGCGGCTACCAGCGCCGCGCCGCCCGGCAGGCCGACCTGCCGGCGCCCGCCACCGCGGCGCCGAGCCCGGTCGAGGGCGACGAGGGCGTGGAGGGGGTGTACGCCTCGACCACCACGCACGGCGACTGGCTGGACCGGATCGCCGCGCACGGCCTCGGCGTGCGCAGCAACGCGGACGTCACGGTCACCGGCGAGGGCGTGTTCTTCGCCCGCCAGGCCGCGCCCGATCTTTTCATCCCGGCCGCGGACGTCGTCGGCGCGGAGCTCGCGCCCGGCATCGCGGGCAAGGTGACCGGCGGCGAGGGCGTGGTCCTGATCACCTGGAGGCTCGGCGAGCGCACCCTCGACACCGGCTTCCACCCCCGCCTGAAGGCCGCGCGCCTACCCCTCGTCGAGGCCGTGAACGCGCTGGGACAGCAGAAGAAGGAGGTCGCCGCGTGAGCGACTACGCAGAGGCGGTGCTCGTCCTGGAGGACGGCCGCTCCTTTCGCGGCGAGGCCTACGGCGCCGTCGGCGAGACCTACGGCGAGGCCGTGTTCTCCACCGGCATGACCGGCTATCAGGAGACCCTCACCGACCCGTCCTACTGCGGGCAGGTCGTCGTGATGACCGCCCCGCACATCGGCAACACCGGCGTGAACGACGAGGACCCGGAGTCGCGCCGGCCGACGGCGCAGTCCGGCCGGATCTGGGTGTCCGGCTACGTGGTGCGCGATCCGGCCCGCCGCGCCTCCAACTGGCGCTCCCGGCGTTCGCTGGACGAGGAGCTGCAGAGCCAGGGGGTCGTCGGGATCAGCGGGATCGACACCCGGGCGCTGACCCGGCACCTGCGCGAGCGCGGGGCGATGCGCGTCGGGATCTTCTCCGGCGCCTCGGCCCAGGCCGATCCGGCCGCGCTGCTGCAGCGGGTCAAGGCCAGCCCCGAGATGGTCGGCGCCGACTTCACCGGCGAGGTGAGCACGCCGGAGAGCTACGTGATCGAGCCGATCGGCGAGCACCGGTTCACGGTCGCCTCGCTCGACCTCGGCATCAAGTCGATGACGCCGCATCGCATGGCGGAGCGCGGAATCCGCTCGCACGTGCTGCCGGGGAACGCGAGCCTGGAGACCATCCTGGCGCTCAACCCCGACGGGGTGTTCCTGTCGAACGGCCCCGGCGACCCGGCCACCCAGGACGAGGTCGTCGCCGTGGTGCGCGGGCTGCTGGAGCGCCGGATCCCGCTGTTCGGGATCTGCTTCGGCAACCAGATCCTCGGCCGCGCGCTCGGTTTCGGCACCTACAAGCTCAAGTACGGGCACCGCGGCATCAACCAGCCCGTGCAGGACCGGCTGACCGGAAAGGTCGAGATCACCGCGCACAACCACGGATTCGCCGTGGACGCGCCGACGGACCGCGTCTCCGACACCCCCTTCGGGCGCGTCGAGGTCAGCCACGTGAACCTGAACGACGACGTGGTGGAAGGACTGCGCTGCCTCGACGCGCCGGCCTTCTCCGTGCAGTACCACCCCGAGGCGGCGGCGGGGCCGCACGACGCGGCGTACCTGTTCGACAGGTTCACCGAACTCATGGAGCAGCGGAAGGGCGGGGCCTGATGCCCAGGCGGGAAGACCTCAAGTCGGTGTTGGTCATCGGCTCCGGGCCGATCGTGATCGGCCAGGCCTGCGAATTCGACTACTCCGGCACCCAGGCCTGCCGGGTGCTCAAGGCCGAGGGCCTGCGCGTGGTGCTGGTGAACTCCAACCCGGCCACGATCATGACCGACCCGGAGTTCGCCGACGCCACCTACGTCGAGCCGATCACCCCCGAGTTCGTCGAGAAGATCATCGCCAAGGAGCGGCCGGACGCGCTGCTGCCCACGCTCGGCGGCCAGACCGCGCTGAACACGGCCGTGGCGCTGGCGAAGTCGGGCGTGCTCGCCAAGTACGACGTCGAGCTCATCGGCGCCGACATCGACGCGATCGAGCGCGGCGAGGACCGGGACAAGTTCAAGCGGATCGTGGAGCAGATCGGCGCCGAGTCCGCGCGCTCGGTGATCTGCCACTCGATGGAGGACTGCCTGGCCGGCGTCGAGGAGCTCGGCGGCTACCCGGTCGTGGTCCGGCCCTCCTTCACCATGGGCGGCGCCGGCTCCGGCTTCGCGCACAACGAGGCGGACCTGCGGCGCATCGCGGGCACCGGCCTGCAGCTCTCGCCCACCACCGAGGTGCTCCTCGAGGAGTCCATCCTCGGCTGGAAGGAGTACGAGCTCGAGCTGATGCGCGACCGCAAGGACAACGTCGTGGTCGTCTGCTCGATCGAGAACTTCGACCCGATGGGCGTGCACACCGGCGACTCGATCACCGTCGCCCCGTCGATGACGCTGACCGACCGCGAGTACCAGAAGCTGCGCGACATCGGCATCGCGATCATCCGCGCGGTCGGCGTGGACACCGGCGGCTGCAACATCCAGTTCGCGGTCAACCCGGACGACGGCCGGATCATCGTCATCGAGATGAACCCGCGCGTCTCGCGCTCCTCAGCGCTCGCCTCGAAGGCCACCGGCTTCCCGATCGCGAAGATCGCGGCGCGGCTGGCCGTCGGCTACACGCTGGACGAGATCCCGAACGACATCACCCGCGAGACCCCCGCGTCCTTCGAGCCGACGCTGGACTACGTCGTGGTCAAGGTGCCGCGCTTCGCCTTCGAGAAGTTCCCGCACGCCGACGCCACGCTGACCACGACCATGAAGTCGGTCGGCGAGGCCATGGCGATCGGCCGCAACTTCCCCGAGGCGCTGCAGAAGGCGCTGCGCTCGCTGGAGAAGAAGGGCTCCGAGTTCTCCTTCGCCGGGGAGCCGGGGGACAAGGGCGAGCTGCTGGCCAAGGCCGCGATCCCGACCGACGGCCGGATCAACACGGCCATGCAGGCGCTGCGGGCCGGGGCGAGCCTGGAGGAGGTCTTCGAGTTTACGAAGATCGACCCCTGGTTCATCGACCAGCTGCAGCTGATCCACGAGGTCGCGCAGGAGCTCGCCGCGGCCGCGGACCTCTCGCCCGCGCTGCTTCGCCGCGCCAAGCGCTACGGCTTCTCCGACGCGCAGATCGGCGCGATCCGCAGCATGGACGAGAGCGTGGTCCGCGCCGTGCGGCACGCGCTCGGCATCCGGCCGGTCTACAAGACCGTCGACACCTGCGCCGCCGAGTTCGCCGCCGCGACCCCGTACCACTACTCGTCCTACGACGAGGAGACCGAGGTCGCGCCGCGCGAGCGTCCTGCCGTGCTGATCCTCGGCTCCGGGCCGAACCGGATCGGCCAGGGCGTCGAGTTCGACTACTCCTGCGTGCACGCCTCCTTCGCGCTGCGCGAGGCCGGCTACGAGACCGTGATGGTCAACTGCAACCCGGAGACCGTCTCCACCGACTACGACACCTCCGACCGGCTCTACTTCGAGCCG
>DASTAE010000157.1:0-6994 GCA_035712985.1 Actinospica sp.
GCACCAGGCTCGACGCGGAGGTGCGCGTCGGCGACGACACCGGGCCGGGCGAGGTCATCGTGCTGCGCCTGTACGGCGAGCTGTCCTCGCACGCCGACTCGGTGGTGCTGCCGCTGCTGCTGCCGGACGTGCCCGTGGTCACCTGGTGGCCGGACGAGGGCCCGGACGTGCCGTCGAAGGACCCGCTGGGCGCGTTCGCGCAGCGGCGGATCACCGACGCGGCCGAGTACTACAAGCCGATGAAGAAGCTGGTCGCCCGGGCCGGGGCTTATCTGCCCGGGGACACCGACCTGGCCTGGACCAGGCTCACGCCCTGGCGCTCGATGCTGGCGGCGGCGCTGGACCAGTTCCCGCACCCGGTGACCGGGGTCTCGGTCTCCGGCGAGGAGGGCAACCCCTCGGTGCGGGTGCTGGCCGTGTGGCTGCGGCAGCGCCTCGGTGTGCCGGTGACCCGGACCGCGGACGAGGGCCCGGGCATCACCTCGGTCGAGCTGATGACCGAGGACGGCCCGATCCGGCTGTCCCGCCCGGACGGCGAGCTGGCCACGCTGTCGATCCCCGGTCAGCCCGACCGCCCGGTGGCGCTCAAGCGCCGCGAGACGGCCGAGCTGATCGCCGAGGAGCTGCGGCGCCTGGACCAGGACGACGTGTACGCGCAGATGCTCTCCGAGGTGGACGCGCCGTTCACGGAGCCGCTGAAGGTGGCGGGCCCGACGGTCGAGAAGGCGGCCAAGGAGGCGGCGAAGCTCGGCGAGCCGGCCCCGGTGGTCGTGGAGGAGGCGCAGGAGTCGTCCGCTGACGCTCCGTCCGCCGACCCCGCGACCGAGTCCGAGACCGGGGAGTCGGCTTGACTGCCCCAGGCTCCGGTCGCCGGGTCCTGCGTCACCCCGACGGGCCGACCCTGGCTTCGGCTGCGGCGGCGCGGCTCGCCACCAGGCTGATCGACGTGCTCGCCGAGCGGGACGTCGCGCACCTGGTGCTGACCGGCGGCACCATCGGCATCGGCACCCTCTCCGCGCTCGCGCAGCTGCCCGCGCGCGAGGCCGTGGACTGGGGCCGGGTGCACCTGTGGTGGGGCGACGAGCGCTTCGTGCCCGCCGGGGACAAGGACCGCAACGAGACCCAGGCCAGGGACGCCCTGCTGGACGAGTTGCCCCTGAACCCGGAGTTCGTGCACGCCATGGCCCCCAGCGACGGTCCCGACGGCGAGGACGCCGAGGCGGCCGCCGCGAGGTACGCGGCCGAACTGGCGAAGTACGCGCCCTCCGGCGCCGACGCGCCGGCGTTCGACGTGCTGCTGCTCGGCATGGGCCCGGACGGCCACATCGCCTCCCTGTTCCCCGACCACCCCGGCACGCACGAGACGGCCCCCTCGGCCATCGCCGTGCACGACTCCCCCAAGCCCCCGCCGAACCGGATCTCGCTCACCTTCCGGGTGATCCAGTCCGCCCGCGAGGTCTGGGTGGTGGCGTCCGGAGCCGAGAAGGCCGAGGCCGTGGCCAGGGCCCTGACGACGGCCGACCAGGTGCACACCCCGGCGGCGGGCGCCCACGGCACCGAGGCCACGCTGTGGCTGGTGGACGAGGCGGCGGCGGGGTTGCTGTAGGTCTATCAGGTACGGCGAGCGGGTCCCCCTGGTCTTGGACTGCGGGGACCCACTCGTGTTAATGAGCGACGGTTCTCCCACCGGTCCGCCCCTTTACAACAGAATCTACAAAGTGTACGTTTTGTACATGGCAGAGACAGTGACACTCACCGACGCGCGGACGCGCCTCGGGAACCTCGTCGCCAAGTCGCATCACGGTGGCGAGATCATCACGATCACCCAGCACGGCACGCCGGTGGCGGCGATCGTGCCTTACGAGGTGCTGGAGTACTTCCGGCGGCGTGAGGACGAGGCCGACATCGCGCTGGCCGAGCGCATTCTGGCGGAGGACGACGACGTCGTGCCGCACGACCAGGTCAAGAAGCTCCTGGGATTGGACGAGGACAACTAAGTGCCACGTCACAAGGAGCGGGAATCCGACGAGGAACAGCGCAGGACCTACTGGATCGACTGGAAGCCGGCCGCCATCGACGCGGCGACCCTGCTGTACCGCGAGGACAAGCTCGGGGCGCAGCTGGTGCTCACGGCCGTGTACGAGCTCGGAGACAATCCCCGTCCGGGCAACAGCACGAACCTCGGCCGCGCCGGGCTGCGCCGGCTTCTGCTCGGGTACTACCGGGTGCTCTACAAGGTCTCGGAGAAGACCACGACGGTGACGGTCATCATGGTCGCCAAGGCGCCGCACCCGCAGTAGGCCGCTTCAATCGGCAGTACGATGCACCTTGCCCCGGCCTCCGCCGGGGCCGCGCGTGGAGAGCGAAGCCGGTGGGAATCCGGCACTGTCCCGCAACGGTGAACCCCTGATCCTGCCTCAGGCTCGGGGGGAGTCCGGTCGCCTCTCGGCGCGCGCACGGTTCACGATCCTCGATGGAAGGATTGGCCCGCGATGTCGCGTCGGCATTCGTTCACCCGCGCCCTCGAACCCCGCGAATGGGGTCGCCTCGGCCTGATCGCCCTGGTCGTTCTCGCGATCAACGGCTTCGGCTGGGGCATTTACGTCTTCACGGTCATGCCGCACCACTTCGCCTACGCCAAGCTCGGCGTGGGCCTCGGCGTCGCCGTGACCGCCTGGACGCTCGGGGCGCGGCACGCCTTCGACGCGGACCACATCTCGGCGATCGACAACGTGACGCGCAAGCTGATGTCCGACGGGAAGCGACCTATCGCGGTCGGGTTCATGTTCGCGCTCGGGCACTCCAGCGTCGTCGTCGCGGTCGGGGTCGGGATCTCCGTGGCGGCCAAGGCCGTCTTCGGCGCGGTGGTCGACCCGAATTCGACCTATGAGACGCTCGGCGGCACGATCGGCACGCTGACGGCCGCCGGCTTCCTCTACCTGATCGCCGCGCTGAACCTGATCGTGCTGGCCGGGATCGCCAAGGTGTTCAAGGAGATGCGGCGCGGCGAGCTGAACGAGGAGGAGCTCGAGAGGCAGCTGCAGGCCCGCGGCCTGATGTGGCGCTTCTTCGGGCGCTTCATGCGTTCGATCACGAAGACGTGGCAGATGTACCTCGTCGGCATGGTGTTCGGCATCGGCTTCGACACCGCGACCGAGGTCGTGCTGCTCGCGGCCACGGCGTACGCGGCGACCAGCGGCCTGCCGTTCTACGCCGTGCTGGCTCTGCCGCTGCTGTTCTCCGGCGGCATGACGCTGTTCGACACGCTCGACGGCTGCTTCATGAACTTCGCCTACGGCTGGGCCTTCGCGAAGCCGGTCCGCAAGGTCTACTACAACCTGGTGATCACCGGGCTGTCCATCGCCGCCGCGTTCATCATCGGCACGGTCGAGATGCTCGGCGTGCTGACCTCGGAGCTGCATCTGAGCGGCGGCTTCTGGGACTTCATGGCGGACTTCGACATCAACAAGGCCGGGTTCACCATCGCCGGACTGTTCGCGGGGACGTGGATCGTGGCGGTGCTGGTCTGGCGCTTCGGGCGGATCGAGCACCGGTGGACGAAGCCGGAGGCAGGAGCGGGGGCCGGAGCGGCGACGGCCGACTAACCGAGCGGCTGGGGCGACCAGTCGAGCCACGCTCCGTGCATGCCGGCGGAACCCAGCCGGAACAGCCGCTCGCGGCCGCCCAGGTAGACGACCGCGCCCAGCACCTCGTGCACGTCCTTGCCGTCGGGCGCCCCGGGGTCGGGCTCGCCGCTGAACAGGCCGAGCCCGATCCGGTGCGCCTCCTTGATGATGAACACCAGGTCGCGGCGCGCGCCGAGCTCGCGCATCAGCCGGACCAGCTCCTCGCGGCCCTCGGGGCTCCAGTGCGGCAGGCTGTTCGAGACGAAGACGCACGGGATCGCGTTGTCCGCCACGGAATCCACGGCGTCCGCCAGGATGCGCACGGCGTCGCCCTTGCGCAGCCGCACCGGGCGCCGGGCGGCGTGCTCCAGGGCCGCCTCGAGCCGCGCACGGCGCTCCGTGTGCTCGGGCCAGACGAGGGCGCGCAGCCAGGCCCGCGCCTCGGGGTCGGCCGGGCTGAGCGGGTTCAGGTCGAGGCCGACGCGCGAGGAGACCCGCAGCGGCTTGGTCACGAAGGGGGCGAGCTGTTCCGGGGTGCACGCGCCGCGGATCGGGCAGTGCAGCGGGGGCACGCCGTCCGCCGAGGCCTCGCCGCCGTCGACCACCGTGCCGTCGGCGAACTCGTAGCGGTAGTCGTAGCGGTCGGCGTGCAGCAGCAGCCCCGCGCTGGGGCCGATCTCGATCAGCCCGAGGGGCCGGCGCATCGTGGCCTGCACCCAGGAGAAGGCGGGCAGCAGCTGGGCGCCGCGCAGCACCTCGTTGGTCTGGGTCTCCCCCGTCGCCAGCAGCGGATCGATCTCCGCGCGGTGCCCGGTGACGAAACCGACGAAGGCCGGGATCAGATCGGCGTCCGGAAGCCGGGTTCCGCCGAGCGAGGCGTAATACCCCGCGAGTTCCTCATCCGGGTGGTCGAACAGCACCCGGTGCACGGAGGCGAGCAGCAGGTTCGGGATCCGCTGCCGCTGCGGGGCAGTCCCCAGCACGTCCGTGAAATACCCGCCCGCGGCGAGATCCTCGGAGACGTACTGGGTCAGCGCGGTGTAGAGCGGCGAGCTCTCCCGCACCTCGCGGTCGATGAAGATCTCGAACCTGCGCGTCGTCTCTTCCCGGTTCTCCATGCGCCGATCCTAGACCGGCGGACGGAGCCCGGGACGGGTCCTCAGACCTCGCCGCGCAGCTTGGCCAGGGCCTCGGCGAGGATCGCCTCGCCGTCCTCGTTGCTGCGCCGCTCGCGCACGTACGCGAGGTGCGTCTTGTAGGGCTCGGTGCGCGGCGGGGCCGGGGGGTTGTCCCGGTCCGGTCCGGCCGGGAAGCCGCAGCGCGGGCAGTCCCAGGTCTCCGGGATCGCCGCGTCGCTGGCGAAACTCGGCCGTGTCTCGTGCCCGTTGCAGCAGTAGAAGGTGATCCAGACGCGCGGCGCGGTGTCGCCCCGCTCGGCCTCGCCCATCGGGCCGGCGCCGACCCGGCTGCCGCGAATCGCGTTGCCACTAGCCACTTTTATCCGTCTCCCTGCCGCAGACCGCGTAGTGCTCCACCGTCGCCGTACAAAAGGCGCGATGCACCAGTGTACGAGCGATATGTCAGACGCGGGTGCGCATCCCCCCGGTTCCGCCCTTCAGGCGGGCGGATGTGCGCCGAAATGTCCTACTTGTAGGCGATTCCGATGCCGACGATGCACGCCAGCCAGACCACCGAGAGCACGATCGTGATGCGGTCGAGGTTCTTCTCGACCACCGAGGAGCCGCCGTGCTGCGAGGTGAATCCGCCGCCGAACATGTCGGAAAGGCCGCCGCCCTTGCCCTTGTGCAGCAGGACGAACAGGATCAGCAGCAGGCTGGTGACACCCAGGATGATCTCAAGGGCGAGGATCACGGGGATCTCTTCTCTCGACGTGGCAGTTGGCGGCTGTCGGGTGCGTCCAACAGCCGCCCTAGACTACCTGGTCCCGCCGGTGCGGGACCAGTACGGCTACGCGACGGCGCTGTCCCGGTACCGGATGATCCGGACGAAATCGTCCGGGTCCAGCGAGGCGCCGCCGATGAGGGCGCCGTCCACGTCCTTCTCGGCCATGATGCCGGCCGCGTTGGAGCCCTTCACGGAGCCGCCGTAGAGGATCCGGGTGGCCTCGGCGGTCTCGGCGTCGTACAGCTCGGCGAGCTTCGCGCGGATCGAGCCGATGACCTCCTGCGCGTCGGCCGGGGTGGCCACCTCGCCGGTGCCGATCGCCCAGACCGGCTCGTAGGCCAGCACGGACTTGCGCACCTGCTCGGCGGTCAGGCCGGCCAGCGAGCCGGTGAGCTGCTCCTCGCAGTGCGCGAGGTGCCCGTTCTCCTGGCGCACGTGCAGCTTCTCGCCGAAGCAGATGATCGGGGAGATCTCGTGCTTGAGCGCGATCGCCGCCTTGGCCGCGACCTCGGCGTCGGTCTCGCCGTGGTACTCGCGCCGCTCGGAGTGCCCGACGACCACGTAGGAGCACTTCAGCTTCGCCAGCATCGCGGCCGAGATCTCGCCGGTGTAGGCGCCCGACTCGTGCTTCGAGACGTCCTGCGCGCCGTACTTGATCTTGAACTTGTCGCCGTCCACGAGGGTCTGGATCGAGCGCAGGTCGGTGAACGGCGCGAGCACCGCCACCTCCACCGCCGCGTGGTCCTTGTCGTTGAGGGCGTAGGCGATCTTCTGAACGTGGGCGATGGCCTCGAAGTGGTTGAGGTTCATCTTCCAGTTGCCCGCCATGAGCGGGGTGCGTGCGGTGCTCACTTACTCAGCCTTCCAGAACGGAGATACCGGGCAGGTCCTTGCCCTCGAGATACTCGAGGGAGGCGCCGCCGCCGGTGGAGATGTGGCCGAAGGCGGCCTCGTCGAAGCCCAGGGCGCGCACGGCCGCGGCCGAGTCGCCGCCGCCGACCACGGTGAACGCCTGGGAGTCGATCAGGCCCTGGGCCACGGCGCGGGTGCCGTTCGCGAAGGCGTCCATCTCGAACACGCCCATCGGGCCGTTCCAGAACACCGTGCGCGCGTCGGCGAGCTTCGCGGCGAACAGCTTGCCGGACTCGGGGCCGATGTCCAGGCCGATCCGGTCGGCCGGGATCGCGTCGGCGGCCACCACGGCGTGCTCGGCGTCCGCGGCGAAGGCGGTGGCGGCGACGATGTCGACCGGCAGCACGATCTCGACGCCCGCGTCCTTGGCCCGCTCCAGGTAGCCGACCACGGTCTCGAGCTGGTCCTGCTCGAGCAGCGACTTGCCGACCTCGTGGCCCTGGGCCTTGAGGAAGGTGAAGACCATGCCGCCGCCGATCAGGATCCGGTCGGCCTTGTCCAGCAGGTTGTCGATGACGCCGAGCTTGTCGGAGACCTTCGAGCCGCCGAGC